>ONKY01000176.1 GCA_900318585.1 uncultured Prevotellaceae bacterium
ACGGACAGTCTCGGACTCTTCTTTTGTCCGTGTCAGTCCGTTTAGTCCGTTGCTTTCCACTTCTCACTTCTTCAACGCCTCCATAATGTGTTGCAGCTCCTCCTCGCCACTGAAGGGAATGGTGATCTTTCCCTTGCCGGAAGGCGAACACGTCACCTGTACCTTCTGATTCAGCAGGCCAGTCAGCAGCTCACGGGCAGCGTTAAACGAGTCGGGCAGTTGCGACTTGCCCGATATCTTCCGCTTAGCTACCTGCACGTCATCGCCCTGCTTCAGCATCTGCACCATCTCCTCCACCTTACGAACGGAGTAGTTGTTTTTCTGGATTTCCTTAAACAGCTTCAGCTGCATCGATGGACTGTCCAATGCCAGCAGTGCACGGGCGTGTCCCATGTCCATGTCCCTGTTCTTCAGAGCCATCTGTATCTGGGCGGGCAGCTTCAGTAGCCTCATGTAGTTTGTCACTGCCGTGCGGCTCTTTCCTACGCGCTCGGAAATCTTCTCCTGTGTCAGCTTCGTCGTCTCCACCAGATGCTGGTAGGCCAGCGCTATCTCGATGGCGTTCAGGTCCTCGCGCTGAATGTTCTCCACCAGAGCCATTTCCATCACGTTCTCATCCTCCACGGTGCGGATGTAGGCGGGGATGGCCGTCAGCCCGGCTAACTGCGAGGCGCGCCAGCGGCGTTCGCCGGCAATAATCTGGTAGCGCCCGTTAGTGGTCTGGCGCAGCGTGATGGGCTGTATGATGCCTATCTCGCGGATGCTCGATGCCAGTTCCTGCATGGCCTCCTCGTCAAACTCGCGGCGAGGTTGGTTGGGATTCGGGTCAATCTGCGAGATAGCTACCTCGTTGAGGTTCGACGACCCCTGTGTGCTCACTTCGGCGCCGGTGTCAATCAGCGCGTCCAGTCCGCGACCTTTGCCGATGTCGTCTAACCCGCGGCCCAGCACCCCGTTTGCATATTTCTTTCTTACTGCCATATCTTACTTCTTATTTTTCACTTCTCACCCTATTCTGCCTCGGACTTTACTGACAGTCTCGGACTCTTCTTTTGTCCGTGTCAGTCCGTTTAGTCCGTTGCTTTTCACTTCTCACCTCTTATTTCTTATTAATAATCTCCTTTGCCAGTGCCAGGTGATTCTTAGAACCAGTGGAGTCAGCATCGTAGAGTATCACGGGCAGACCGTGCGAAGGACTCTCAGACAGCTTCACGTTACGCTGGATGACCGTCTTGAACACCAGCTCCTGGAAGTGGCGCTTCACCTCGTCATAGATCTGGTTGGCTAAGCGTAGGCGGGAGTCGTACATCGTCAGGAGGAAGCCCTCAATCTCCAACTTCGGGTTCAGCTTTTGCTTGATGATCTTAATGGTGTTCAGCAGCTTCGAGATTCCCTCTAACGCGAAGTATTCGCACTGCACGGGTATGATGACCGAGTCGGCCGCTGTCAGCGAGTTCACCGTGATGAGGCCTAACGAGGGTGAACAGTCTATCAGTATATAGTCATACTCCTCGCGGAGCGGGCTCAGTAGTTGCTTGAGCACCTTCTCGCGGTTTTCTAAGTTCAGCATCTCTATCTCAGCACCTACCAGGTCGATGTGGCTCGGTATGATGTCTAAGCCCTCAATGTCTGTCGTATAGATGGCCTCGTGGACATCGGTCTTGTCAATGATGCACTCGTAGAGCGAACATTCCACATCCTTGATGTCCACACCCAGACCGCTGGAGGCGTTTGCCTGAGGGTCTGCGTCCACCACCAGCACCGTCTTTTCCAGTGTTGCCAATGAGGCAGCCAGATTAATGGTTGTCGTTGTCTTACCAACGCCACCTTTCTGGTTTGCCAATGCAATAATCTTTCCCATATTCAATCTTTTGTTTACCTTCTCTTTTATCTTTTTCTATTGTCGCTTCACGTTTTATGAGCGAAATTTGGTGCAAAGGTACATAATTTCCGTGAAACATTTTTCACTTTTCACTTTATTTTGGATTTTTACCGCAAATTTGTAATACAAGTTTCTGAAGTTCTTTCCTTGAAAGCGTCCTTCGGCCGAGTGCTTTTCTTTCTTGCTCTGGCAAGCGTCGCAAAGCGCCGAGCGGTGCATTATGCATTCTTTGCAGGCAAAGCGTCACCCTATCGGGATGCCGAGCGATCCATCATCCATTATCCATTATTTGAAAAATGCCCGCACGTGCGACACGTGCGGGTGTTTTTTGGATTTTACCTATATGCGCTACTGATTCACACACACTTGAGCTTGGATGTTGGTATTATTATTGCTAATTCACATATTATTTTCCCAATCGTTTGGAACAAAGAATCAAAATTTGTAAATTTGCAGCGACAATACCAAAACAATCGTTGTATCTACAAAACTACTAAGTAAAATGAAACGTATTTCACTATTTCTGATCCTGTCGGTCATTTCTTTATTATCTGCCTTTGCTCAGCCTGACACAAAGCTCGAGGCTGAGAGTGCTGTCTATGCCAATTGCAAACTGATCAACGACGGCAAGTATTCCGGCGGTCAGGCATTGGAACTCACGGATGGCAATGCCAAGATTACCTTCACCTACAACGCAGCAAGTGCCGGCAAGTACACGGTCTACGTCTGTTACGATGGCCTCTATGGTGCTAAGGTTGTCAATGTCGAGGTCAACGGAAGTGCCAGCCCCCTCCAGGGCGGGACGGCTCTGGAAGAGCTTGATGCTGGCAACTTCATCATGAACCAAGGTGACAATACCATAGTCATCACGCCAAACTGGACTTGGTTCCGCATTGACTATATTCGCATTGCAGGGGTTAGCGACGAGTTGCAATTCGATATTGCACGGGCACCTGTTGACGCCAATGCCTCCGACGGTTCCAAGGCCGTCTACACCTTCCTCCGCGACAACTTCGGGAAGAAGACCATTTCGGGCATTATGACCGGTGACATGACTTCTGCCTGTGGCGATGTTACCCGGCACGACGACGTGACGGCCGTCTATCAGGCATCAGGCAAGTACCCTGCTCTCATAGGATTCGACTTTATGAACGCCACGGGCCTTCATGCCAGCGAGGAGTGGTATAAGGAATATACGAATGCTGCCGTCGAACTGGCAAAGGATACTTACCGCCGTGGCGGTCTGCCTGCTTTCACCTGGCATTGGCGCGACCCCAGTCGCAAGACAGGTGAATTCTACTGTAAGATCGACAATAAAGACGCTTGTACCATGAGGATTACCGATGCCATGAACGCTGATGGCAGTTGGAACACCACTTCCGAGCTCTATGCCAACATCGTCAGCGACATCGATGCCGTCGCCGACTATTTCCTCGCACTCCAGGAGGCTGGTGTCGCATGTATCTTCCGTCCGCTTCATGAGGCCAGTGGTGCCTGGTTCTGGTGGGGAGCCAGCGGTGCCCAGCCTTACGTTAAGCTCTACCAGCTGATCTTCGACGAGATGGTCTGTGTGAAGGGCGTCCATAACATCATTTGGGTATGGAACCCCTGCACTACCGACGATGCCGACTGGAATCCGGGTGAAGCCTACCACGACGTCATTTCCATAGACATCTATAACAATGCCAACGACCATTCCAGCAACTACGCCGCGTTCGGCAAGCTGAAGACACTCTCGGGTGGCAAAAAACTCATCGCCCTCTCTGAGAACGGTCCCATCCCCGACATTGACAAGGAGTTCGAGGAAGATGCCGTGTGGTCGTGGTGGATGCCCTGGTATCAGACATGGAACGGCAAGTTCGTCGATAAGACCAGCAAGGAGGAGTGGACCAAGTGCATGAACGACAGCCGTGTCATCACGCTTGAAGACCGTTTTGCCGGCTGGGAGGTGAATACTACCGATCAGGGTGCCAACCGAGTGCTCGTTGTGGATAATGGCGATGCGGGAGCCAATGCCTGGGATAAGGAGCTGTTCTGCAACCTGGCTACACCCATGACAAAAGGCAGGACCTACGTGGTGAAGGCTACCATCAAAGCCGACAATAGTGGCGAATGTATCCTGTGGCCCCGATGGGATGCCAGTCCGAATCGAGACCAGTGGGGTAATAGTGCCGATGTTCAGTATCTGACGAGTTATACTGTTACAAACGACTATCAGGATTATTCTTGGGAGTTCAATGCCGACTTTAATCACGATTGTCTGATTTTCGCTATCGGACAGATAGGTGGAAAGCTATATATTGACAATGTCTCATGTAAGGAGAAAGGCTCAGACACTGATCTTGTTCATAATGGTGATTTCGAGTCCGATGACCTAAGCCACTGGCGGATACTGGATAGCTGGTCGGGCATGAAGTCGATGAAGATTGAAGGAGATGTCTCTGCAGGTATTACATCCCCAAAGACCAATTACCCTGCTAAAGGTATTATTTACACCTTGCAAGGTGTGAAAAGGGGAACAAGACAAGATATGAATGCCCTACCTCATGGTATCTATATCGTTGACAGCAAGAAATACTTTAAGAAATAGAAGAATACGGAGCGGAGAAAAGAATAAACAGACGGGGTCGGAGAATGTAATCATTTTCTCCGCCCCCGTCTGTTAAGGCCCCGTCAGCTCCGACGGATTCTCCTATCCTACAACCAAAGAAAATCGCAATCCTAGCGCATTTGCAATAAGCATGAACGTAGAAAGCTGCATATCAGTTTGGCCTTGCTCAAGCGATGATATATATTCGCGCTTCTTGCCAATACGTTCGCCCAACTGCTGTTGAGTTAGTTTCTGGCGCTTACGTTCGTCACGCAACAATTCTGCATAATACCACGCCTTTGCCTTTGCCTCGAACTCTACACGGCTGGGTGAGCCTGCAGGACCGTACTTCTCGTCAAAATGCTGTGACCCTGTTTTCAGCTGGGCCAATTTCTTTTCATCAAGTTTAGTCATATCCTTGTCCTCCTCAAAAAAATTGTTTCAAAATTCGTCGGGCGGTTTCAATCTCGCCCTTATATTGCTTCGTGCCTTTTTTTAAAAACGAGTTCAGGAAAATAACACGTTTACTCTCCATGAACGAAGGCGTCTCAACGGCGAAAATGATTGTGCGGTACTCATTGTTGCCCACGGAGATTCGCGCCTCATAGAATTCCGTTTCATCAAGGTTCTTGACGAACTTCTTGTTTACCACGTATTGAGTTTTGATGATCATCTCCACGTAGTCATACTTGGTCTTTGTTTTTTCGTCAAGACTGGCATAGTATTCGTCGTACTCCATAGAGTGGATAGTTTCCCTTATGTCTTCATTCATGCCGCAAAAGTAATAAATTTATTCCGATTCTCCAAATTTTTGGGAAGAAAAAGCGTTTATACTGGCGCTTTTGTGCTTCTTTGGAGTCAATATTTTGCGAAAAATATGGGCGAAATTCTTGGACAAGCCAAGCGTCACAAGTGCCGAATTACTCCGTCTCGGCAAAAAAGAAATAAATTTTTTTGTTTTGCGCTCGACTTTTCGTAACTTTGCAGTCGATTATTATTATTGTAACTTAAGACAAGGAGAGATATGCAAAGAGACAGCAAGGCGTTTATCTATTTCATCTGCTCGGTGTCGGCGATGGGCGGTCTGCTCTTCGGCTACGACTGGGTGGTGATTGGCGGAGCAAAGCCATTCTATGAACTGTACTTCTCCATCGCCGACAGTCCTCTGTTACAGGGCGTGGCCATGTCGACGGCGCTGGTGGGGTGCCTGATTGGTGCGATGGTGGCTGGTGCTGCTGCCGACAAGTTCGGTCGCAAGCCGCTGCTGACGATAGCTGCCGTGCTGTTCACGGCTTCGGCCATCGGCACGGGCCTGTTCAACGACTTCACCCTCTTTAACATTGCCCGCTTCGTGGGCGGCGTGGGCATCGGCGTGGCGTCGGCGCTGTCGCCGATGTATATTGCCGAGGTCAGCCCGACGGAGATTCGCGGACGGATGGTGAGCCTCAACCAGATGGCCATCGTGCTGGGCATCCTCGCAGCGCAGATCGTAAACATGCTGCTGGCCCGCGACACGTCGGTGGCCGAGAGCCAGGCGTGGAACGTGGAGTGGGGCTGGCGCTGGATGTTCTGGGCAGAGACAGTGCCGGCGGCGCTGTTCCTGCTGATGAGTTTCTGCATCCCGGAGAGCCCCGTATTCCTAAGGTTAAAGGGAAAAGTGAAAAGTGAAAAATATCCTACCGAGGTACCCGCTAATGAAACTGGGGCGGCAGCAAATTATTCACTTTTCACGATTCTCTTTTCCCTTAAATACCGCAAGGTGCTGCTCCTCGGTCTGGTCATCGCCGTGTTCCAGCAGTGGTGCGGCACGAACGTCATCTTCAACTATGCGCAGGAGATATTCACGGGTGCCGGCTACGACGTGGACGGTATGTTTATTGACATTGTCATCACGGGCATTGCCAACGTCCTCTTTACCATCGTGGCCCTCTATACCATTGAGAAGTGGGGGCGCCGCACGCTGATACTGATTGGCGCGGGCGGCTTAGGGCTGATTTACCTGACGCTGGGCACCTGCTACTTCCTCGAGGTGAAGGGCGTGATGATGGTGGTACTCGTCGTGGCTGCCATTTCGGTCTACGCCATGACCCTCGGCCCCGTCACATGGACGCTGCTGGCCGAGATATTTCCCAACCGCATCCGTGGCGTGGCAATGGCCACGTGTACGTTTGCCCTGTGGGTGGGCTGCTGCACGCTGACCTTCTCGTTCCCCTCCATGAACGCCGCCTTGGGTAGCAGCGGCACGTTCTGGATCTACAGTGCCATCTGTGTCTGTGCATTCATCTTCCTCTTCCGCCGCTGCCCGGAGACCAAGGGCAAGAGCCTGGAGCAGTTAGAGCGGGAGCTGGTGGGATAAGGTCTACAGGAATAAGAACAAAATAGAACCAAAGTATATGAAACTATCTTTCATCAACCTGACGGCAGTCTTTTTCCTTGCCGTCCCTGCACAGGCCCAGACATCGAGGGCCGAGCTGCTGGCACACCTCGACCTGGCCAGCGGCAACTATTGTAACTATCCGCAGCCAACGGGGCACGTCACACCGGCGCCCGACGGCTACGAGCCGTTCTACGTAAGCCACTACGGTCGGCACGGTGCCCGTTACATGACCGACGATGACCCTTACAAGTATATCATCGGGAAGTTGGACACTGCCCAGGCCAACGGCTGGCTGACGGACAAGGGTAAGGATGTGCTGGTCAGACTGAAGATTGCCGCCGAGAACGCACGCCGCCGCGCCGGCGACCTGACGCAGTTGGGCGGTCGCCAGCACCGCGCCATCGCCCACAGGCTCTGCGTGAACTATCCGTCACTGCTCATGCAGCCCATCACCGTCAAGGCAAATTCTTCTACCGTCAGGCGCTGTATGCTCAGTATGGCGAACTTCTGCCAGGAGCTGAAGACGCTGAACCCCTCGCTCAACATCCTGATGGATGCCAGCGAGCACGACATGTACTACATCGTCCCCAACGACAGCATCGTCATTCCCAAGTCGGAGACTGACGGTGCGCTCTACGAGAAGCTCGACAGCTTCTGTCACGAGAAGCTGAACGGCCGAAACCAGATAGCCATGTTGATTAAGGACCCGACGACGGTCAGTGGCTTCATTGACGGCTACAAATTGGCTGATGGCCTGTGGAACATTGCCTCGAACATGCAGTGTCTGCCGGAACTTCTGCTGTCATTCAATGACCTGTTCACTGACGACGAGCTGATTGACGGCTTCCTCGTCTACAACGCCAGCTGGTGTCTGTGGGAAGGGCTGATGCCCGGCTCGCAGCACAGCTACTACGCCATCTACCCGCTGCTGAAGAACTTCTTAGACGAGGCAGATGCTGCCATCAGCTCAGGCAACAGCAGCGTGCGCCTCCGCTTCGGTCACGACAGCATCGTGCTGCCATTCGCCTTTATCCTCGGTGTGAAGGAGGCTGTCGGCGGTACGGACGACATGGAGAACCTGCACAACTATTTCTCCATCTTCCGGCTGATACCAATGGCAGGCAACATTCAGCTGATCTTCTTCCGCAAGCAAGGCTCGGACGACATCCTCGTCAAATTCCTGATGAACGAGAACGAGACGTCCGTTCCCATCCAGACCGACTGCTATCCCTTCTACCACTGGAAGGACGTGAGAAGCTACTACCGCAATATGCTCCGAGATGCAAACATCACCTACAAAAAATAGTATGACATGAGCTACAGACTAACTATTATATGGCTGGCGGCCCTCCTGGCCACCCCGACCTTCGCACAGACCTCACGGAAAGAGATATTCAGCGACATCAACCGTACAGGCTCCAACTACTTCGCCTACCCGGGCCCTGCCAGCAAGAAGCTGACGAAGGCGCCCGAGGGCTATGCTCCTTTCTACATCAGCCACTACGGCCGTCACGGCTCGCGCTATATGTCGAACAATGAGTATTATGTTACTGCCATCAATAAGTTAGACAGTGCCGCACAGTTCGGTATCCTGACAGCCAAGGGACAGGAGGTGCTGGCTAAGCTGCGGACGGGCTACGCCGACGCCTGGCACCGCGACGGCGACCTGTCGAAACTCGGCGCACGGCAGCACCACGAGATAGCCCACCGCATGTACGAGCGTTTCCCGGAACTGCTCTCACAGCCCTTGCAGATTGATGCCAAGTCGTCCACCTCGCGACGCTGTATGCTGAGTATGTTCAATTTCTGCCAGGAGCTGCAGAGCCTGAACCCGGCACTGGAAATAACGATGGATGCCAGCAAGCGCGACATGAAGTACGTGGTGGAAGACCTGAGCATCAAGCCGGCAGTCACCGCAGCGAGCGACCGCTACGAACAGCAGCGCGCCGCCATCTTCGAGGGAGCCCACGACTCCCGCCGCCTGATGGCGTCGCTCTTCACCGATACAGACCGCGCCGCACAGTTCGTGGACGGCAGGGAGCTGATGGAAGCACTCTACAACGTAGCCGAGGACCTGCAGAACGTGCCGGAGCTGGAGATCTCGCTCATGGACGTCTTTACAAAGGACGAGCTCTTTAATATGTGGACGGGCTACAATGCCGGCTGGCTGCTGAACACGGGACTGGTGCCCGGTTCCACACCCTACTATCAGCAGCAGCAGGAAGTGCTCGACAGCATTGTCAGCACAGCAGACAGAATCATCCAAAAGGGCGTGCCTACCGCCACGCTGCGCTTCAGCCACGACAGCTCGGTGCTGCCGCTGGCCTATCTCCTCGGACTCAAGGAGGCCAGGGGAGGCAAGGCTGACATCAACAACATCTACAAATACATCTCCATCGACAAGATAATTCCGATGGCAGCCAATATCCAACTGGTGTTCTACCGAAAGGAGGGTGCCGCCGACGTGCTGGTGAAGTTCCTGCTGAACGAGAACGAGACCACCGTGCCTGCCGTAAAGACCAACTGCCCGCCATATTACCGCTGGCAGGACGTGAAGAATCTGTGGACGAGGGAAAAATAACAAAATGATACTATGGTAAAAGCGTGGAGAGAAATAGTAACCATCCCGACGTATGAGATAGGGAAGGCAGAGAAGAATCCCATCTTCTTGGAGAACAGAGTGTATCAGGGCAGTAGCGGTGTGGTCTATCCCTATCCCGTCATCGAGTCAATAGCCAACGAGCCGACACCGAAGGAATGGAAAGTCGTGTTCTTGGAAAACGAGTATATCAAGGTGATGGTCATGCCTGAACTGGGCGGTCGTATCCAGATGGCGTTCGACAAGGTCAAGCAGCGCCACTTCGTTTACTACAATCACGTCATCAAACCCGCGCTCGTCGGACTGACCGGCCCGTGGATCTCAGGCGGCATCGAGTTCAACTGGCCGCAGCACCACCGTCCGAGTACCTACCTGCCTGTGGACTGCGACATCGTGGAGAATGAGGACGGAAGCGTGACGGTATGGGTGAACGAGATGGAACGGATGTTCCACCAGAAAGGTGCTGCCGGCTTCACCCTGCGACCAGGCTGCGCATACTTGGAGATTCAGGGGCGCGTGAGCAACCGCACGTCGCTGCCACAGACCTTCCTCTGGTGGGCGAACCCCGCCGTGGAGGTGAACGATGCCTACCAGAGTGTGTTCCCGCCCGACGTGAATGCAGTGTTCGACCACGGCAAGCGGGCGGTGTCGACCTTCCCCATCGCTACAGGTACCTATTATAAGATGGACTATTCGGCAGGCGTGGACATCTCAAACTACCGCAATATCCCTGTGCCGACGTCGTACATGGCCGTGAACTCGAAGTACGACTTCGAGGGTGGCTACGAGAACGACAGCCACGGCGGTATGCTGCACGTCGCCTCCCACCACTTCTCGCCCGGCAAGAAGCAGTGGACCTGGGGCAACGGCGACTTCGGACGTGCATGGGACCGTAACCTGACGGATAGTTTAGCGTGTAGCGTTGAGAGTTTAGAGTTTGCTACCGCCATACCTTCGGCTGATGGGACGGCGGCAGCAAACTCTCAGTTCTCACCTCTCACTTCTCAGTTAAAGCTCGGCTTCCGCCCCTACATCGAGCTGATGGCGGGCGTCTATACAGAGAACCAGCCCGACTTCACGTGGCTCATGCCCTACGAGGAGAAGCAGTTCGTGCAGTACTTCATGCCCTACCGTGAGCTGGGTGTGGTGAAGCAGGCCTCAAAGGACTTCATACTCAATATCGCCCCCTTGTCGGACGCCATGGACAGCGAGTCTAAGGAAGCCTCCATGGGAGCCGTTGGGAGTGCAGTCCGCTTCAAGGTGCTGGCCACGTCGAAGCAAGAGGTGCGCATCGTGCTGCGCCACAAGCAGGGCGAGGAGTATTTCAACAGGGTGGTGACGCTTTCGCCGGAAGAAGTGTTTGAAGAGACCGTCGACGTGAAGGGAACCAAGATGGAAGAACTGTTGTTGCAAGTAGGCCGTTTGATATGGACGGCCGAGCCTGATGACATCCGCCCCATCCCCGACGCCGCTGAGGCAGCCCTGCCGCCTGTGGACACGAAGACCAACGACCAGCTCTATCTGACGGGGCTGCACCTGGAGCAGTACCGTCACGCCACGTGGAGTGCCCTCGACTACTATGAGGAAGCCCTGCGCCGCGACCCCAACGACGTGCGCTGCCTCAACCAGACGGGTCTGTGGTATCTGCGCCGCGGACGTTTTGACAAGGCAGAGTCCTATCTGCGTCGTGCCGTGAAGATCTGGCAGAAACGCAATCCGAACCCCTACGACAGTGAAGCCATCTTCAACCTCGCCCTCGCGCTGAGGTACCTGGGCACAGCCCCAATGGTACATGGCAAAACTGAAAATAGTCAATTACTGGAGGCTTACGAACTGTTCTGGAAGTCCACGTGGAGCAAGGCATGGGCCGATGCCGGCTACTTCGAGGCCGCCTGTATCAGCGTAAGTCAAGGACGTTACGACGACGCGCTGGACGAGCTGAACCACAGCCTTGTCTTCAACGGCTGCAACCACAAGGCACGGGCGCTGAAAGCCGCCGTTTTGCGACTGATTCAGGAGAGCAAACATAAGGGCGGGCTGCAGATGGGCTCGTCGAAGGAGCTCAACGACCGCCTTTCGCTCATCAAGGAGTCGATAGCCCTCGACCACTTCAACTACGGCATCCGTTACGAGCAGTACTTGCTGACCAAGGACAAAGATCTGCTGAAAGAACTGAAGCAGCTCCTGCGGAAGAGCAGCCAGAATTACGATGAGCTGGCGCTCGACTACCTCTATGCCGGACGCTACGGCGAAGCCATCGACATCTGGACGATGGCGGAAAAGGAGAAGGCCGTGTCGCCCATGACCTATTATTATATAGGTTTCGCAAAGGGAATGCAGGGCTTGACAGACGAGGCGAGGGCCTGCTTCGAGAAAGCCGACGCCACGAAGCCAGACTGTTGCTTCCCCAACCGCTTGGAGGACATCCTCGCCTTGGAAACGGCAAAAGCCCTTTATCCCAGCGGTGCCAAGGCTCCATACTACCTCGGTTGCCTCTACTACGACAAGCGGCAGTACGACATGGCCATCGGAAACTGGGAACGCTCTGCACATCTGGATCCGCAGTTCCCCACAGTGTGGCGCAACCTCGCACTGGCGCGGTTCAATAAGCAAGGTCTCCAGGACGAAGCTGTGGCTTACATGGAAAAGGCCTTCCAACTCGACAAGACCGACAGCCGCATCCTCATGGAGCTTGACCAGCTGTATAAGCGGCTGCACAGGCCACACCAGGAGCGTCTTGACTTCCTACAGAAGTATCCCAGGCTCATTGCCCAGCGCGACGACCTTGTCTTAGAAGAGATTACCCTGCTCAACCAGCTCGGCCGCTACGAAGAAGCAATGAAGAAGCTCGATGCCCACCAGTTCCATCCCTGGGAAGGTGGCGAGGGCAAGGTGCCTGCACAGTACCAGATCTGCCGTGTGGAGCTCGCGAAGCAACTACTCTCCGCAAAGACCGGAAATACCGGACAATCCAGAGACACCGAGGCCATTAAGCTTTTACAGGAGTGCTTGGTCTATCCCCACCACCTTGGCGAGGGCAAGCTCTTTGGCGCTCAAGAGAACGACTTCTATTACCTGCTCGGCATTGCCTACGATGCCATGGGGCAGAAAGACAAAGCCCGCGAGTGTTGGGAGGAAGCTACGAAGGGACCGCAGGAACCTGCCGCCGCCATGTACTACAATGATGCGAAACCCGACAAGATATTCTATCAGGGAATGGCGTTACTAAAGCTGGGACGCCATGACGAGGCCAACGGACGATTCTATCGTCTCATTAACTATGGTAAGCAGCATGTCTTTGAGCATCAGACCATGGACTACTTCGCCGTTTCCCTGCCCGACCTCCTCATCTGGGAAGAAAGCGGTGAGCACCAGCTTTCCTCCTTGGACACGAAAAACCTTATCCACTGCAAGTACATGCTCGCCCTCGGTTACTACGGCATGGGAGACCGCAATAAGGCAGAGCGTTACCTGAAGGAGGTGGAAGCCCTGGATAACAACCATCAGGGCATCCAGCAGTTCCACACACTCATCAAGTTGAGACTTTGATACTTTGATACTTTTTAGTGTAGACAAACACCACGACCGGCTCTCCCGGCTTCAACAAGTGGTACCCGAAGGCTCACATCATCAAGATGCTGACCCTCCCCGAGCTCGCCAAGCACATGTCTGAGCACAACACCCCCTACAGCGCAGGCTGCATCCAGGGTGTGCTGACCGACATGGTGGGCTGTATCCGTGAACTGACCCTGCAGGGTTACAGTGTGAAAATCGACAACCTGGCCATCTTCAAGCTCTCCGTGGAGGGTAACGGTCAGCCTGCCCTGTATCAGGGTGGCGCCAACGGCTACGGTTCTCTGAAGGCTGCCATCGGCATCGGCAACAGCGGCACGAAGCAGAACCCCGTCTACACGGGATTAGCCGTGAAGTCGCTGAAGCTCCTGGCCGTCGCCACCGGCGACTACAGCAAGGATGAGCTGAACAAGGAAGGCTCCCTTGGCTGGACGACCGAGGCCCAGAAGAAGATTCAGCAGGCTAAGGACGAGAGCGAATAAAAGGAGGAGGCCCTCCCCCCGGCCCCTCCCTTTAGGGAGGGGTTAGGCTCAAGCCATGAAAAACTAATTAATTTACGATGAACAAGAAGCGATTGATTGAGCTGGCGGTGAAGATGATTGTCGCCGCACTCACCGCCTTTCTTACGGCACTTGGCACGACTAGCTGCATGTCCTTCGCAGGACTTATCTGAAAGGATACTCTCCCCCGCGGGGGAGAGTATCTTTTTACGTAAATTATGATTATTTCTTTCCTTAATTATTTGGTTTTCTCCAAAATTTTCGTAATTCGTAATTCGTAATTCGTAATTTTTTTTTATCTTTGCACCATCAAACCAAAACATTACGTATGAAAGAAATATGAATAATGTGAATAATTACGGCCAGAAATAGTGAATTATTATCTGTGGCCAAAATTATTCATATTATTCACAT
>ONKY01000173.1 GCA_900318585.1 uncultured Prevotellaceae bacterium
AAAATTTCCGCGACATACGGAAATCCCTGTGCTCTTTTTTGCGACCTTATCTCAACTAATTTTTAACTTGCGAAACTTGAATAAATATTATAATTGCAGTAGCCAATGTGCTGACGAGTTGTCACACCGCTCGAATAGCCTACGACGAGCGCCCTGAGAACAAACAGCCTGTATTGGAGCGCCCTGCTTGGCCCAACTACAACTTGCATAACGACCGCTCGTTTGCCGCGTTCTCGCACATACAGACGGCCCAAAAAGGAGAAGGCATCTATGTACAGAATGAAGATGGCAGTATGACGGGTCTGCCCAATACGATATATCGCTGCAAGGATGCCACCTACCTCTGCCTCGACTACATTGTGCCTGAGAAACAGGAATTGTGGTTCAGGCGTTTCACCACAGGCTCAGCACTTATTGACGCCGATACGGGAGACCGTTATCTGCTGCAACGTGTAGAGCACTTCCCCATAGATCAATGCTTTTTGACTTACGGACAGAAGAACGAGACCATCCGATTCGTGCTGGTATATCCACCACTTCCCCCATCGGTGAAGTGCATTCAGGTATACGAGGCCAGTGCTGAGTCAAGCCAATGGATGAACGGAACGGGTAGTATTACTAAGCCCATTTCCATAGAAGACCTGCGCCCTCATGCCAAAATTAATCAGTCATCAAAGAAACAAGAACGCATCATTCGCTGAATATTATAAAAGTCATTCATAAAAGACGTTTTTTCATACGTTCGCAACACCGATGGCCAAATCGTCCCCATCTCTTCGAAAGATCAAGGGGACTGGTCTTTGATTCTTGAGGAAAAATCAATCACCAGTCCCTATGATCTCCTATCAAAAGAACCTCCGATATAAGATGTAAATCGTAAAATACGTTAAACCATGTAATATTAGCCTCTATTGGTCGTATATGTAAATGTATGGAGAAGCAAAGCGATACAGACCAGCAATTCATAGACAGAGTGCTACGCCACGGTCATCAGGCTGATTTTGCTAAGTTGGTGGATCGGTATGGAGGACGACTTTTCGCCTTCATTGCGACGATGGTGACCTGTCGCGAGGACGTTGAGGAATTAGCGCAGGACTGCTTTGTCAGGGCATATCGCCAGCTGGGGCAGTACGATGCTCAGCGCAGTTCGTTCTATACATGGCTTCGCAGCATCGCCTACAGACTCTGTCTCGACTATATAAAACGTCAACCCGAAGTATGGCTCGAAGCGGATGAGCAGACGCTGAAGGCCATACCCGACGAAGAGGCCGACAGCGTGATAGATACCGACGACGACCGTCGCATCAGCCTGCTCACAGAAGCTATCCACAGGTTGCCTCCTACGGAGCGTCTGCTTGTTCAGCAACACTATTTCGAAGTGCAGCCACTCACTGTCATCAGCGTCATCACCGACACCGATGCCGGCACGCTGGCCACCCGACTTCACCGCATCAGGAAAAAACTCTATCAATACATCATACAGAAAGAACATGGAAGATAAGAAATACAACAAACTAAAGGCATCCTTTGAGGCTACACTGCCTAAGATGCCCAGCGACTTCACCGACCGTGTGATGAAGCGCATCGATAGCCCGGTTCATGCTGTGAATCATCGGAGGCTATGGCTCTATGCAGTCTCATCCATCGCAGCTGCAGCTTGTATCGCCCTGCTGTTCTACGTGGGTAGCGTTCGCAACATCCAATATGGTGATTCTCCTGTTCTTGTGGCACATACAGACACCACGAAGACAGTTCCGCAAAAAGAGACTAAGGAGGTGGAGGAACAACCTTTGCAGAAGGGGAAAGACACAGAGGTAGCCGATAGCGTGAAAATCATAAAGGAGAAGTATCGGATGCCCCGACTACCCAAGCGCTATATGGCGAAAGCTGAGAAGGAACCAATTACGCAAGAGCCTGATGTCATAGAAGAAGTAGAACTTGCAGAAAGAGCCTTCGCTGAAGAGAGAAGACGGATGGAAATGAAAATGATGGCACGGATGCAAGGCAGTCTGCAAGCCGACTTCAAGGGTCTGACCGACGAAATCCGCAGTCGAGGTGAGCGCATGAGCCAACAAGTGGTGATGGCTCTGAATGAAGACGAATAATAGCAAATTCAAAAACAAAAAGATATGAAAAGAATAGCATTTGCACTTTGTGCCACCATCGTATCCCTCAGCACGACGGCTCAGGGAACCCTCCTGAAGCGGTTGCAGGGCAATCCAATGATTGACAGCCTCGCCAACTTCGTGTATAACATAGGAACTTCTGTTCCCGATCGGATAACATATAGTTATGACGGAAAGCTCCATAAAACAGTTAACATTCACTGCACGTTGACAAACGACTTCCTGCCGACGCCATCAACGGGTGACCCTAAAAAGGATTTGCAAAACCAGAGGAATGACAGCATCTTGCAAGATAGGATTAATCGGGAAAACAAAGTGTATGAAGCCATACGCAACACCTGCAAGGCGCTTACTGACAATGCTTTGGAGAGCTATGTCTGGGAATACCACAGAAATGGAGTTGACAGCGTGCGCTATGCCATTGTCATTGGCGAATATCAGAATGGAGACACCTTGACGACCTACCACCACAACAGGGATGTCGATTATATCAATGCTCCAGAATTAATTTCCTTTAGCTATAATTCATATCCCTATAATGACAGATCCCAGTGGAGTCCGAAGGGTTTTGGCTACTTCAGATATGAATACACCCCCGACAGCGTTTACAAGCCGATTAAGGACATCGTGCCTTTCGACAAGGAGGCCTACACCCGTATGATTCAGCCCATCCTGAAGCAGGAGGGCATCACCAGCCGCCAGTTCTACGTCTATCACGACAGCACCTACACCATTGTGAGGAAAAACTTTAAGGAGGATGACTTCGTGCTGAGGGAGCAAACGGTCGAGCCGAAGCAGATGAAGAGTGAGACACGCGGCACCGTCTATACCATGCACTCACGGACACAGGCTACTGCGGTGCTCGATCAGATCAAAAACGCTACACTCGCTTTCCTGGAGGACAACACTGGTTTCTGGTTCTCTTTCTCTCCTACTATTACCTTTACCAATGGCACACACTGGAAATTGGGATTTTCCGAATTATTCGAGAGCCAGTATCTGTCAAGAGTCCCCGACTTTTATTACATCTATATTAATTGTGTAAGCGAACAGGAATTCAACATCATCATCATCGAGGGCAAAGGCGACATGATGATACCCGCCGAGTGGGCCGTGGTGAAGACTTGGAAGAACGGCAAGGTGACCTACGACAAGAAGGCGCTTAAAAACATGACTCCCCAGCAGGCTCGTGAAAAGACTTTAGGCCTTTCCTCTGTCACCACAAGAAGTTTCGAACCGTTTGAATAATATGAACAAGAAATCTATCATCACCGCACTGCTCTCCCTCGTTACTATAGCGGGACATGGGCAAGTGAGATGTCACGTCGAGGGCAAGTTTGTTGATAAAAAATGGGGCGATGAAGTTGTCATCTGCAAGATGGGAACAGACCTGCGCGTCAACGATGCACCGCAACTACACTACAAGGCCGTGAACGGACATTTCGAATGTGATATAGAAACGGTAATTCCCGAAATGTACGAGGTCATTCCCTATAAGCAATATGTAGAGACTTCGAGCCACTATTATGGATGGTTCATCGTGGAAAACGGAACGGTAAGGATAGAAATCTTTGGCGATAAGGCTCCAAAGATAGAGAGCACAGGCGAAGAAGGCCGATTGCATCAAACGATGGACAGCTTAGGCCGTCTCAGTTATCCATTCCGAGCAGAATATTACGAGCAACATCCCATGCTTTGGGCCTACTATCAGTTGTTGCAGTCTATTACAATGCTCAAGTATGCGAACGTATACCAGAATTTCGACGCCACACCGCATGAGCAAATGGTTGCACTCTACGAATCAAAGCTATGCAATTTATATAAAGGTCATCCCGTTCACGGACAGATTACTACTGCCTTAACAGCCCTTCGCTTTCAACCCGGCAAGCCCTACATTGATTACAACGTTCACAACACCGATGGCCAAATCGTCCCCATCTCTTCGCTCATCCGTGGAAAAGTGGCGCTTATCGACCTCTGGGCATCGTGGTGTGGCCCCTGTCGTCGGCATAGCATAGCTATGATTCCTGCCTATGAGCGTTACAAGGACAAAGGCTTTACAATCGTTGCCATAGCCCGTGAGCGCAAGCGGGAGGATATGGAGAACGCTGCCAAGAAAGACGGCTATCCCTGGCAGAGCCTGTTGGAGTTGAACGACGAGAATCAGGTATGGCGCAAGAACGGAGCCGACAATGCAGGTGGTGCAATGTTCCTCATTGACCGTGACGGCACTATTCTTTCCACCTCCACCGATGCAGAGGAATTGGAATGTCTCATCAAGAAAGCACTAAACATCTAATAGAACAATGAACAAGAAAACCATCATCACCGCACTATTAGTCCTCGTCGCAATGACGGGGCAGGCACAAGAGGCACGAATAGATACCATTGTGCCGAAGTATTTAATCAACGGCTATTTCTTCCGTGAAATGCCGAACAGTTCCTGAATGGTGTCAACATGATGGCAACGATGCCGACCTCCTAAAGCGTCAAATGTTACAGCTCTATGCCGCCATCGCCCTTAAATAGGTGTTACAGTTTGGCACTTTTTCCTTTGACACATATACCTAATTCAATACACCATTCATAGACGGGCTGAACTTTCATTCGATGGCCGTCTTGTTCTATGTCTTCACTTTCATGGTCGGTGAGCAGCAACAGGTTCTCGCATTTTGTTTGCCTGGCAGCAAGCAGCAGACCATTTATTTCTCGCTTGCGTGTCTTCTCGGCTGAAATGTCGTATGACACTTGTATGGCCTGTAGCACCTGATTACCCTTGCATACCACAAAATCACATTCACCGGAGCGGTCGTTCAGATAATAGACATCTAGACCATCTGCCTTGCATTTCCTAATAAGATGTATAGCCACGATGGTCTCAAGGCGATGCCCCAAGTTCTCTCCTGCAAAAGCATTCTCACTCTGATCCATCATGGCCACATCAACGGCATAGACTTTCTCCTGCACGGTTCGCTGCTTGCTCTTTTGTGAGTACTTCGGTATGCCTATCAGCATATAAGCCTCCTTAAGGTACTTCACATAGTTTTTTGCAGTGTGCTCTGACTTGAAATGGAACAAGCTGGCCAGGTCTGTGGTGACAACGATAGCAGGAGATACATTGAGCAGATGGTGGGCGAGTTGTTCAAAAGCCGTCTTGTAGGCAATCTTGTATCTTTGTTCGATGTCACGTTTAAAAATATTCTCGACAAGCGTACTAACATAGCCTTTGTTATCTTCGATGGTCAGTAGTTCAGGAAATCCACCTTGCTTCAGGTATTCGTCGAAAGCAGCCCTTCGGAAGGCTTCTGCCTTTGTAGTACGCCTATCTGTATCCACCTCTTTCATTGTGCAGAACTCCTTGAAGGAGAAAGGATAAAGCGGTATCTCCTTATTACGACCGGAAAGATGTGTGGCCAATTCACCGCTGAGCAACTTGGCATTGGAACCCGTGATGATGACGTGCATCTTCTTTCTGAGCATACGGTTCACAAACAGGTGCCAGCCCTCCACGTTCTGTATCTCGTCAAGAAACAGGTACTGGAAGTCACCATAAATCTTATACAGAATCTCCAGGACATCGTTCAGTTGGCTTGCCTGAAAGTCTATTAGCCGTTCATCGTCGAAGTCTGCGTATGCGAATTTCACCCCTTTGCTTTGCAATGCCTGATAGCAAAGGGTGGACTTACCACTTCTTCTGACACCAATGACTACTTGGGCCTGAGTACTCTTGGTATCCACAAGCTGCTCTTCCTGTCTGTGACACAACACTTCGTCTGCTCTCGTTTCCAATTCCTCTTGCTGGTCAGTGAGGATGAATTCCAATGTTCTTTTGACTTAAACTAGAAAAAGTTGTCACTTTCGGAGGCAAAAAAGCAAGTGACAATGAAGCACAAGACAAGAACAGAACGCGTGTATAA
>ONKY01000172.1 GCA_900318585.1 uncultured Prevotellaceae bacterium
ACGCTGCATAGCCATCGGGTCTGCCTTCAGGTCTGCACCTTCGTCGTTCTGGAACTCCTGTACCAGCCAGTCGATGATAACCTGATCGAAGTCATCGCCGCCAAGGTGAGTGTCGCCATTGGTGCTGAGCACCTCGAACACGCCGCCGCCGAACTCCAGAATGGAGATATCGAACGTACCACCACCGAGGTCGAACACGGCAATCTTCATATCCTTATTGGCTTTGTCAACGCCGTATGCCAATGCGGCAGCAGTCGGCTCGTTGACAATACGCTTCACGTTAAGACCGGCAATCTGGCCTGCCTCCTTGGTAGCCTGACGCTGAGAGTCTGAGAAGTAGGCCGGCACGGTGATGACGGCATCTGTCACCTCCTGTCCGAGATAGTCCTCGGCGGTCTTCTTCATCTTCTGCAGGATCATAGCCGAGATTTCCTGCGGTGTGTACTTGCGACCGTTGATGTCGACGCGCGGATAGCCGCCCTCGTTTACTACAGAATAAGGTACGCGAGCGATTTCCTTTTCCGTCTGCTGCCAGTTCTCACCCATGAAGCGCTTAATGGAGTACACCGTGTTCTTCGGGTTGGTGATGGCCTGACGCTTGGCGGGGTCGCCAATCTTTCGCTCACCGTTCTCTACGAAGCCAACCACAGAGGGTGTTGTACGCTTGCCCTCACTGTTGGCGATGACTACCGGCTCGTTTCCCTCAAAGACAGAAACGCAGCTGTTAGTTGTTCCTAAGTCAATTCCAATAATCTTTCCCATAATTTTTTTATTTTTAATTGTTAATAATCGAAATTTATCACTTAATAAACAGCAAAGCACGTGCCAAAATGCCTTTTTTTGCTTAAAAATGTATTTTGTTGCGACAATTTGGCACAAGTATCAAAACTTTTTTATACCTTTGCGGGCAGAAATCAATCAAAAATCCGGATGAAAATGAAAAAGTTGGTTTTAACTGCTATTATGGTCTCGGTGTCTATGGTTCTTTTTGCTCAGCAGAAGACCTCAAAAGACTACATTATTAAGACAAAAAATGTTACAGCTCCGATAGAAGAGTGGGCAGAGGGTATGAATGAGGAATCTTCTACTGCAAATGCACCTGCCCGTGACTTTATCAGTACTCATTTCCCTTATTACAGCCTTTGTGACTGGAAAGCAGGAATGCGCTTCATGGTACTTCCCGAGAAGTATGACCTCATTGTCAAGACTTTTACGGATGCAACCAACGATAGGGAAGTGAGCAGTGTTCCTCTCCGTTATAAGATTTTGGTCTATGATGGATTTATAGAGAAGGACAAGTCTACCAATGGTCGAGCCCGCATGAATTTCCATTTGGAAAGCACGGGTGCCAAGTATTACTATGAAATTCCTTCGGGATCTTTTGCCGATTATTGCTACGGCAAGAAGGGTGTTCCCACGCTGGCCTATTTAGGCGACGTGGACATTGCCTTAGAGACCCTTGTCGGTAAGAAAGTATTTACCAAGACCAAGCACTACCGCATTGACACGGACAATCAGGACGGTTCCGAGGACTATGAGGTCGGTGACCGTGAAGAAGTGGAGATTGTTGCCGTGGGTGTAGGTACGCGCAGTTTCCCCGTGAAGATTATCGTCGAGAATGAGGATGGTAAGCAGTTCTATCAGAATGTGGCCATCTCAAAGACCAACTGCGGTATGCGCGACGATGAGTTTATCATGGACAATGCCCGGCATTTGTTTTCCAACTCCTTCGAGTTGGAGGACGACATCATGATGCTGTCTGACAACTATCGCGACTATATTGGCAAGATCGTTCACACCCGTTCGACAACCAAGATGTTGAACGAGGCTCAGACGCGTAATGTGAACATCATCAGCCAGACCGGTTTCCAGATTATGGAAATCCGTCCGCTCCCGCAGAAGGGCATGATTGCCCTGACGCTGAAGAACACGACCACCTCAGGTTTGTATTACAAGAATGTGCGCTTCGCCAGCTATTTGAAGCCCGGCGAGGAGGCAGTAGAAGGCGAGGAGCTGTTCGGTAAGCTTTTTGCCCTTGGCGAAGGAAAGCAGATTGAAACGAGCACTGCCACCCGTGCTGCCATCCGTGCCGGCCGTGTCACTGTGGGCATGTCCGAGGATGAGGTGCTGATGGTGATGGGTGATCCTGAGGCCGAGACAACCAACAAGGCAGGTAACAAGGTGTGGCGTTGCCGTACTCCGGGCAGTGGTAAGGTGCTCGCCGTGGAGTTTGGTAAGGACGGCAGGGTGAAGTCCGCAGAGGTTGACCGCGCAGCCAGCGACAACAAGAAGGGCACCACCCGGAAGACTACGACCCGCAGAAAGACTACTGCCAAGAATAATAGCTGGCAGAAAAAGAACGGTACACCTGTGAAATAGACCAAGAACGGTCATTAGAGCAATACATATCATGAAGGGCTGCCCATCGATGGGCAGCCCTTCTGTTTGGAGATATGTATGGGCAATATTTCTTCCTAATTATCCTGGATGGCCTGCATAATTTTGGCTTCCAACTCCTCGCAGAGCTCGGGGTTGTCCTGCAACAGTTGCTTTGTGGCATCGCGGCCCTGTGCCAGTTTTTGGTCGCCGTAGCTGAACCATGAGCCGCTCTTCTTGATGATATTGTATTCCACGCCCAGGTCCACAATCTCGCCAATCTTTGAGATTCCTTCACCGAAGGTAATCTCAAATTCTGCTTTGCGGAACGGGGGTGCCACCTTGTTCTTCACCACTTTTACGCGTACCTGGTTGCCAATGGGCTGGTCGCCGTCCTTCAGCGTGGTCACCTTGCGGATGTCCAAACGCACGCTGGAATAGAACTTCAGCGCGTTACCGCCAGTGGTAGTCTCAGGATTGCCGAACATCACGCCGATCTTCTCGCGTAACTGGTTGATAAAGATACAGGTTGTCTTTGTCTTGGAGATGGTGGACGTGAGTTTTCTCAGTGCCTGACTCATCAGTCGGGCCTGCAAGCCCACGACATTGTCGCCCATGTCGCCCTCAATCTCCTTTTTCGGCGTCAGGGCTGCCACGGAGTCCACGACAATGATGTCCACAGCGCTCGAACGGATCAGCTGGTCGGCTATCTCCAGTGCCTGCTCGCCATTGTCGGGCTGGGAAATGTAGAGGTTGTTTACGTCGACACCCAATTTCTCGGCATAGAAGCGGTCAAAAGCGTGTTCAGCGTCAATAAAGGCCGCAACGCCACCTTGCTTCTGGGCCTCGGCAATGGCGTGGATGGCCAGCGTGGTCTTACCACTGGACTCGGGACCGTAGATTTCTATGATGCGCCCCTTGGGGTAGCCGCCTACGCCCAGTGCTGCATTCAGGGAAATGGAGCCGGTAGGTATCACCTCCACGTTCTCTATGATCTCGTCGCCGAGCTTCATGATGCTGCCCTTGCCGAAGTCCTTTTCAATCTTCGCCATAGCAGCCTGCAGCGCCTTCAGTTTCTCAGACTGAGGGTTGAGGGCTTCGCCCTCTGTTTCTTTCTTTGCCATAGTTGTTTTCTTCGTTATTTCATTATTACGTTATCTCATTATTACGTTATCTCATTATTACGATGTCTCGACGAGAGACTACAATTCCAGATCACCATCGAACACTTCGTGCCAGGGAAGTCCCTGCTTGTTAAGCTGTTCCATGAAGGGATCGGGGTTGAATTCCTCGACGTTGTGTACGCCAGGCTTTTTCCACAGACCCTTGCAGAACATCATGGCGCCAATCATGGCGGGCACGCCAGTGGTGTACGAGACACCCTGCATACCCGTCTCTTCGTATGCTGCGCGGTGCGAGCAGTTGTTATACACATAGTAGGTATGCTCCTGCCCGTCGTTGCCGATACCGCGGATGCGGCAGCCGATAGAGGTCTCGCCTTCGTAGTTCTCACCGAGGTCCTGCGGATTGGGCAGTACGGCCTTCAGGAACTGTAGGGGCACAATCTTCACCTTTGCCACGCCCGTGCCGTCGGCTAACGGTGCCTCGTATTCCACCTCGTCGATGCGGCTCATGCCGATGTTCTGTATCACCTCGAGGTGCTTCAGATACTGCTGTCCGAAGGTCATCCAGAAGCGGGCGCGCTTAATCGTTGGGTAGTTGATGACGAGGCTCTCAATCTCCTCGTGGTGCAACAGATAGCTGTCGCGCGGGCCGATGTTGGGGTAGGTGAGGTCCTTGTGAATCTCTAATGGTTCCGTCTCCACCCACTGCCCGTTCTCCCAGAAGAGTCCTTTCTGGGTAATCTCGCGGATGTTGATTTCCGGGCTGAAGTTGGTGGCAAATGCCTGGTGGTGGTCGCCAGCATTACAGTCGACGATGTCCAGATACTGAATCTCCTTGAAGTGAT
>ONKY01000171.1 GCA_900318585.1 uncultured Prevotellaceae bacterium
GTGCAAAATTACGGATAAATCTTGATTTAGCCACGCTTTTTTTGTAATTTTGCATCCGAAATCGCAATTTTTTGGAAAAATGGTTCGGATATTAAGATATTTTTCATTGACAGCTGCCGTGGTCCTGCTCTCTCTGTCGGTGGGAGCGAAGACGGTGAGGGTGGGGGTAATGCTGCCCCTTCACGATGACAATGGTGACGGCCGCCGCATGGTGGAATACTACCGTGGCGTGCTCATGGGCTGTGACAGTCTCAGGCTGACGGGCATGGATATTGACGTGAGGGCTTGGAACCTCTCGGAGAATGCGAATGTGGATGAGGTGCTGCGCGATCCTGCTGCCGCCAAGTGCGACCTGATCATCGGTCCTCTTTACTCCAAGCAGGTGAAGGCTCTGTCGGACTTTGTGACGAAGCACAATATCAAACTTGTCATCCCGTTCTCCATCAATTCACCGGAGATCTACAGCAACCGCAACATTTTCCAGGTTTATCAGAACAACAACACTTTCAACGAGGCGGTGGTAGCCCGATTCGTGGGTTATTTCCAGAACTATCATCCCATTATCATCGACTGTAACGACAGCGAGAGCACTAAGGCGCTGTTCACCAGCACCCTGCGCCGTTATTTAGAGAGTCGAGGCATGAAGTACAACCTGACGAGCCTGCGCTCCACGGACGAACAGTTTGCCAAGGCCTTCAGCAGTGAGCAGCCCAACGTGGTGGTGCTTAACACGGCCCATTCGCCGGAGATGATACAGGCCTTTGCCAAGCTGAACACCCTGCGCAGCCAGAAGCCGGAACTCAAAATCACGGTCATGGGATATACAGAGTGGATGATGTATACGAAGTATCAGGCAGATAACTTCTATAAGTACGATGTCTACATCCCTGCCCCTTATTTCTACAACCCTATCACGTCGAAGACCAAACGCATTGAGCAGAAATACCGCTGGAACTTCCACGAGGATATGCAGCAGTCACTGCCCCGCTTTGCCATCACCGGCTTCGACCATGCGCAGTTTTTCCTGCGCGGCATTTATCAGTCCAAGAACTTCACAGGCGACGCCGGTTTGGTCAGCTATGTGGCGGCTCAGACACCGCTGCAGTTCAGCCGCATCGGCAACGGCGGACTGCAGAACCATTCCCTGCTCTTTGTACATTATCTGCCCGAGCGCAGGATCGTAGTGTTAGACCAGTAAAATAGCATAATGAACAACAAATTTATAATAGGTAGGAACCGGAGGACGGCCGCGCGAGTGCTGGCATTGCTTCTCGTATTCCACACCTCGCTCCTTGCTTCCTGGGCCCAGATAGGAAAGCATCGCAACGACTTTGCCGTCGGCGTCAACGGAGGCTATGTCATGAGTAGCGTCAGTTTCCTGGCCAAGGTACCGCAGGACCAGATGCCAGGTATGACGGCTGGTATTACCATGCGCTATACCTGCGAGAAATACTTTAACAGCATCTGCTCCGTTGTGGCAGAGGTGAACTATGCGCAGTTAGGATGGAGGGAGCGTATCGAGGATGACTACGAGAACCCCGTACCTATCCTTGACCCTGCTACCTTGCAGTCTATTGAGGGCACGGCAGAGGCCTACGAACGTCGCATCAACTACGTCCAGATTCCTGTCTTTGCACGGTTAGGGTGGGGGCGTGAGCGTCGCGGCTTTCAGGCCTTCTTCCAGGTAGGTCCCCAGATTGGTTTGTATCTCAATGAGGAGGCGACGTATAACTTCGACCTTGACCATCCCAATACCTACCGCCGTATGTCGGCCGTCTCTGGCCCGAACATCGGTGACCATGTCTACTCGAACATGTACCACCTGCCGGTGGAGAATAAGTTCGACTATGGTATTGGCGGCGGCCTCGGCTTGGAGTTCTCCCATCCCAAGCTCGGCCACTTCCTGCTCGACGGCCGTTACTACTATGCGTTGGGGAATATCTATGGCAACTCCAAGCGCGACTACTTTGCCACGTCGAATTTCCAGAACATTGTCATCAAGCTCAGCTACCTGTTTGACATCTCCCGTACCAAGAACGACAAAATCAAATAAGAACTTAAATATTCATAACTAATAACCAAAAATTATTTACTATGTTCGAAGGACAACCAAAAGGACTTTACGCGTTGGCACTGGCCAACACCGGCGAGCGATTCGGTTACTACACCATGCTTGCCGTCTTTGCACTGTTTCTGCGTGCTAACTACGGCCTTGATGCCGGCTGGGCAGGCGAAATCTACAGCGATTTCCTCATGCTCGTCTATTTCTTTCCCCTCATCGGTGGCTGGATGGCCGATAAGTTCGGCTTTGGCAAGATGGTCACCTGGGGCATCATGATCATGTTCGCCGGCTACGTGCTGCTCTCCGTGCCTCTCGGCGGTGACACGTTCGCACTCATCGTCATGCTGGCCGCCCTGCTGTTCATCGGCTTCGGAACGGGTATGTTCAAGGGCAACCTCCAGGTGATGGTAGGCGACCTTTACAACGACCCGAAGTATGCCGACAAGCGAGACTCCGGCTTCTCCATCTTCTACATGGCCATCAATATCGGCGCCCTCTTCGCACCCACGGTAGCCGTGAAAATCATGGAGTGGGCGCAGCAGAACCTCGGCGTCAGCGTCAACGACTCTTACCACTTCGCCTTTGCCGTGGCTTGTGCGTCGCTCATCCTCTCCATCGCTATCTACTACCTGTCGCGTCCCACGTTCCGCCATGTGGAGGGCAGCAAGAAGAAGGGCGAGGCCGCTGCCGTTGTCGATGACCTCACGCCTGAGCAGACCAAGGAGCGTCTCATCGCTTTAGGTCTGGTATTCGCTGTGGTTATCTTCTTCTGGATGGCTTTCCACCAGAACGGACTGTCGCTGACCTACTTCGCCGACGAGTTCACGGCCCAAAGTTCAACGGGCATTCAGGGCATGGCCTTCAACGTGTGGAACTTGGTAGCTGTGATCTTCATTGTCTACGCTGGCTTCTCCCTGTTCCAGAGCAAGAGCTCGAAGGCGAAGGGTATCTCGGCCCTTATCATCCTGTTGGCCGTGGCCTTCCTCGTGTTCAGCTACTCTGTCCAGGAGGACATTATCAAGGTCAGCGCCCCCATCTTCCAGCAGTTCAACCCCTTCTATGTGGTGGCCCTCACGCCTGTCTCGTTGGCACTCTTCGGATGGCTGGCTAAGAAGGGCAAGGAGCCTTCCGCCCCTCGCAAGATAGCCTACGGTATGCTGGTGGCCGGTGCGGCATTCTGCCTTATGGCCTTCTTCTCTTTCGGCCTTCCCCTGCCGCAGACCACGCCGGGTCCTGACGGCAGCCCCGTGGCCGTCCATGTAGCCGACGTGTCGCCCAACCTGCTCATTGGCACCTACCTCATCCTGACCTTTGCCGAGCTGCTGCTCTCGCCGATGGGCATCTCGTTCGTGTCGAAGGTGGCTCCCCCGAAGTACAAGGGTGCCTGCATGGGTGGCTGGTTCGTGTCCACCGCCTTGGGCAATAAGCTTGTCAGCGTCAGCGCTTACCTCTGGGGAGGTCTGCCTCTGTGGTTGGTATGGAGTGTGTTCATTGTTCTCTGCCTGCTCTCCGCCGCCTTCATGTTCTCTGTCATGAAGCGTTTGGAGAAGGTGTGTTGAACGTTGAACATTGAACATTGAACGTTGAACATTGAACATTGAACGTTCACCCTTCACCTTTCACCAGTCACCCTTCACCAGTATGAGCTTCATCCCATTCCTGGTGCTCATAGCACTCATCACGTGTTGCGTTGCCGTCTTCGGCAGCGCAACATTGGATGGTGCCAGCCAGGTGTCGCTCTTGGTGGCGTCGGCGGTCAGCGTGCTCGTTGGCCACTTCTCGAAGCAACTTACTTGGGAGAGCCTGGAACGGGAGATTACGGCTAAGGTGGCCAGCTGCACACCCGCCATCATCATTCTGTTGCTCATCGGAGCCATTGGCGGCACGTGGATGGTGTCGGGCATCGTGCCCACGATGATCTACTACGGTATGCAGATGATCCGCCCCGAGGTGTTCCTCGTAAGCAGCAGTCTGCTCTGTGCCTTGGTGAGCCTGATGATAGGCTCCTCATGGACCACCGTGGCCACCATCGGTGTAGCGCTGATGGGCATTGGCAAGGCTCACGGCTTCGATGACGGCTGGATAGCAGGCTCTATCATCACCGGCGCCTACTTTGGCGACAAGCTGTCGCCGCTCTCCGACACCACCGTCCTGGCCTCCAGTGTCTCTGGCACGCCGCTCTTCACCCATATCCGTTACATGCTCTACACCACCGTACCCACATTCTGCATCTCGCTCACCGTATTCCTGATTGCGGGCCTGACGATGAACGTTTCCGGTCACGGTAACGTGGCAGAGTTCATGGACGGCCTGCAACGCACGTTCGTCATCTCGCCCTGGCTGCTGATTGTGCCCGTGCTAACGGGCGTGATGATAGCCCGTCGCTGGCCGTCGATGGTGGTGCTGTTCATGGCCATCCTGCTGGCTGCCGTCGTGGGGCTGTTCGTGCAGCCCGAACTGGTGCATACCATCTCGGGAATGTCCGGAGTATCCGGCACTTCCGGTAACACCCTGCTTGCCTCCTACAAGGGTATGATGCAGGTGTGCTACGGCAGTACGTCCATAGAGACGGGCGTGCCCATGCTCAACGAACTGGTGCATACCAGCGGCATGGGCGGCATGATGCCTACTGTCTGGCTCATCATCTGTGCGCAGACCTTCGGCGGCGCACTCACGGCTACCGGCCAGTTACAGGACCTCATGCGCATGGTGCTTCGTGCGGTGAAGGGCACAGTCTCGCTCGTCGCCTCCACCGTCGGTACGGCCATCTTCTGCAACATAGCCTTGTCCGACCAGTACCTGTCCATCATGCTGTCCAGTCAGATGTTCCGCGATGCCTACCTGAAGCGGGGCTGTGAGTCGCGTCTGCTGAGCCGAACCTGCGAGGACGGCGCTACGGTCACCTCCGTGCTCGTGCCTTGGAATACCTGCGGACTCACCCAGAGCACCGTGCTCGGCGTAGCCACGCTGACCTATCTGCCTTTCTGTTTCTTCAACTACCTGTCGCCCCTGACCAGTATTATTGCTTCACGGTTTGTGAAAGGGGGAGCAAAATAGGAAGTTCATTCACTTCGCTCATGGTAGTTAAAGTGGACAATAGAATAGGGTATGGTAATAGCCACGATGGCATCTGGTGGCTGCCGTGTTTATTCTTTATTCTTTTTTCATTTTTCTTTAGCCCTGCAAGGGCGCAGTCATTGACGCTGGTCGAGCTCAACTGCGAAAATCTCTTCGACGTCAGCCACGACTCGCTGAAGCAGGACAATGAGTACCTGCCCGACGCCACCCGCCATTGGACAGGCAAACGCTACTGGCGGAAGCTCAACAACATAGCTCAGGAGATTCTTTCCTGCCGCGACGACGGCATCCCCGACCTCGTGGCCCTCTGCGAGGTGGAGAACGACAGCGTGCTCACGGCACTCGTCCGCCGTTCCCTATTGCGTAATGCAGGCTATGAATACCTGATGACCTCCTCGCCCGACTTGCGCGGCGTTGACGTAGCCCTGCTCTACAGCCCATTCTCCTTCGCGCCACTCAACTACCGCAGCATCCGCATCACCCCCGTTCAGGGGATGCGGCCCACGCGTGATGTCCTCTACGTCAGCGGTCGCCTCCTTTCCGGCGACACGCTCCACCTGTTCGTAGTCCATGCGCCCAGCCGCTATGGTGGAGAGCGTCACAGCCGCCCCTTCCGTCTGGCCGTAGCCGATGCGTTGTGCCAGGCCGTGGACTCTATCGCCGCCCTATCGCCCCGTTCCGCCATTGTCGTGGCTGGCGACTTCAACGACTACCACCATTCCCCCATCTTGAACCGCTTGGAGAAACACGGGCTGAGCAGCGTCACTGTCCAGGCTCGTGGGGAGAACGGTGTCCGTGGCACCTACCGCTATCAGGGTAAATGGCAGAGCCTGGATCATGTGCTCGCCTCGCCTTCATTGTATAATAAGGTGGATACCGCCTTCATCCATTCACCGCTCTTCCTGTTGGAAGAGGAACCTGTCTACGGAGGCCTCCGTCCGCGCCGTACCTATAACGGTCTGCGCTACCAGCCTGGCTACTCTGACCACCTGCCCCTCGTCGTCCGTTTCCGTTGGTGATACAAGCCGAAACAGGTTCTGTCGTGGTCGATGTGTCTGTCGTCGGGAAAACCGTGTGCTTCAGAACGTGTAATCGTGGATGGCGCCCCAGTCGGTCTCTACCTTGAACGATGTCGACTGTGAATCCTTCGAAGGGGTTGGCGGCGTGGGCGTGTCTGTTCCGCTGCCAGTGAACAGCTCACCCTTGTAGCGGCTAATCTCGTTGCGTTTGACAGGAACATTCTCCAATACTCGCTCAACGACGGTTTCTTCCTTGCTGTCTATCACGTTGATAGTAATCTCCAGCGTCTCGCTGTCCTCACGGGGGAAGGTGAAAAGGTTGAACGTCATGGTCTTTCCGTCCCATTCCTGTCCGGTCTCAAAGATGATAACCTGGTTGGACTTCACGCATCCCGTGCCCGTGGTGGCATCGAGCGCGCCGCTACCGCCGGTGTAGCGGAAGTAAACTTTTTGGATCTTGCTGGGCTTCACGTCGGTGGTCACAATCTGTACCAAGGCCGTGGCACGCTGCAGTATCACCTCGCCCGTCTTTGCGTCATCCCCCACGGTGATTACCTCATAATGGTAGAACGTATCGGTAAAGCCCGTGCCGCCCGAGGCGGTGAGGTTGCTGAACTGTATCTTCTCCGGATGGGTGGTCGATGGATTTCGTTCGCCGCTATGTCCCACGATGAGCATCTCATACTCTCCGGGGTCTACCGTGAAGCTGACCGTACCGTAGTTCTTGTCGCCCACTTTCTGGTTCTCGTATTTCACGCGCTCACCGTCCTTATAGAGGGCGAAGCACAGGCGGCTGCACACTTCCGTCACGTTGGTAAGCGTGCGGGTAGCGTCATAGCCAGACTCTATCCCGTTGACCTTGACAATCAGGTTGCCCGTCATGCTGCTCTCCTCATCTAAGTTCACGCGTTCGCACGACGCCAGTAGCAGGCCACACAGTGCCGCAGCCATGAATCTTCCAAAAGTATTCGTCATCATAAGTTTTAGATTCTTTGTGCAAAGGTACAAATAAGTGAGCGAAAAACCAAATGTTTTTTTGTTTTTCTTAGCGCAAGTACCTAAAACCGCAGGTTAGAAGTACGAATTTCTGCGTAACTTCCAAATAATTCTGGTCGTTTTTTATTTTGTTGTCCTAAAGTTTGGGTCTTTCGGAATATATTTGTATATTTGCAGCCAAGGATGCGAGTACGGGCTGCACTCGGCCGCTCGACATCCCGTAAGGGTGTCGCTTGCTACCGAAGAGACGCAAGAATTCAAGCGTGCTTGATTGCTCTCGTTGGCACCGTCCTTGCAGCCAATAATTACAAAACAACAAGACAATGAGAAAGATATTTCAATGGTTGCTTGCCGCCACCCTCATTTGCGGCACAAGTATGTTGACAGCATGTAAAGAGGCTCATGCACAGGAAGACAATCCCGTCCAGCAAGTGACGAGTGAAGAACTGATTCGCACTTCGCAGAGCTGGGACGGCGTAGAACTGCCCGATTATTTCCAAGGGCGCCCAGAACTGGTGGCCGTGAAGTACGTGTTTCCCGCTGGCCAGAAGCTGGGCTGGCACCACCATCCCGTGATGAACTACGGCATCCTGGTACAGGGCGAACTGACCATCATCGGCCAGGACGGCAAGGAGAA
>ONKY01000169.1 GCA_900318585.1 uncultured Prevotellaceae bacterium
ATCAAAAGTGGATGTTCATCCTATATGTCCTTTTCTAAATATTTCTATCTCAGCCCATAGGCATTCAGGGGTTTAAGGGTTCAACAAAACTATTCAATTCCTCAATGTACTGAGTAATCTGCTTTTGCAATAATGGCAGGTCGTTGGCACAGGTTTCCCAAACCAACGTGGCATTTGTGGTGATATAGCCAAGAACAAGCGCATTACGCATATCTATGATGTCACGCCAAGGCACCTCAGGATGCTTGTCGCGAAAATCTTTAGTCAGAAGATTGGCTGCTTCACCAATAATCATAATATTGTAAACAACAGCATGGTAACACATGATGTCTGCTTTCATATCATCGAACGACTTACCATTGAGGTAGTCATTTATATGCCCAATGCACTCGCTAATGTGGCGAAGACGATCAATATCCCTAATTGCTTCTCTCATATATTACCTTTAAGTCACGATTTGCAGTATTTTGCACCGCAGGGCGAAGAGTTCCTTCTTCTACAAGATCAACCTTGCACCCCAGTTTCTCCTCCAATTCACGATGCATACGCATGTATGCAAACAAACCAATAGGGAAACTTCGATCGAATTCCACAAGAATATCCACGTCGCTTTCCTCCGTTTCCTCACCTCTGGCGTATGAACCAAAGAGCCATGCCTTCAGGACGGGCTGCGTCTTGAAATAGTCGGCTATCATTTGTGTCATGGTCTGTTGGCTCATATCGTTTCTTTTTTTCCTTGTTAAATGCTTCGTCGGGGCAAAAATACGAAGAAAAAATGAATTATACAAGTTTTTTGCCATAATATTTGGTGGTTACAAAGAAAATCCCTATCTTTCCAACGTTAATTCTGTTTAATTTGCATTACCTTTGTGCCCAGTTAAGAACTGGTCAGGAAGATGTCACGCGTTCTTCGCCCATTTCTTTCTTATCATAGGTGCTCAGACGAGCAAAGCTCGGAACTTTGACATTACAGGATCCCAACAACTGTACTCTTGTCATTTTCTGAAATGAGGTCGTAGTATTCCATATTTCTATTTTTTTTGATTATTATCTTGTTCTATTGAATTTTATTTGTATCTTTGCAGCGTCAAATGTAAGTTAGAAGTAATATGGAAGTTAAGAAGGTATCATACGAAGAGGCTTTAGCCCGTTGGAAACATTCGCTTGAAATCAAGCGTGCTGCTGAAAAACGCATAGCTGAAGAGTGGGCTCGTAGAGGATTAACGGGAACCATTGTCTCGTTATGATACAGCTTTCCCTTGACGCAATTAATGAGTACGCTCATTATTACGTAATGTTGTCGCCTAAAGGTGGTTACATCTTTGAGACTGAAGGTGGCATCCATTATACTATTTCCTTTGAAGAAGATAATCCGATTGGCGGGTGTAACACTTTTCAATTTGTTATTGAAAAGATGGAGAAGGTACGTTCTGGACATGATGCAAAAATAGAACAGACCATCCTCGCAATTCTCAATGAGTTTTTTGTAGAACATCTTGACGTGTTGCTTTATATGTGTGATGATAGCGACGGACGCGAGGCCAATCGTAATCGTCTATTTCTTACATGGTTCAAGAAACATGCTGCTCCAGATAGGTTTACCATTCGTACTGCAAGCGCTATTGTTGAAGGCAAAGGCTTCTATGCTGCCATTATCGTAGAAAACAGGAATCCCTTGCTCGAAACCATTATTGCTGATTTCGAGATGACTGCCCAAGCATTGACTGCTGGCAAACCTTAGTGGAACTCTGTTTACTATCATCTTACTCAAACGTCAACAGTTTGTTCCTTTAATATTCATATTGTATCTCGCGTAGTTCCAACTGGGAGCTTTGACATTACGGAATCCGAAAAATATCACTATCATCAGACGAAATAATCGGGAAAAAGTGCAAAGATATAAAAAAAAGTTGTACCTTTGCAGCCGACTTGGTGATGCCGGGGTGTTTCATCCCGACATGAAAAGGGAATCAGGTGAAAGTCCTGAGCAGTACCCGCTACTGTCATCCCCTTTATCGTGAAGTCCAAACGAAGCCACTGACAAGAGAACTGAGAAGTGAGAATTGAGAACTGAGAATTCCTTTTCCACTCAGATGTTGGGAAGGCGGACTTCAGGGGGAAAGCCAGGAAACCTGCCAAGAGCGAGAGCAGAGCCCAAGCTCGTATGGGCTATGCCGAGCGCAAGCAGCGTTCGACTAATGTCAAACTGCCAAGAGCGAGAGCAGAGCCCAAGCTCGTTTGGGCTATGCCGAGCGCAGGCAGCGTTCGACTAATGTCAAACTGCCAGTCGAGACGAAGTATGAAGCAGACTCCGGGAATAGGGTCGCACGCGTACATTAAAAGAAAATTATGTGTAGCAAGTCTATTGCTTTCAACGGAAACAGAGGGACATGCACCTTCAGGTTAAGTGTATGCCTGCTACTACTGTGCCTGTTGCTGAGCGTGGATGTCATTGCACAGAAACCACACAAAAGCCAGATGCGCGACAGCGTGGAACTGAGTGGCGTGACGGTGACGGGCAAGTCGAAGACGCAGAAACTGCGTGAGGGAGCGTTGAGCGTGAATGCCATCGACGTGCGGTCGCTCATCAGTTCGCTGACGTCGCTCAACAGTTTGGTGGACCGCACGGCCGGCGTGAAGCTCCGCGAAGAAGGCGGCGTAGGCTCCGACTTCGACCTGTCAATCAATGGCATGTCAGGCAACTCCGTGCGCTATTTCATAGACGGCGTCCCCCTGGACACGAAGGGTTCTGGGGTGACGCTGGCGAACCTACCCGTGAACCTGATAGACCACATAGAGATCTACAAGGGCGTAGTGCCCACTTGGCTGAGCAGCGATGCGCTGGGCGGAGCCGTGAACATTGTGACGAACCGTAAGAAGACCAACTATTTAGATGCGTCGTACGGCTTCGGTTCCTATCATACGCACAAGGCCGACCTCAATGGCCAGTGGTCAATGGCCAATGGACTGACCATCCGCCCCACCTTCGGCATCAGCTACTCGAAGAACGACTACATGATGCGCGGCGTAGAGGTGTGGGACGAGGAGGCAGATGACTATGTGAAGGTGGATCGCCGCCGCTTCCACGACGACTATCGCTCCGTACTCGGGCAGATAGAGGCGGGCTTTACCGACAAGTGGTGGGCCGATGAGTTCTTCGTGAGTGCCTCATTCAACAAAGTGGGCAAGGAGATTCAGACATCACAGATTCAGACGAAGGTAGTGGGCGAGGCTGAGCGTACATCAAAGGCATGGAACATCTCTGCCAACTACCTGAAGCGCCACTTCCTGCTGAGAGACCTCAGTACCAGCCTGTCGCTCAGCCACACGTGGGACCACTCGCAGACCGTCGATACCGCCTACCGTAAATATGACTGGAACGGTGACTTCATCAAGAGCTCACGCAACGAGATTAACGGACGTGGCCGCACGCTGCGACATTACAAGCGCCCGCTGACCATTGCCCGTGCTAATTTCAACTACCGCTTCAGTGACGCGCACCAGCTGAACCTGAGCTATTCGCTGAACCGTACCGGCAACAACCGATGGGACGACGTGGACAAAACCTTTGAGGCTGCCAACGACGTGCTGGCGAAGCACATCATCGGACTGTCGTACAACCAATCGCTCTTCGGCGGCTGGCTGAACAACACCTTCTTCCTGAAGGATTATATCAACCACCTGAACATCGAACAGACGGACATCCCCACCGTGACAGGCTCCAGAGAGGTGAGCGGCTCGAACACCTCCAACGAGCTGGGCGGCGGCGTGGGCATCAAGTTCCAGCCCGTGGAGGCATTTGCCCTGAAGGCCAGCTATGAGCACAGCGTCCGCCTGCCGCTGGCACGTGAGTTGCTGGGCAACGGCACCACCATCTATGCCAACGTGGCCCTGGAGCCGGAGAAGAGCGAAAACATCAACGTAGGTCTCTTCGGCACCTTCCTTCTGGGCGACCACACGCTGAGCTACGAGGCCAACGGATTCCTGCGCTATGTGGACAACTACATCCAGCCGCAGGTGTCAGAGAAGGAGGGTACGTTGCAATATGTCAACGAGCCTGCCATCCACATCAAGGGCATAGAGGGCGAGTTGCGCTACGACTGGCTGCAGCGGCTGCAGGTGGTGGGCAACGTCACCTGGCAGGATGCCCGCGACCGTCAGGAGTTCAAGAAAGACGGCAAACCCTCAGTGACTTTCAACAACCACGTGCCCAACCGCCCCTGGTTCTTTGCCTCTGCAGAGGCTCGCTACAATTTCAGGCATCTGTTGTCGCGCTCCGACAGGCTTATGATAGGCATGGACTATCAGTGGGTCCACTGGTTCTTCCTCTCCTGGGAGGGCTATGGTGCCCTCGACACGAAGGCCCGTATACCGGAGAAGAATATCTTCGGCGCACAGATGACCTACTCTTGGATGAACGAGCGATACAGCATGGCGCTGACCTGCGAGAACCTGTTCGACCGCACGGTCTATGACAACTACAAGTTGCAGAAGCCTGGCCGCACGCTGTTCGCCAAGTTCAGGGTGCTGATAAAATGAAATATATGTACTATCAATTAATAATATGAATATGAAAACATTGAAATTCTTACTCATGGCGTTAGTGGTGATGATAGCTGCTAATGCTAAAGCCGGGAACGTGCAGTATCTTGTGCTCGACCTGGCAAACGGAACGCAGACGGTTGTCGCACTGGACGACCAGCCCGTCATTACCTGCAAGGGTGGCGAGCTGAAGGTGACAGTGGGCAGCGAAGTCAAGGTGTCGGCCTCATTGGATGATGTGGCCAAGTACAGTTTCTCGGAAAACGAGATTCCCTCAAGCCTCCAGCCGATCCTCAGCGAGGAGTCGCGCATAGAGGAGGGACACTTCTATGTTGCCAACGCCAAGAAAGGCGACGTGGTGCGCGTCTATTCTGTCAGCGGTCGCTTGGTGGCTTCACAGCGGGTGGACGACAACGGCATTGCCGACGTTGACCTGACCACATTAGGCAAGGGCCTCTTCATTGTGAAGTCCGCAAAGACGGCCATAAAGATTATGAATAAGTGATGCGGGCTTCGCCCTAAAGAAGAAATAAATAGTATAAAATAAAAAAAAAGCATTATGAAAAAGATTTTACTTACACTCGTTGCAACCCTGATGCTGTGCCTCGGCGTGAACGCCCAGAAGCAGTACATCATGAAGATAACCAAGGCCGACGGCAGCACCGTGGAGCTGAACGCCGACGATGTGCAGGACGTAACATTCCTGCCGATTGAAGAGCCCATCGTAAATGTTCCCCACCACTTTGACCTCACCGTCACCGTGGGCAAGCAGGGCGGTATGGGTCGTGACGTCACCACCATCGTACAGACACGCCCGTCGCTCACCGAGGGTGGCGTCGTGGACTTCAAGAACGTAGGTGCAGAGATCAACACTGAATACACCATGGAGACAATTATCAAGGGCAAGTACTACTACCAGGTGCCTGTTTCTGCCGACCGTTTCGTCAAGTTCCAGTTTAAGGACAACAAAGTGGAGGTGGTCAAGCAGAGACCGTTCCGCGAGAACACATACAACTACCGTCAGTACACCCACGCCTGGCTCAATGACAATACCCTCATTATCATGGCTGCCAACGGCGACAAGAACGCAATCATTTGGACAAAGCTGAACACGGACGATATGACGATTATTGAGGAGGGAACACTCAGCATCAGCCTTGCCGAAGGCGGATGGGACAGCTTTACCACCAGTGGTGTCCTGGCCTATCGTGAGAGCGACAACAAACTGTTCTACTTCTACTACAATAAGAAAGGCTCTGGCCGTACTGCTACCAAGGAAGACAAATTCCATGTGGTAGTGATCAATGCTGAGACCATGGCTGTAGAACAGGACAACCTCTGCCCCTTCGCTGCCGAGACTGCTGGCTCTGCCTACGGTGAGTTGCTACAGCAGACCACTTTCTTCGACGAGCAGGGTAATTTCTATATCGCTGCCTTCAGCGACACATCCATTGGTGAGGAGGGCAAACTGCTCCGCATCAAAAAGGGTGAGTTTAACATCGATGCCGACTACAATGGTTTCCCCAATAGCGACGGTAAACTGCTCACCACCCAGTATCTGGGTAATGGCAAGGTATTCTGCTACTCACGCCACGATGACAAGACGCTTGGAACGGCTATCGACAGCTATGCCCACTACTACAGCGTGGTGGACATGAAAGCCGGCACCCGCACCCGCATGGCCTTCAACGGTGCAGAGATTCCTTACAGCAGCGGCCGCTTCTCGCAGCGTTCAGCTGTAGACCGTGCTGCCGGTAAAGTATTCTTTGGCGTGAACACCGAGACCGCCCAGCCGCAGATCTATGTCTACGACATCAAGAGCGGCAGCGTCAGCGAGGGTCTGAAGGTGTCAGAGGGCTACTACTTCGAACAAATCCGCTTGGTGGAAGACTAAAGGAAGTGATAAGTGAAAATATCCTACCGGGGCCGTCCGCAGAAATTGTGGCGGCAGCAAATTATTCACTTTTCACTATTCACTTTTACCTTAAGATATGAATCACGTGTATTATTATATAAGTTTGTTTCTGGTGCTCCTGTGCTCGGCCTTTTGCCGAGCGCAGGACACTGTTTCTAAGCAGGCGCTGCTGATGGTTCACTTCGGCACCACCTACAACGAGACTCGCCAGAAAACCATTGACGCCATCAACGAGAAAGTCTGCACGACCTTCCCACAGATGGCTGTGCGCGAGGCATGGACTTCCCGCATCGTAATGAAACGGCTGAATCAACGCGGTGTTAAGAAGGATACGCCTACTGACGCCCTGCTGCGACTGCGTGGCGAGGGTTACAAGACTGTGAAGATTCAGCCCACCTACATCATCGACGGCATAGAGATGGACCGCCTGCGCCGGGAGGTGGAACAGGTGCGTCCCTTCTTCGACAGCATCTGGGTGAGCACCCCGCTGCTCTACAGCGTGGAGGATGCACAGAAGGTGATGGATGTATTGGTGAAACGCCACGTGGCTTCTACCAAGAAGCGTGAGCATGTGCTCTTCATAGGGCACGGCACCGAAGGACCTGCCACCGCCCTCTACAGTCAGCTCGACTATCTGCTCCGTGCTACGGGTCACGCCAATTACCATGTGGCTACCATTGAGGGCTACCCCACACAGGATACTGCCGTCGACCAGATCAAGGCGATGAGAGGCAAGAAGGTGACACTCGTTCCCCTGCTCTTCGTGGCTGGTGACCATGCCTCCAACGACATTGCCGTGGAGTGGAAAGAAGCATTGGAGAAACAGGGCTTTTCAGTTGAAGTGAAACTGGAAGGGCTGGGCGAAGTGCCTGAGATTCAGCAACTGTACGTTGAAAAGATAAAAGAGTGAAAAGGTATCTTACCATAGCAAGTATTGTGCTGCTACTGGCAGTAGGCGGCTATGCTGCCTACCGCCAGTGGCTGTCGCCTACCCGCATCCTCGTGGTCAACGCCCTGAAGGTGCAGCAGGCCGACATTGTGCTGAGCAACGATAGCCGCCACATCCAGGTGGACTGCGTGGATACGGAAGAAATGGGTAGCCTCAGCAGCTACGACGCCGTGATTATCTACGCCCGCCGCATCTTTCTCACTCCAGAGCAGGAGGCAGAGGTAAAGCGGGTGGCAGGGAAAGGGGTGCCCGTCTACACCAAGGCGCTGCGTACCAGCGACTTCGTGGAGAACCACAACCTCACCCCAGAGCAGATAGCCGACCTACAAGCATATTTCGACAACGAGAACCGACAGAACTTCCGCAATGGACTGCGCTTCCTGCGCCATATCGCTACCCCGCAGCGCTGGGGTGACCAGGACTACTACGCGCCAATGGAGGTGCTGAAGAATATGTATTACCATCGTCAGTATGGCAAATACTTCAAGACGGCCAACGAGCTGACGCAATACCTGAAAAGTCAGCAGCTCTACCACGAAGGAGCGCAGAACCTGGCGCTCATCTCCGGCATCACATTCCCCATGGAGGGCAACCGTCAGCACATTGACACGCTCATCACCATGCTCACCCAGCGGGGCTTCAATGTCTATCCCATGACCTGCTCGGGCAAGCAGCGCGAAACAATGCTCAAGGAACTTAAGCCCGACGGCGTAGTATTCATGCCGATGGGCAGAATCGGCAACGACACACTCGTACAATGGATGCAGGAAAAGAACATCGCCCTCTTCTGCCCGTTCCCCATGACTGCTACCCACGAGGAATGGATGAACAAGAACCTACCCATGAGCAGTGGCTCAAAGAATGCCCGCATCGTCATCCCTGAGATTGACGGCGGCACGGCACCCTACTCCATCGCTACACAGAATCCCAATGCCGAGGGCTATATCGTCAATACCGCCGAAGTGGAACGGTGCGAGATGCTGGTGGAGCACATCAGCCGCAGCATGTCGCTCCGTACGAAGAAAAACGCCGACAAGCGTATCGCCATCGGCTACTTCAAGCGGCCGGGCAAGGACGCGCTCTTAGCCAGCGGACTGGAGGTGATACCCTCGCTGTACAACTTCCTCAAACGGCTGCGTGAGGAGGGGTACGACCTCAGCGGGCTGCCCGCCACTCTCGACGCCTTTGCCAACGAGGTCAAGACGGAAGGTATCGTGCTGGGCTCGTATGCCAAGGGCGCACAGCAGGAATATATGCAGAAGGGGCACCCCCTTTGGCTCCGCAAGAAGCAGTACGAGCAATGGGCCAAGGAAGTGCTGGCACCAGAGAAGTATCAGGAGGTCGTTGACCGTTATGGCGAGGCTCCCGGCGAGTTGCTGACCCGTGGCGACAGTATCGCTGTGGCCTGTCTGCGATTCGGCAACGTGCTGCTCTTCCCCCAGCCGCGTCCAGCCTTGGGCGATGACGACTTCCGGTTGGTTCACGGTGTGGACGTGGCACCGCCGCACAGCTATCTGGCGCCTTATCTGTATATGCAACGAGGCTTCCAAGCCGATGCCATCATACACTTCGGCACGCATGGCAACCTGGAATATACCCCCGGCCGCGACGCCGGTATGCGCCGAGAGGACTGGAGCCTCCAACTCATCGGCCCCACGCCCCATTTCTATTACTATACCACGAGTAACATTGGCGAGGCCATCATTGCCAAGCGCCGCTCGAACGCCGTGCTACTCACCTACCTTACGCCGCCCTACGCAGAGAGCGGTATGCGGCAGAGGTACGCTTCGCTGCACAACGACATCCATAAAGCGCTGAGTGGCCAAAAGCTGTCTACCCTGAAGGCGCGCATTGTGAAAGAAGGTCTCCATCGTGTATTGTCGCTCGACAGTACGCTCACCAAACCATATACTCATGAGGAACTGGAACTGATAGACGCCCACTTGGAGGAGCTGATGAACGAGAAGATGCAGGGAGCCTACTACGTCTTAGGGCAGCCCTATACCGAAGAGCATCTTACACAGACAGCACGGGCGATGAACAATGATCCTGCACAGTGGCCACGCATCAAGCAGCTGTTGACAGCCTCTACAAAGGCTGAGATAAACAATATGATACGCGCGTTGAACGGCGGCACGATTGCTCCTGCCCCTGGCGGCGACCCCATCCTCAACGACAACGTGCTGCCCACGGGTCGGAATATGTTCAGCATCAACCCCGACAACACCCCTGACCCGCAGGCCTGGGAGGACGGCAAGCGGCTGGCAGAGCAGACCATTGCCAAGTACCTGAGAGAGCATGGAGAATACCCACGCAAGGTAAGCTACACCTTCTGGGCGGGTGAGTTCATCGCTACAGGCGGTGCCACCATTGCCCAGGCGCTCTGGATGCTTGGTGTGGAGCCGGAGCGCGACAGTCAGGGACGTATCGGTGGACTGCACCTAGTGTCCTCCAAGGACTTGGGGCGTCCACGCATCAACGTGATGGTGCAGATCAGTGGACAGCTACGCGACATTGCCGACTCCCGTCTGAAGCTCATCACCGAGGCCATCCAGATGGCTTCGGCAGCGGAAGCAGAGGAATCCAACTTCGTCCGCGAGGGAACGCTGGCACAGGAACGCGAACTCATTGACAAGGGGATCTCCCCACAGCAGGCCCGCAAGTTGTCTACACTCCGCGTGTTCGGTCCTGTGAACAGCGGCTACTCCACAGGCATGATGGATTACATTGAGCGCAGCGGCGAGTGGAGCGAGAAGAGCGAGCTAATTGACGGCTACCTCAACAACATGTGTGCCGCTTACGGCGACGAAGCCCATTGGGGAATGGCACAGCGCGAACTCTTTGCCGCAGCCCTGCAGCAGACAGATGTCACCGTACAGCCGCGCCAGAGCAACACCTGGGGACCCGTATCGCTCGACCATGTCTATGAGTTCACCGGAGGCCTGTCTATGGCAGTGAAGGCGCTCACAGGCAAGGAGCCCGACGCGCTGATGGCCGACTATCGCAACCGCCAGAACCGCCGGATGCAAGGTATGAAGGAAGCCATCGACGTTGAGGTGCGCACCACGCTGCTCAATCCTAACTACGTGCGTGAAAGGATGAAGGGCGACGAGGGAACGGCACAGATGTTTGGCGAGATGTTCCGCAACGTCTTTGGATGGAGTGTCACCCGTCCTTCCTCCCTCGACCCTCAACTCTACGACGATCTCTACCAGATGTATGTGGCTGACAATCAGCAGTTAGGCATCCGCAACTGGTTCCAGCAGAAGAACCCTGCTGCCTATCAGGCCATTACAGCAACCATGCTGGAAAGTGCCCGCAAAGGCTACTGGACCCCCACCCTCGCCCAGCTCAGGCAGACAGCACAGCTCCACGCCGAAGTGACGCAGGAGAGTGGCGCCGCCTGCACCGACTTCGTCTGCAACAACACCCAGTTGCAGGAGTTCGTAGCCAGACAGCTACCCACCGCCGCACGACGGGGCTACAGCCGTCAGATGTCTCAGGTGAAGAACCTGCAGTCTGGTGCGCCCGCAATGGTGCTGAAGAAAGAAAAGGGCAATGGGGCTGAGATGGCAGATAATGCCCTCTCTACTCCGTCACTCTTCACCCATCATTCCGTACTCATCATTTCCATTGTAGTCCTCCTACTCCTTGTCCTCATTATCCTCCTGCGTGTAAGACATGGCCGCCGTAGCTGATATGCTTATTTTGCTCATTGTGCTCCAGACGGCACTCCGTCTCAGCCAATGGCCACGCCTATGGCCGCGGCCTATGTTCTGCACGGCAGTAGGTATCGCCGTCTTGCTGAGTACCGGCTATGCAACAGGGCTGTCAAAGCTGCAGGTGGAGGGATGGCTCCACGACACGGCTATACTCCAGAACATAGCAATCGCCTGTCTGTTAGACGCCCTACTCATCCGCTACCGCTGGTATCCGGGGCTGCTCATCCTGCCCGCCGCATTCTACGTGCTCTGCCTGCTGTTGTTCAACATAACGGGTGCCGACTTCAATACCATCGGCCTGCTCTTAGGCGTCACCGTCGCCCTGCTCCTTCCGTTGCTGGCCCAAGGGCTGCGGTGGCTACTGCCCCAGTGTTCCGACCGCTCCCTGCTCCTCCTCACTGTAACCATTATACTCTGCCTCACCTGCCTGATTAATGCACAAAGCACCGCTCAACCACTGGTCACTTGCAAGGCAAGTATGCCCAGCGCACATTTGGCTACGGACGGGATGGCGGCAGCAAATTATTCTCTTTTCACTCTTCACCTTCCCCTTATTATGGATTACATTTCAAAAGCCCTGTTCGGGATAGCCAACATTCTGCTCATCCCCGACATCCTCCTGTTGATCATCTTCTTCATCAGGTCACTCATCCTCCTGTTTACAACCTATCTGCAGTACACCGCCCGACGGAGTGACGAAGGTAGTAGCCTCTACCAGAAGTATCGCGGTCTGCTCCACGAACATGAGCCGGAAGAAGCCTACACAGACTACCTCGTAGCCCAGATGGAGGCAGAGGCCGCCAAGGACGTGAACCTCTCGCGGCTGCTCACGAAGCTCGGTCCTGTGCTCGGCCTCATCGGCACACTCATCAGCATGTCGCCAGCCCTCGTCGGCCTGTCGAACGGCGACATTTCGGGCATGGCCTACAACATGCAGGTAGTCTTCTCCGCCACCGTTGTCGGCCTCGTCATCAGCATCGTTGGTCTCTTCACCCAGCAGCTAAAGTCGCGCTGGCACCAGCAGGACATCAGCCGTCTGGAGTACGACGCGGCACAGTATATGAAAGAAGTCAAACAGGAACAATTATGAAGAAGCGTAGATACAACCTCCTGCAGGAGGACGACGGTGACCCGTTGACCGTTGTTGTCAACCTCTTCGACGTTGCGATGGTCTTCGCCGTAGCCCTGATGGTAGCTATGGTGATGCACATGAACATGACCGAAGTTTTCACCCGCGAGGACTTCACCATTGTGAAGAATCCCGGCAAGGACAATATGGAGATTATCCAGAAAAAAGGCCGCCAGATAGAAACCTACAAGGCCAGCGGAGAAACCCAGCAGGGTGGCACCAGGGGCCGACGTCTGGGAACCGCCTATCAGTTGGAGGACGGCCAGATTATTTACGTGCCGGAATAGCCTGTCTCACAAACAATGCTGCTTTAGGTTTGTTTCGCCTGGAGAAACAAACGATACTCGGTGCTTTACGGATAAAGTCTGGCACATATTATTTGGCAAGTTCAAAATAATTTGCTAACTTTGCAGCATGAAACGAATAGAGATAATGATAGGGATGATGGCGCTACTGATGATTGTCAGTTGTGCCACACAGCAGGAACGTGCCGAGCAACGGGTAAAGACGCGACTGGAGGTGAAAGAGGCTATCGCCACAAAGCAACTGCATATTGACATCAAGTCGATGAACACCATGCGCTACGGGTCAAAGATGGTAACACCCGACTTTTTCCTGGAACTGCGGGGCGACACGCTGCGCAGTTATCTGCCCTATCTGGGGCAAGTTCATCAGGCTCCTATGAATTCTCCAGCAATAGGACTGAATTTCGAGATGCCCATCCAGCGTTATTCAGAAAGCCGGCCCAAAGCGAACAGAACACAGCTGGACCTCGACGTGAAGACGCAGGAGGACACCTATCGCTATCAAATAGACGTGTATGACACTGGCGACGCCCACATCCATGTGAGGTCCATTAACCGCGACCCCATCAGCTTTGACGGGACCTTTGCGCCCATAGAGAAATGAGGTATCTGACAGAAGTTGTTGCAGCTTGGGGGGCAGGAAGTAGTGGACATGATTTAAACAATTAATGGTAAACGATAATGGTTATGAAGAAAGTATTGGTTTCATTGATTATTGCATTTTCTGCATTAGTAATGCTGAATGGTTGCGTAGTGTCGGAAGAGAAACTGACGGACAAGGTGACGCAAGGCATTGTAGAGTATGAGCAACAGCAGGGTAATCAGTTGGAAGTGACTGACCTTAAGCTCGAAAAGAGCGAGGGCAAAAACTATAAAGGTGTACTTACTGGGAAACTCAACGGTAAAGACGTGACTTACGACGTGACCGTCGATGATTCTGGCAGTAATTTTGATGTGGATTGGGAACTGAGGAAGCAGTGAGGGCAAAGTTGTGCTTGCACGAACTCTGCCGAGTCGCGACCGAAGACGACCGGAGGTCAACTAAGGAAGCAGTGAGGGCAAAGTGTGCTTGCACGAACTCTGCCGAGTCGCGACCGAAGACGACCGGAGGTCAACTGAGGAAGCAGTGAGGGCAAAGTTGTGCTTGCATGAACTCTGCCGAGTCGCGACCGAAGACAATCGGAGATCAACTGAGAAAAACAGAATGAACGCACAGGAGATAATCAGCTATATGGAGTCGCTGCGCGACGACGAGCAACGAAAGATACTCATCAGGTTCTTCAAAACGGCCCCTGGTGAGTATGGCTTTGGTGACGAATTCTTGGGGCTGAAGGTACCGCAGACGCGGGAGGTGGTTCGTCTTGCGGGTATAGATTTTCCATTGGTCGAAGTGCCAACACTACTGACCAGCCGTTGGCATGAGGTGAGACTTTGCGGTTTCTTGATTCTTGTGGCGAAATTTGATAAACTGGCGACTAAGCGGTTGGAAAACAATGCTGAGGCAATTAAGCATCGTGATGAGATCCTGACCATGTATTTGCAATATGCAGAGCGCGCAAACAATTGGGACTTGGTAGACCTCTCAGCCCATAAGATACTTGGTCATTGGCTGCTGTTGCCTACGGCACTTGTTGGGGGCCAGACTGGTCTACATACAGACTACAAGTTCAAGGTGCTCGACGAACTCTCTGCCAGCCCCTGCCTTTGGAAGCAGCGCATGAGCATCGTTTGTACTTGGAAAACCTCACAACAAGGCGACCCAATGTGGTGTCTTCGCTATGCCGAGATTCACCTCCACCATCCCCACGACCTCATGCATAAGGCCGTCGGCTGGATGCTCCGAGAGATGGGTAAGCGAATATCAATGGACCTCCTTCGCGACTTCCTCCGCCAGTACGCCCATGAGATGCCTCGAACCATGCTCCGCTATGCCATCGAAAAAATGCCAGAACGAGAACGCAAAGAGTGGATGAGCAGATGAAAGATTATCCAGACAGGATGACACCTGAGCAGTCAAGGACGTTTCGTGACGATGTGCTGAATATTGTCAGCCAGATTCCTTATGGCAAAGTCACTACTTATGGCCATATTGCAGCCTGGGCAGGCTGGCCTAGCCACTCACGGATGGTGGGTCGCACACTGCGTTATACGCCAGGAGCATGGTCGCTGCCCTGTCATCGTGTGGTGAACATCGTTGGGCGTACCGCCCCTGGCTGGAGTCTCCAGCGTCCGCTATTAGAGTCGGAAGGCATCACCTTCAAACCCAACGGTCACGTAGACATGCAGCGCCACCTTTGGGAGCCAGAGGTTAACGCCAATTCGTAAATTTGAAGACCGTTAATTGGAAATCCGTAAATTTGAAGACCTTCCTCAATTGTGATATTATCGATTACACTTGAGCAAACTCAAGCGGTTGGGATTGTCTTCGCCTTTCCCGTAGGCTGGCGCCAGCCATCCTACAAAAGGAAAAGGGCTTCGAAGATTGAAAGTAACTTTCATCGTTCAAAGCCCTTTACCTTTCGTGATCCCGTTGGTATTCAAACCCAAGACCTTCAGAACCGGAAACAAACGCTGAGATCTCCCAAAACGCCTTTATTTATCGGCCTTTCAAAGATTCGCCCTTTTCACTTTGCGGCTATTTTGCGGCTATCACAGACGGGGACTTGGTTCATTTGCTTATTTCTCTTTAAATTGTTACTTGTCTTCAATGACCTCAAATGCCTTGGGAAGATTGCTGTATGACTCTCCCTCGGTTCCAAATGTTTCAGCACGTTGGATGGCTGTTTCGAGGCTCACACTATGCTCACATGCACAAGCCCGCACCTCCTGCTCCTGCAATGGGACATCGTCATGCTCCGATGCACGACAGAGGCGCAAGAGTGATGAACGACAAGGGCCATATGGGCAACCACAACATGGGTAACCATAGCAATGCTCATAGGACTCCGAATCGCGAAGTCGCAATGAACACTCGTACCAATCGCAGTGGTTCCGGCCACTTCTTGCGTCCCTCCGGTAGCAAGCGACCATAGGTCGAGCGCGGAGGTCGCCGCTAAGGTTGTTTACTTGCCTCTATCATATGCCTCACAAGAGGACTCCGGGAAATCGTAGGAATACGGTTCCCTTTCATTTTTGCTGAATGATTCTGGTCTTTCGCTGAAATTATTTTCAGAAAAACTATAATCATACTATCTTTGCAACGATAATTCAAACTACATGGATATGAAGAATGTTATATTATCTTTACCAATGATGGCAAATTCGTTGTCTGCGATGGCCCAGGACTTTCCTTACCTGACGCTTGAAACAGCAGACGGAGTGAAGACATCTATCAGCACAGCCTCGCTATCGATTTTTGTTCAAGGCAGTAAATTGATGGCAGGCTCAATAGAGCTCACTCCTACCATCCTAAACAAATTACACTTTTCTTTTTTCGACGAAACTACATTAACAATAAAATGAAAAGGACTATATTGTCGATAATCGGTGTATTGCTGCTGTCAGGACCTCTGACAGCACAGAAGATGCAAAGACGTCATCAAGTTAATTATGAGCAGATGACAGAGAAGATGGCCAATGAGCTGCAGCTCGACGAGAAACAGCAGAAGAAAGTGGCCAAGCTCAACAAGAAGTATAAGAAACTGATTGAAGGTGAGCAGGTGGAAAGTTCACAAGGTCAGCGTCCACCGATGGGTGAACGTCCCAGCGGCAGACCAAGCGGAGGTATGGGTGGACCCGGTGGTGGCGGATTCGGAGGAGGTATGTCTGGTGGTATGGGTGGTCCTGGCGGTGGTATGCAAGGTGGCCCGAGAGGTGGCGGCATGGGAATGCCTGGTGGCGCTAAGCCATCAGAATCCACCTATGATTATGACAAGCAACAGCAGAAGTACGACAAGGCTATCGCCAAGATTCTGACCGAACAGCAATATGAGGGTTATCAAAAGATAAAGCCTCAGTTTGCCTCACAACGCAAGATCCGTGAGTTCCTGCTTGGAGGACAGCAGAATCTGGAACAAGCCGGTATGGGTATGCCTGGTGGTCCTGGCTCTCGTAGTAAGAATATCAAATATGCAGGAGCTACAGAACTGACGTCCCTGGCAAACGAAGTCGGCAAAACGTATCAGAGCAATAAGACTGATGAGAGCGCATTGCTGATATCCACGAAGGAGGCTGTGACTATCGCTCAGCCCACTATCAGCAAGACGGGTAGCTCCAATGGTGGTGACAACTGCAGCTTCTACGGTGTCAATGCTGCCCTGCTTGTGAAGGGTGGCAGCACCACAACCATCAAAGGTGGCACTATTACCAGTGATGCCGATGGTGCTAACGGTGTGTTCTCATACGGAGGAAACGGAGGACGCCGCTCGGCGCGAAGCGACGCTTATTCGAGCGAAGCGAGTCTTAAGAATGGTGGTCAGGGTGATGGCACCACCGTCATCATTGAGGACACTAAGATTACGACTACAGGTGGCGGCTCTGGCGGCATCATGACCACGGGTGGTGGTGTGATGAAGGCCAAAAATCTGACCATCAACACAAGCGGCCGTTCGTCAGCTCCGATTCGTACCGATCGTGGTGGTGGCATCGTGACTGTTGAAGGTGGCTGCTATACGAGCAATGGTCTTGGTTCACCCGTTATCTACTCCACAGCCGATGTGACGGTGTCTGATGCCACGCTTACATCTAACAAGTCTGAAGGTGTTTGCATCGAGGGCAAGAACAGCATCACGCTGAACAACTGCGAGATGACAGTGAGCAACACTCAGCGCAACGGACATGCCCAGTTCCTTGATGCCATTATGATCTATCAGTCGTTCTCAGGCGATGCCGATAGTGGCAATTCGCACTTCACCATGAACGGCGGTTCGCTGACTAACCGTCAGGGGCATCTGTTCCATGTGACCAACACGAATGCAATTATATCTTTGAATGGTGTCAAACTGGTAAATGACGATCCTGCCAAAGTGCTGCTGTCAGTATGTGCCGACGGATGGCAGGGAGCCAAGAACCAAGCCACACTCAATGCGAGTCATCAGCAGTTGGAGGGCACCATCCTTGTGGGCAGCGACTCAGAGCTGACACTAAATCAGGCTGATGGTTCCACTTTCAATGGCTCTATCAGCGGCAACATCACCAACGCTGCTGACAACACCGTATCTACTGAAACTGGAATCGTGAATGTGACTCTTGGTGATGACTGCACATGGAACCTTACAGCTGATACTTACATTACATCTATGAAAGGCGATGTGTCACTCATCAAGTCTAATGGGCATCGGTTGTTTGTAGGTGGCAAGGAGCTAAAATAGATAGAACACGAACTTTGTGCCATGACTACCCACGCCGTCATAGAGACTGTCACTATACTGCTCTGAATCTACGGAAAGTATGAGTTCGCGTAATGTCATGACTCCAGATAATTTACCTTCTTTCGAGTTTTCTTTGCATAGGCAATACCTTAGATTTTTTGTGAATTCTATTTATATTCAAACCAATCAAAATCGGCAATTCCATTCGTGCTCATTCCAGACGTTCCGTCGCCTACCCGTAGCCTTTCACCCTGTGCAAATACGCCGAGCATAACACCTGTAAATCCACCAATCACCTCTGTCGAGAGATAGCGGAAATCCATCTTTGCTAATGTCTCAAAGGTCTTACCATCATCCGAAGCTTGCATGTAATAATAGGCACCGTCCGAACTGATGCGCAGGTATGCCTTGTGCCCCCTGAGCTTCATTTCCTTTGCTGAATGCGCAAGTTCTCCCAGACGGATATTGGGTCGTACAACGAGATTGCCGTCTTTCTTTTCCACCAAAACATCATAATGGTTGAGAGGTGCTGCGTATGCAGTAATACCTGCCTGCATACCTTCTGTGAGATGCGAGGCATC
>ONKY01000166.1 GCA_900318585.1 uncultured Prevotellaceae bacterium
ACCAGTGGTTTACGACGCTAAAGCACTGGTTTAGAATTATTCCACAGGCTGGAATAATTTGTTTCAAGGCATTCTGTCGGCTGAAACAGTACTTGATACAGCAATCAGTATAATCCGTTCTTGCTCTGGCAAGCGACCAGAGGTCGAGCGGTTTATGAAAAATTTTACGTGCGGGACGTGCGACACGTGCGGGCATTTTTCTGTTTTTCCTTATACGTATTCGCGCGTGCGCGCGAAAAAACCAAAAGGCGTGCTCTGAGGCGCTGATAATCAGCGACTTGATATTTTAGGATTCCACCAGCCCCTACCAAATGCTTGCAAGGTTCACAGAAATGTCGTACCTTTGCGCCCAGTTAAGAACTGGTCGCGAAGATGCTCACGCTCGGCATAGCTCAAAGGCTACGGGTAGGCGCCCAAGCGGGAATGGCGAGCTTGGCTCTGCTCTCGCTTAATCGCATCATTGCGGCGTGATTTAGAGGCAGATGCAGTCGTCGCTAACCGAATAGATGGATCATGCGCACCGTCTGCCCAATTAAAGAAAGGCAGAGTGAGCCGTCGCTAACCGAATAGATGGATCATGCGCGCCGTCTGCCTACCACGTCAGCCTATAGACTGCTGACTCGTTCGCCTAACTATCGATAACCTGGCGCAGCGGCAGATGGCGACGATTATTTACTGTAATATGTACCCGCGCATAACTGGCGGGCCAGGCGTTCTTCGCTCATTTCTTTCTTGTCATAGGTACTCAGGCGAGCATGCTCGGAGCTTTGACATTGCGGAAAAAAGCCACAGGCTCAAATGATTAGAACTTATATCTAACACCAGCCATGAGGAAGCCCTGCTCTCCGAAACCTGCTTCGGCAAAGCCCCGGAACTGCTTTCCGAACTCAGCTCCGATGAATGAAAGCTGGAACAAAAAGTAAGTGTCACTTTCGTCCTCCGACGTATTGTTGGCAAAGTCTTTCTCTGTGCTGCTCAGGAACGCGGGACCAACTGCGCCCTTGGAGTAGAGACCGAAGGCGTTCTTGTTGACCCAATACCACTTGATGGCTGGCATGACAGACCAGTAGTTGCGATTGCGCTCGCCCACCTTCTCATGGTTGCCACGCCTTTTCAGGATGTCGCTGTCCCATTTCGAATATGACACTAAGCCGCCGACGGCCAGTCTCGGATTGTTGAAGTGATAGAAATACTCTGCGGAAATCGGACCCAAGATAAAGCCGTCATCATACTCGGTGTCGGAGAATATGGCTGAAGCCAGTCCTTCGCCGATTCCATCTCCAAGCTGTGCAATACTACCCAAGCCGTATGACAGGCTGATTTCATGACGCAGGTTCTCATTCTGAGCATTCACATACATTGCATTCATTAAGGCGACTGCGACCATCATCATAACCTTTTTCATAATTCTATTTAATAAATATTTTTCTTTTGATGATGCAAAGTTACGAAAAAAAATGATTGACAACAACCTTTCCCTCATTTATCTGCCGAAATAATTGCGACACACCAGTAAATAATACGACATTTTTTAAAAAACGCCCAAAAATCTGTCGGAGGCAATGGGATTACAAGTCGCGGGTGAGCATCAGGCGATAGTCAACAGGACTCATGCCGATGGCGTCCTGGATGCGACGCTGAAGGGTGCGAACGTTCGAGAAGCCTGCCTCCTCGGCTATGACGGCAATGGTGTAGTTGGGCTTTTCTCGCAACAATCGCAGAGCGGCCAGCGTGCGCAGGTTGTCGATATAGGCCTCAGGCGTGCGGTGGATGGTCTGATGGCGAAAGAGCTGGTAAAGCCTTGTCATCGAGACACCCAGCATGTCTGCCAGATCGGTAGGACCGAAATCGGGGCGCAGATGCGGACGATCCTTCTCTACGTGTATCTCGATAAGTGCCATCAGTTGTCCGTCGTCCTGCAAGTCTGCATTACGCTGACGTTCTACGCGAGCCTCCATGATTTCGCGGGCCACTGCGGTACGACGGCGTAACTCGACATCATACTCCAACTGTTCCGACAGGTCAAGGTTACGACTTACCAAGCGTACCATTTCGTCCTTCAACCGCTCCACCTCTCCTTTCAGAAAGGTGACCTCATCCTGCAGCTTTTTGAGATCTTCTGCCATATTCATTCATCAATTATCAATTATCAATTTTCAATTGTAAAAAGCTGCAGGAAACCACTGAGATCGAAGACCTCCTTCACATCCTCAGACAGATTCCTCAGGATAGCCTTATGACCGTTGCTACGCGTATGCTTGAAAACGTCAAGAATAATGCGCAGACCACTACTGGAGATGTAATTCAATTCCGTACAGTCGATGACGACATCGCAGTCTGTACAATCAAACACTGGTTCGAGACCACGTTTTGCCTGGGTACTGGCAACATTGTCAAAGTCTCCGACGAGGGCGGCAATGAGCCTGCCTGCCTGTTCGCTGATCGTGATGTTCAACATAATCTTATCTTTTTTATTTTATCACCTTTATAATCTTCAACACATTGTGTCCGTCAAGGCGTAGGTATTCCAACCCATCGGTCATCTCGTGAAGGAACATGATGCCCAGACCGCCTGGAGGACGTTGGTCAGCAGGCACCGAGAAGTCTGTAGAAGAGTCGGCCGTCGGGTCGAAAGGCAGTCCGTCGTCGTCGAGGGTCAGCACCAGCTGGTGCTCATCTGTCTTTGCCTGTAGCTTGATGGTTGTGGCTTGCCCGTGATTGATGATATTAGCCACAGCCTCCTCCACGGCCAGGCGCAGGCGTTTTGCATCCCTTTCCTCCACCCCTGCCCTCTGTGCAGCATCAGAGATGAAGGGTTCCAGGCGATAGATGTAATCCATTGACGCAGTCATTGAGAGGTGAGAGGCGAAAGTTGAGAGGTGAGAGGTGGGCTGCCACTTGATGGCCAACATCGTGATGTCGTCGCTCTGCTCGGCATCGCCTGCATGATGGTGCACCTCCGCCTCCATCAGCTCTACCAACTGTTGTGCTGTGCCAGTAGAATGCTCGTTAGCAAGTCGATTTACGCGCTTTCTGCCTAACAACTCTCCATTGCTGTTCTTGGCCTCGCTAAGTCCGTCGGTATAGAGGAACAGCATGTCGCCAGGCTTCAGCTGCGCCTGCTGACCCTCATAGTTCCAATCCGACAGCGCTCCCACGGGCAGATTACGCCTGATCTCCAGCAACTGACCTGACACGAAAGGCGGCTCATGACCTGCATTACAATAGTCAAGACGGCCCGAGTTGAGGTCAAGGATGCCTACGAACATGGTGACAAAATCATTACCTGCAAATTCATCACATAGATTACGGTTCATGGTTTCAACAATCTCAGCAGCACTATCGCCACGGCGTGCTTCGCTGCGAAACATCGATCTCATGACAGCCATCAGCAAGGCTGCGGGTACGCCCTTGCCGCTGACATCACCAATGCAGAACACGAGTCGGCCTTCGTGTACGAAGTAGTCGTACAGGTCACCACCCACATCGCGAGCTGGTGCCTGCGTGGCATAGAGGTCGATGTCGGAATGCTCAGGGAATGATTGGGGCAGCAGGGCCAACTGGATGTCGTGGGCAATAATCAGTTCACGTTCCATGACAGCCTTCTTTGCTGCAAAGGGATCGGCAATCTCTTTAATCCGGCGGCGACAGAACAGATAAATGGCCAGCAGACCTGTGATCATCACCGCCAGGATAATGATGTTCAGTATCTTTGCTTTAGCAAGAATCACATCCTCTGGTGCCACAATGACCATCTTCCAATTTACATATTTGAAGGAACGATAGTACAGCCACGACTTCACCCCGTCAACCTCCGTCACGCAGGTACCTTGCATTTCCAACATCGTTTTGCCAACATTCTCGTCGATAGTGGTCATCATGCGCTGTTTGTCAGGATGTATGATGTAGGTACCTTCCTTGTCAATGATGAAGAAGTAAGACTGGCGTCGGTGTCCTTTCTCGTACTGATTGTTGATGTTCCTGATTTCCTTCATCACCTCGCCTCTCAACCACTCCAGCGACATGTCGGCACAAAGCAAAGCCACAGGGTGTCCATCGTGGTCGTGAATGGGAGTGGCGTAGGTGGTCAGCAGGCGTGGCGTCTGGTCTCCTGCGAACTGCGGGCTCTCGAAGTAGGGCTTCGTCCAACAGTTTTGGTTTGCCTTCAACTGCTCCAGGAACCATTCACCATAGAAGTAGCTGTTATACGTGCTGTCGATCCTCGACACAATAATCTTGTCTGCCGCGTCCATTCTGGCACAAGGAACGAACACCTTGCCTTTGCTGGGATAATAGTCTTTCTTGAACAAAATGGCGCAGCAGACGATGGAAGGGTTCTGCCTGACCATACGTTCCATGTGGTCGAACATCCTGTCGGGATTGTCAATGTCGCGCTCAATGTCGTGGATATTGTTCTCTGCAGCCACATGGACATCCGACAGCCTGCGACGGATCTCCTGATAATTCTCGAGCAGAAAGCCCATATAGCGCTCCTTCGCCTCGTCGAGCATATACTCCCTGACCGTAAAATAGACTATGCAGGTAACGACAACCATCATTACCAGAACCACCGCCATGATGCGATAGGTGAGCCGTGCTGACAGGGATTTCAGCATATCACAGAGAGAGTATCTTCGCGATTTTTGTCGCAAAGATACACAAAAAAGCTGGAAGTCCAAAACTTCCAGCCTTTTTTTCTTATCCGTCTTAGTTCAAAGCTCCGCAAATTAGTAATTCACTCTGTTAAGCTGCCATTTGTACTCATCGACTATTCTCTGGATAGCGGGATGGTCGAAGTCGCTGTCCCAGGGAAGGTTGGCGAAGCTTGCAGCGGGGTATCTCATGTTCACCTCCAACATGGCCTCGTAGGCTGCCAGCTCAACCTGCTTGTCGTTGTACTTGCCGAGAGACTTACCGTATTTTATCAGGTTCTCCAAGACACCGGTGAACTTTGAACGGAAGCCCGGGGTGTAGATATAGGCCAGCTTCGAGTAAGTCAGCACGTAGTAGGCCAGGGTCTGGAGGTCTTCTGCCGTCTTTGCCGGCTCGCGACCGGTCTCGCTGACGAAATACCTGTGCAGGAAGTCCATGTTGATATCCATCCTGTAGCTTCTCCAGTGGCGTGCGTTCTCGATGTAGGCGGGGCACTGAACCAGCTCCTCGACAACCTCATTCCAGCTCTTCTCAATCAGGTAGGCATTGAAACACTCCTCCACCTGCTTGTTGTATCTGTCAAGGGCATTGTCGATGCTGTTCTGCAGGCCCTTCATATCGTTGGAGGTCTCCATGTTGGGTACGTACCTCTGCATCATGCTGTAGATCTCTTCCTCAGCCTGTTGGCGGTCCCAGCTGTTCATATCCATCAGCATGGTGACCAGTGTTTCGTACTCCTCGACGGTTGACGCGTCCTCAAACAGTGCCTTCAGACACTCCTCGTATTTGGTCTTCTTCATCTCGGCTTTCTGCTGCTTGGGGCTCTTGTGGAGTGCTTCCTCGAGGTTCCAGTTGAATGACCAGAGTACCCATTCCTTGTCAGGAAGAAGCGGGAAGGTGAGCCTCGTCTCTGCCAGCTTGTAGCCTAAGAGCTCTATCTTGGCACCGATGACTGCGTTGACGGTGAGGGCAATCTTACCCTTTGCGCTGACTTTCCCCTCGGCGGGCGAAAATTCGCCTTCCAGTTCACCTCCGAGGCGTGGTCCCACACCGAGCTCAGGTCCGGCAAGTCCGTAGATCTTCAGGTCGCATACCAGGTAGAATCCGATACCAGCCTCTGCGTAGATCTTCAGATGAGGGGGCTCGAAGGTCAGGTCGTTGGCTTCCTCCTTGAAGTTGGTGATGCCGTAGAAGCCCTTGCCGTCTGACCAGCCGAAACCGGCCTTGAAAGAGTTGGCATATTCATACTTGAGCGACATTTCCAGCTTACCGCCGACCTTGCCGTCAACAGCCACGTCGAGGTGGGGATCAGTAGTGATGGCCACGGGAACAGGTCCTACCCAGAAGGTGAAGGTGTAACCCTTGAACTTGAGGAGCTCCTTCGTCCACTTGTCCTTGTCAAGCTCCCACTCCTTGGTGAAGCCCAGCGTGACACCGGCCTCGAAGCCGAAGTTACCGTCGACGCCTGCCTCAAACTTCTTCAGGTAGGGGCTGGGGATGACCCAGTTCCACTTCACGCCACCGTCGATGGTGATGAAGTAGTTGATTCCGAACTCGATCTTACCGTTGAATGCGGCATATACGCTGTCCTTGCTGTCCTTGCCAACGGCGAGCTTGAACTTCTTCTCCACCTCGTTCTCGAAGGCGATGATGCGGTTGTGGCAGCCCCAGCGGGTCTGGCTGCTGGCTATCTCCTCAGCAGTCAGGTACTCGTACTCGCCTGATGCGGCAGCGCGGGTCTGCAAGGCAGAGGGCTGGTCTTCCGGAGAATCATAGTCGGTGGCGTAACCGTAAGGGTCGGTCAGATGGACGTAGGCGGGGTGCAGCACCTCATCGCTGTCCATGTACTTGGCGGCATACTCGGGAAGATTGCTGCCTGCGGCACGTGTCGTCACGCTTCCGGCGTCCGGGTTCACATAGATGTCGGTCTGCAGGTTCACCTTCTTGTCGCCAACGATCTCTGCAACAGTGGCGGGCACTACGTCTACGATGATGCGGTCACCAACAATCTTCTCAGCAGTGGCCTTGCGGATATAGGGAAGGTTCTGCTCACGGTGCCAGATGCCCATCGGGTGGTTCACGAACGAAGTGATACCCATCTTCTCGGCGTAGGCCCTGCTGATGCTCAGCTGGGTGGTGTCAGCGTTCAGGATGACGACGTCGTTCTCATTGTCAAAGTTCTTGAAGGTAAGGCCGTAAGCCTCGAGCAGTTCAGTCTTGGCACCTTCGGGAGCCTGCTGGTTGTCTGCATTCTGTGCGTCGAGCTCGTCGGAGCAGGATGAGAAACTGAATGCGAAAATACCTGTGGTCAGGATGCTCATGAACATCGTCTTAACCAAATTCTTCATCGTTGTCATAACCTTTAATTTTTGATGCGTTAAAACTTTATTTATTTTATTTCTCTTTTGGCTTATGCCGCTTTCCCGATTGGCGGGAAAAGCTCAAATGTCTTATCGACGATGCAAAGTTATGACGGAATTTGGCTCATTCCAACAAATATTCCAATTTTTACTTGAAGTCTATACGACAACTGCCCCTTTTCTGCGACACTGATTTTACAACCCACAAAATCTGTCGCATCAACACGAAAAAGGGCACAAATTCGTATAGTTATTTTGACTACTTTTCTTGCGTCCCTTCTTTAGCAAGCGTATCCTTTGTCGCCGAGCGGCACCCGATGATGAGTCATGAAACGGCCGGTGACCCTTCATCGGGTGCTCATTGAAAGTTTGTTTTTTCTTCTAAGACGGAGTATCTTCTTTCAGGTTTTGGCTCCGAAATGTGCTAATAACTACACAGGTATTGTTAATAAGGATTAAAGAATTTGGATATTACTACAAATTGTAGTTATCTTTGCAGCATCAACCTAAAAACTGGGTTCAAAAACAAATTCATCTATGAAGAAACTGACTGACAAAGAACTGGCAATTATGGAAGTGCTGTGGGAGCATGGTGAGCAGTCTATCCGCGACCTCATCGGCAACCTCCCCGGGCCTGCCGCGCACTTCAACACGATATCCACCTACGTGCGCCGTCTGGAGATGCACGGCATGGTTTGCCATAAGGAGCTGAGTCCGAAATTCTATATGTACGACGCAGCCGTCACGCGCGACCAGTATATCAACGCCATCCACAAGGAGAATGTCAACCGTTTCTTCGGCGGCTCGTACATGGGTTTCATCTCAAACCTGGTGAAGGAACATGACGTGAGCGTGGACGAGCTGAAAGAACTTATCCGCATGGTGGAGGAGGAATAAGAATGAAAGAATGTAATAATGTAAAAAATGGGTAGTTTTGTAGTATATATCCTTGAGTGGACACTGTGTCTGTCGGCCTTCTTGTTGTTATACAAGATGTGCTTCAGCGGTAGTACGTTCCATCGTTTCAACCGTTACTTCCTGTTGGGCAGCGTAGTGCTGTCGGCCTTGCTGCCGCTTATCCACATCACCACCAGCGAGCAGATGGAGCCTATTGCATACAATGCGCAATTCGCAATGCAAAATGCGCAATTGGCTATTGACAATGCACAATTCACCATTCAGAATGTGACAACCACCTCCCCAGTCTCATTATCCCAAAGGATATTCATCGTCTTAGCCCTCACCTATCTTTTATATATTGCGATACAAGTCGTCGGTTGGATGCGTTCGCTGGTGAAGATGATGCTGTTCCTGCGTGGGAAACGCAGTCGCAGGGTGGGGCGGTGGATACGGCTCGTCGTACACAACGAGGAGTACGGCCCGTTCAGCTGGATGAACTACATTGTCATTTCCGACAAGGAGAACGGCTTCGGCCGTCGTGCCAGTATGCACCACGAGCTGTCGCACATCCGGCTGCTGCATCCACTCGACTTGGTGTTTATCCTGCTATGCACACTGGTCAATCCCGTATGCTGGCTGATCATGAAAGAAATCAAAGTGGTTCACGAATATGAGGCTGATGATGAAGTGATCAATCATTATCACATCCGCAGTCGTGAATATCAGCGATTATTAATCCAGCGGACAGTCGGAGCGGAGGCCTACGCGCTTGCCTGTTCGTTTAATCTTAACATTAAAAAACGAATTATCATGATGAAGAAGAAACAGTCAGCGTGGTGGCGCATGACGTGGATTGCCGTCACCCTTCCGCTCGTAGGTCTTGCGCTTACGGCATTCTCGAAACCCAAGGAAGCCCTGAAAGAAGTAGTCAACAGCAGCTTGGAAATCGTGCAGAGTGCTCAATTCACAATGCACAATCCTGAGGCAGTGGAGAGCGAAGCCAAGGATGTCCCAGCTCCTGCATCTGTAAAGGAGGTGGAGGCAGTAGAAGCCGTTAAGCCTGGCGACAAGATCACTGGCACAGTAAAGGATGCAAATGGTCCGCTGGCTGGTGTCAACCTCGTTGAGATTGACGAGTCTGGCCGCATCGTAGCCAACGCCGTCTCTGACAATAACGGCAACTTCGCGCTCAAGGTGAAGGACCCCAAGAACAAGATCCGCATCTCGTACGTGGGCATGAGGACCCAGACGCTCGACATCGTCGGCAGTAAGATTGACGTGACGATGGAGGAAGCCATGAAGTTCCACCAGGTAGTGGTTACGGGCCGTCACGACAGCATCGACAATTACGAATCGCGATACAGAGACTATGACCTCACCAACAAGGAAGACCAGACGTTCAACGTAGTGGAGTCAATACCCACGTTCCCTGGCGGGTTTGATGAAATCATGAAGTATCTGAGCACTCATCTGCGCTATCCAGCCGTAGCCCGCGAGATGCCGGTAGAGGCAGAGATCACAGTGCAGTTCGTAGTCGACAAGACAGGACTCGTGCGCTCACCGAAAGTCGTCAATGTCAGTTCGCAGTCTCCCGTTGTCAAGCGAAAGATGACGACGGCCGACGGAACGATTGTTGATGAAAGCGAGGCAGAAGCCCAACGAAACTACAATGATGCCGTAGAGGCTCTGAAAGAGGAAGCCGTCTACGTGATACGTAGTATGCCCCGCTGGAATCCCGGCCGACAGAACGGCAAGCGCGTAGAAACCACCTACACGCTGCCCGTCAGCTTCAAGCTGTACAAGTAGTTGAATGCCCAATTGCAGACATTTCACGACGCTGCTTTCTGTGATGGATGCGAAAAATTGGCGAAATATTTGGAGAAAAACAAATATTTGCTTACTTTTGCACTTTGAAAACCATTGCATACAAGTTAGTGTTATGAAAAGAAAGCTATTCTTCTTACTTCTCAACATTGTTTTCTGCTGTGCTGTAGCATACGCAGAGGAACCGCAGAAGAGCGACCTTCAGAAACGTGCCGAGGCCGTGGATCCTAAGCAGGACATTGCCAAGGCACGCTCGTTGTTTATCCATGCCTTCAACGACTATGCCAACCGAGGGCAGGTGAAGCTGGGCACGGAGTGTGCCGCCAAGGCAGCAGCCCTGTATTACAAGGAAAACTTCTACAAGGAGGCCTTCGACCTGCTGCGCCGTGCCGACCAGGCGATCATTGCCTCGAAGCTGGACGCCAGTGCCAAGGCTGCGTCGCATTACTTAGCCACCAAGGAGCGTCTGCAGATGTATATGAAGCTGAGAAAATATGATAGTGCGAAGGATCAGCTGAACATCTTAGAGGCCCAAGCCGCTCAGGCCAAGGACGAGGACGTGAAGAACGACCTGCTCTACACGAAGGCCATCTATTACTATACCTTCGGGATGAACGCACAGGGAAACGCCGTGTTCAAGGAGATGGCTGACAAGCTGACTGCCACCAAGGACTACGACAAGGTGGACGAGGTGTACCAGACGCTGATAGCCAACAGCCGCAAGAGCAACAATGCCAGCTTGGTGGCACAGTCCTACAGCAACTACATCCTCTGGAAGGACTCGGTGAGTGCGATGAAGACTGCCAACGAGATTGGTGCCCTGAAGCATCAGATAGCCGACAACGAGGCCACCATCTCCGATAAGGACAGCTCGCTGACAACGCGTCAGGTCATCATCATCGGCCTGGCTATCCTCGCTGCTGCGCTGGCTGCCGTGCTGGCTATCGGCGCTGTGGTGCTGATGCGCTATATCCTCCTGTCGCGTAAGCAGGCCAAGAACATCAAACTGGCTAATGAGACCAATGCCCTGAAGGCCAAGTTTATCAGTAACATCTCTGCCCAGTTGGAGCCGACGCTTCAGAAACTCGACGGCCGCCAGCCTGAGGTGAAGGCGTTGCTGGACTTCTCAAAGCATATCCAGACGCTGTCGGATTTGGAGAACGGGAAGGATGGCGACGTGGAGTTGCAGGACACGCAGGTTGTGCCCTTCTGCGAGGAGTTGATGGACCAGATTCGCGGCAAGGTGAAGAACGATGTGAACCTGGCTGTGAACGCCACCAAGATGAGTGTCAGCATCAACCGGGAATACGTGTCGCATATCCTGTCCCACCTCTTGGACAATGCTGCAGCGTATACGCCTGCGGGCGGTAGCATCCAACTGGACTTCAAGAAGCGCGGCCCCCATGCCTACCAGTTCCTGGTGTCGGATACCGGCTGTGGCATACCCGAGGAGAAGCGCGAGGACGTGTTCAAGCCGTTCCTTGAGATCAGGGACCTCACCTCTGGTGACGGGCTGGGTTTGCCTATCTGCAAACAGATGGCGTTGAAGATGAAGGGCGACCTCGACATTGACTCCCAGTATACCAAGGGAACGCGTTTCATATTAGACCTTCACACATAGGAACGATGAAAAGAAAAGTGCTATCCCTGCTGTTCGTAGCTGTCTTTTGGGGCTGGGCTGTGCCTGCCATTGCACAGCTGTCAGCCATCACGTTGAAGACCATTGACGGCCAGACTGTCCGTACCGATACGTTGTCGAATGGTGGACGGCCCTTTATCATTGACTTCTTCGCCACCTGGTGTAAGCCCTGTAACCGTGAGCTTGATGCCATTAGCGAGGTGTATGAAGAGTGGCAGGAAGAGACGGGCGTCAAGATCTTTGCCGTGTCCATTGACCAAGCGCAGAACATCAACAAGGTGAAGCCTCTGGTTGACAATAGCGGCTGGGAATATGACGTGCTGCTCGATCCTAACAGCGAATTCCGTCAGGCCTTAGGGATACAGATGATACCCTACGTCATCATCTGTGACGGCAAGGGACGGATGGTCTATCGCCATCAGGGTTACACCGACGGTGGTGAGATGGAGCTGATAGAGGAAGTGCGGAAGATGATAGAAAAAAGTGAAAGATAGATCATAATAGATGAGAAAGGAGAAATGGAAAATGAAAGATGAGAGATGGAAGATGGGTAGGCTGTTTGTACTACTGCTCATTTCTCATTTCTCCTTTCTCCTTTCAAACGCACAAACGCTGACAGGCAGTATCCAAAGTGATATATTGATTCCGCAAGACGATGAGACCATCGACGCAGAGAAGGAAGACGACGTGCAGACCAATACCTACGTGGGTCTGTCGCTGACCAGCAAGTATGCGGATGCCGGTGTGCGGATAGAATACCTGGATCACCCCATGCCCGGTTATGAGAAAGACTTCAAGGGGTGGGGCGTCCCCCATTTCTTCGTGAAAGGAAAGACGGAAAAGGCCGAGCTGACTGCAGGAACATTCTATGAGCAGTTTGGTTCCGGCTTCATCCTCCGTGCCTACGAGGAACGCTCGTTGGGAATCGACAACTCGCTGTTGGGCGGTTGCCTGACGCTGAAGCCCATGAAGGGCGTGACGGTCAAGGCCCTCTCGGGCAAGCAGCGCCGCTATTGGAAGTGGAACAAGTCGCTCGTCAGCGGTGCCGACGCCGAGCTGTCGCTTGATGAGTGGATTCCCGTCATGCAGCATCACAACACCCGCCTGACTGTTGGCGCTTCGTGGGTGAACAGATATGAGAAGAACGACGCAGAGGTGTTTGCCGATGCCACGCACAAGGTAAACTTCCCGGAGTATGTGAATGCGTGGGACGTGCGAACCAGCCTGAACCACGGTGCGTGGAACCTGCTGGCAGAGTATGCCCGCAAGACCGACGACCCGTCGTATGCCAACGGCTACATCTTCCGTCACGGCTCCGTGGCTATGCTTTCGGGGTCGTATTCCAAGAAAGGGCTGTCGCTGCTGCTGCAGGCAAAGCGTAGCGAGAACATGTCGTTCAAGAGTACGGAAGACCCCGTCAAGGCTGTGGGCATCTCGTCGGCCATCAACCACCAGCCCGCTTTTACCCAGGATCATGCCTATACGCTGCCCGCCCTTTATCCATACGCCACCCAGCTGGCTGACGGCGAATGGGCCTATCAGACGGAGTTGGGCTATAACTTCAAGAGGAAGACACCCTTGGGCGGTAGGTACGGCATGACGGTGAAGATGAATTACAGCTATGTTCGCGGTATCCAGCGCGACTTCACCAACGACCGTTCCTATCAGACGCTGGCAGGAACGCTTGACTTGGCGGGAACCGGCGGCTATACTTCGCCGTTCTTCGGATGGGGTGACCAAACTTATTATCAGGATCTGAACTTTCAGGTGTCAAGAAGGATGACGAAGGACTTCAAGCTCTTCCTGATGTATATGAACCAGCGATATAACATGACGGTGGTGGAAGGCCACGGCGGGATGGTACATTGTGATATCTTCGTGGCTGACGGCAAGTACCAGATGTCGCCCAAGACAGCCTTGCGTGCTGAATTGCAGTATCTTTTCACCGCTCAGGACGAGGGCGACTGGGCTTTCGGGCTGTTGGAGCTCTCGCTGGCTCCCCACTGGATGGTGACGGTGAGCGACCAGTACAATGTAGGCATGACGCATATCCACTACTACCAGGGGCTGGTGGCCTTCTCGTCGGGAGCCCACCGCCTGCAGGCAGGTTATGTTCGCAACCAGAAGGGCTACAGCTGCTCAGGCGGCGTGTGCCGGTATGTTCCTGCAAGCAGGGGCTTTACGTTTTCGTATAACTATAGCTTCTAAGAATAGGAGGTATGAAAGGAAACGGATTGAACATTGGCAAGGGCTATGCTACCGGGATGACAGGCATCCTGGCTGCCTGCGCAATACTCCTTTCGTTACTCGCCTGTAGCAACATTGCCGAGGATGAACGGCTCATCTATGTGAAGCCCGCCGCCGTCAGCCGTCAGGTGCTGGTGGAGGACTTCACCGGGCAGCGCTGTGTGAACTGCCCTAAGGCCATCGACGAGATTGTGCGGCTTCAGGAGCAGTATGGCGAGGATGTGGTCATTGCCGTAGGTATCCATTCAGGCCCCCTGGCATTCGAGACGAATAGCCGTTTCTTAGGGCTGAAGACCGATACGGGCGATGAGTATTTTGACTACTGGAAACTGGAGTACCAGCCCGTGGGCATGATAGACCGCAGCGGTGTGCTGGACTACATCTCGTGGGGAGCCAGAATCCGCGAAGAGCTGCAAAAACCTGCACCCGTCAGTATTGTACTTGATACGTCAGTATCGGGGCGCACGCTCAGCATCCGGACAGAGGTGATGGGCATTGACGGTGACACCAATGGCAAGCTGCAGCTGTGGATTGCTGAGGACAATATCACTGCCTTTCAGCTGATGCCCGATGGTAGCCGCCGCGACGACTATGTCCACCAGCACGTGTTCCGAGCAGCTGTCAACGGTACCTGGGGCGAACCCCTCAGCGTGAGAGAGGGCGAGACGGTGAGCTGTCAGCACACGATGGAGGTGCCCGACGACTGGAATGTGGACAATCTCTCGGTCATTGCCTTCGTCTATGACGACGGCGGTGTGAAGCAAGTGGTGAAAGATGGAAAAGTGAATATATAAACAATGAATGGTATGAAAAGATATTTACTTATGATGGTGACAGCCCTGGTGTTCGGGGTGACTGCCGCCAGTGCACAGAAGTTTGAATTCCAGTATCACGGCCAGAGCGTGGCTGATGGAGGAACGGTGACAATCACAGCTGTGGAGGACGACTATGGTTTTGGCGAACTCTGTTGCGCCACCAATCCTTCCAGTAATCCCAACAACGGACTGATCCTGAAACTGCTCGACGGTACGACGGGTAGCGGCAATGCTACGCTGACCATTGAGCACAACGCACTGGATGCCAAACTGCAGTGGTGCATGGGTAAAGAGTGTGTGCTGATGACCAACAAGACAACGCTGGACAAGGCTTTCAGTACAACCAACGGCATCGTGCAGGTGCAGTTTGATGCTGATGACATCAAGAGCCAGGGCTCGCTGTTAGCCACACTCACTGCCACCGTTGGCGGTGAGACCCATAGCGTGAAGATAAAGTTCACCAACGAGCCGCAGGCAGGAGGCAGTCAGCTGTGGTGGGGCTACTTCAGCGACAGTGATGCAGAATCCGGGAACTTTGACGGTTTGGGAACAGGCGCCAAGGAGGACTTTGAAGCCGCCATCTATATCCCAGCCAACCACAGTATTGCCGGCAACAGTACCATCAAGGGCATTCGTTTGTGGTTTAACCGTTATCTGCCGAACCTCACCAGCGTGAAGGTGTGGATTGCCAAGAGTCTTACGGCTAACATGGCTGGTGCTGACTATGTGCAGGATGTCCAGCTGTCATCGTTGCAGGAAGGTGCAAACGAGATCATGCTGAACACACCATATCCCGTCAACGGGGAAGGCGTCTATGTGGGCTACACCGTGAAGACAATTAGTGCGGTATTCCCCATCATGTGTGGTGGCGAATGGGTGGAGAACTCGTTCTTTATCAGAGGTTCCCAAAACGTGCCAGACTGGGAGGTGCTTGACAACTTCGGCAAACTGGCGTTGCAATTGCTGCTCGAAGGGGCAACCCTGAACGAAAATAGTGCCATGGCTTCAGACTTTGGCTCTCATTTTGTTCTGAAGGGTGAAACAGTCCAAGTGCCGATTACAATTACGAATTTGGGAACGAACCCGCTGTCTTCCATCTCTTATACCATCACGACGAATGGCAGTACCTCAACAGAGCAGACCATTTCGTTGGACAATCTGGCATTCAACAAAAGTGTAAATGTCACTATTCCCTTCCCGTCGGATGAAGATACCCGCCGATACGAAAAGAAACTAACCGTTACCAAGGCCAACGGCGTTGCCAATGAGAGTTCCACGAACAGCGCATACGGCTCGTTGGTCACCATCCTTGAGAAACCTGCTGTTGTACCTGTAGTAGAGGAGTTCACCGGTACGTGGTGCGGATGGTGCCCTATCGGTTTTGACGGCATGGAAAAGACCCATGAGCAGTATGGCTCTCAGGTGGTGTTGATTGCCGTACATGCCCGCGACGTGATGGAAACGCCCGACTATGCTCCTATTGCCAACACCGTAAGCAGCTATCCCAGCGCATACGTGGACAGGCTCTATAGCATATACCCAGAGTTTGGTGAGATCACAGACTACATCAATTATCAGATGAAAAGAACAACCTTGGGCACTATCGGGGTATCGGCTGCATGGAAGAGTGCTGCACAGAAATCCATTGTGATAGATACCCAGACAAAGTTCGTCTATTCCGATGACAATGGGCAGTATGGCATTGCCTATGTGCTTGTACAGGACGGCATGAAAGGTACTGGCTCCGATTGGGCACAGACTAACAATCTGAGCAAAACAAATGGCTATGAAAAGGATTTCGCTTTCTGGTATAACTCACCATCGAAGGTGTCTGGACTTGAGTTCAACCATGTGGCAGTAGCTGCCTGGAATATCTGGGATGGTGGCAATGTGCCTTCCATGTCCAGTTTCAGCTCCGGCGAGGTGATTAGCAATAGCTTCGAGGCCAATATCAGCTCGAACACCTTAATACAGGACGAGTCGAAGTTGAAAGTTGTCGCCCTACTCATTGACCAGACAACGGGTGCTATTGTGAATGCTGCCCAGACCGCCATTCTCGATGCAGGCACGGGCATAGCCACTGCCAGCACACCTTCTTCTGATGCTACCCGCTATTACAGTGTGGGCGGCAAGCAGCTCAGTGCTCCTGTGAAGGGAATGAATATCCTTCGCATGAGTGACGGAACAGTCAAGAAAATGGTCGTCAGATAGTAATAGTTCTGAGCCCACTAATAACAGTGGGCTCAATAACAGTTCTCCTTAAGGTGCCTTTTGTCGTCACTGCCGGTAAAGGAGCGTGACGCCGTCGGGTGTGACGTCAAGTGTAGCCGTGGCACCTGTGAGCAGGGGGAAGTTGGCGAGATGGGCGTGACCGACGGGGAAATTATATGCAACGGGGATGCCGTAGTGCTGCAGGTATTCGTGTAGCATGGAGTACATATCGTCGAAGCCATTTTCAGGATGCTTGTACTTGGTGAACTGTCCAACGATGATGGCGCGTATGTGGGGGAGAAGCCCTCGCATCTCAATATTGTGGAGCATACGGTCCACTTTGCTCATCCCTTCGCCCGTGTCCTCCATGAAGAGGATGATGTTGGGCAGGATGAGGGGGTCGAAGTCGGAGCCTGCAAGGTCGTTAAAGACGGACAGGTTGCCCCCGATGACAACGCCTTCGGCATGACCGGAGATGTTAAAAGGGTGGGGGACCACCTGATAGACGGGCAGGTCGCCCTGGAGCATGCGGCGGAGAGTCTGGCTGACGGTATCGTTCCCCTCGTAGGTGTTCAGTGCATAGCACATAGAACCGTGGATACTGACGTTTTCTGCCTTTGCCTCCGCACAGAGTAGGGCGGTGATGTCGCTGAAACCGACGATGAGCTTCGGATACCGGCGCAGTGTGTCGAGTGGCAGGTGGCAGAGCAGGTGGGCCGCCCCGTCGCCGCCCCTGGAGCACATAATAGCCTTGACTGACGGGGTGCGAAGTGCCCACAGCAGATCGTCCAGCCGCTCTTCGATGGTGCCGGCAAAGCCATGATACTCGCAAAGAGCATTCTTTCCCACCACACATGGGAAACCCCATCTCTGGAGGGTGCGTATACCGCCATTGATGGTGGCGGTGTCAGTAGCACTCGAAGGTGATATGACGGCGATGGTGTCGCCAACACTGAGAAACTGGGCTTGTACGGCCGTTGCCCAGCACAATAAGGCCCACAACAGGCGTCTTTTCTTCATGCAGTTTTCGTTTTTTCGGCAAAGGTAGCAAAAATATCCTTGATTTGAAGAGGAAAATGCGGGTTGGTATGATAAAAAAACTTAAAAATGTTTGCAGGAATGGAAAAATATGCGTACCTTTGCAGCCGCAAAAGTGGTCATTGCGCTGGCTATATGCTAACAATACGCTGAAAAAGAACGGTTTAGCTTCTTTAAAGGAAGTGATAGCTGTTTCTCTTTATGTGTGTCTGTGGGTTAAAAGACGGTGGAGTGGCACTTAAAGAAAAAGAGATTATTTATATATAACATTAGTGATTTTAAAATTTTAAACTGAAATGCCAGGATTGATTGGAAGAAAAATCGGAATGACATCCGTTTTCAGTGCCGACGGCAAGAACGTGCCGTGCACTGTTATCGAAGCAGGTCCTTGTGTTGTTACTCAGGTTAAGTCTGAGGAGAAGGATGGCTACAAGGCTGTCCAGCTCGCCTTCGGAGACAAGAAGGAGAAGAATACCACCAAAGCAATGATGGGTATCTTCAAGAAGGCTAACACGACGCCCAAGGCCCACTTGGCCGAGTTCAAGTTTGACGAGGAGTACAACCTCGGAGACACCATTACGGTGGAGATCTTCAATGACACGGAGTTCGTGGACGTTGTTGGTACTTCAAAAGGTAAAGGTTTCCAGGGTGTGATGAAGCGCCACGGTTTCGGTGGTGTAGGTCAGAGCACTCATGGTCAGGACGACCGCGCCCGCAAGCCGGGATCTATCGGCGCCTGCTCTTACCCTGCAAAGGTGTTTAAAGGAATGCGAATGGGCGGCCACATGGGTACGGACAGAGTAACGACCCAGAATCTCAGAGTGTTAAAGGTAATACCGGAGCACAACCTCATCCTTGTGAAGGGCAGCTGCGCTGGTTATAATGGTTCAACTGTAATTGTAAACAAGTGATGGAACTGAGTGTATTGAATATCAACGGTCAGGAGACCGGACGCAAGGTCACTCTGGATGAGAAGATCTTCGGCATTGAACCTAATGACCACGTAATTTATCTGGCTGTTAAGCAGTATCTGGGCAATCAGCGCCAGGGTACCGCCAAGTCAAAGGAGAGAAGCGAAATTTCGGGATCTACCCGCAAGCTCGGTCGTCAGAAGGGTGGCGGCGGTGCCCGTCATGGTGACATCAACTCGCCGCTGCTGCGTGGTGGTGGTCGCGTGTTCGGACCGAAGCCCCGTGACTATCGCACGAAGCTGAACAAGAAGGTGAAGATTCTTGCACGTAAGTCTGCACTGAGCTACAAGGCACAGGAAAACGCCATCGTTGTCGTAGAGGACTTCACTTTTGAGGCACCCAAGACCAAGGAGTTTATCAATGTAGCCAAGAACCTCAAGGTGGACGGCAAGAAGATCCTGCTGCTCATGCCGGAGTCGAACGTAAACGTATGCCTGTCGGCACGTAACCTGCAGCGTGCAGAGGTACTGGAGGCAAACAAGGTCAACACGTACAAGATTCTGAATGCCGACGTGTTGGTCATCACGGAGAACTCGCTCAAGGCTATCGACGAAATCTTAAACAAGTAAAGTAAGGAGACAAAAGATATGGGATTTATCATTAAGCCGCTGGTCACTGAGAAGATGACCAAGATTACAGACAAGTCTTCTTTAGAGAAGAATCTTCGTGCCTCTAATGCGAAAGCAGCCGAGAAATTGGGTATCAAGGGCGAGAAGTTCAGCTATGTCGTAAAAAGAAAGGGCAAGGCTGACGAGAAGAAAGAGAAGACGATTTATCCTTATACTAAGCCTTCCCAGATGGTCTATGGCTTCATCGTCAAGCCCGAGGCCAACAAGGTGGAGATCAAGAAGGAAGTCGAGGAACTGTATAATGTCACGGTCCTGTCCGTGAACACTTTGAAGTACTCGGGAAAGCGTTCTTCCCGCTATACAAGAGCCGGTCTCGTGAGAGGCCAGAAGAATGCCTTCAAAAAGGCAATCGTCACTCTGAAGGAGGGCGACTCAATTGATTTTTATAGCAATATTGAATAAAAGAAATGGCAGTACGTAAATTAAAGC
>ONKY01000165.1 GCA_900318585.1 uncultured Prevotellaceae bacterium
CTTCACACCGGCATGGAAGCCCTGGATGGCCTCGAAGTGCTCGCGGTTGATGTAGGTCTCGCCGAACTCCAGTTCGCGGCAGGCCTTGACGGCAACATTCAAATCCTTCGTGAAGATGCTTGATGCCAGACCATACTCGCAGTCGTTGGCATACTTGATGGCCTCATCAATGTCAGCGAACTCAATCAGCGGGATGACGGGACCGAAGGTCTCCTCATGGATGATGTCCATATCCTGACGGCAGTCGTCGAGCACGGTGGCTGCATAGAAGTAGCCCTTTGTGCCAACACGCTGACCGCCGCAGAGCAGCTTGGCACCCTGCTTGATGGCGCGCTCCACCTTCTCTGTCACGCTCTCCAGGGCACGCTGCTCAACCAACGGACCCATGTCGACCGACTCATCCTGGCAGGGGTCGCCCACCTTCACGGCCTTCATCTTCTCCACGAGAATTTTCGTAAACTCGGCCTTCACCTCCTTCTGCACATAGACGCGCTCGGCATTGTTACAAATCTGGCCGTTGTTACCGATACGGCTGTCCACAATCCACTGGGCTGCCCTTTCGAGGTCGGCATCCTTCATGACGATAGCGGGAGCCTTTCCGCCCAGCTCCAAGCTGACCTTCGTGATGTTCTTCGAAGCAGCAGCCATGATGCTCTCACCGGCACCTACGCTACCTGTCACGCTGACGATGTCGATCTTCGGGCTTCCTGCCATCTCGTTGCCGATGACGCTACCCTTACCCGTGACGATATTGATAACACCTGCGGGCAGTCCTGTCTCGTCCACCACCTTGGCAAACTCAGTGCAGTTCTCCGGCGTCAGCTGGCTCGGCTTGATCACGATGGTACAGCCGGCTATCAGCGCGGCACCAGCCTTACGGGCAATCAGGAAGAACGGGAAGTTCCAGGGCAGGATGCCTGCCACCACGCCAATAGGTTTCTTCGTCAGCAGGATGGTCTCGTTGGGGCGGTCGCTGGGGATAATCTCGCCCTCAATGTGGCGGGCGAAGCTGGCCATATACTCGAAGTAGGCGATGGTTGCCCCCACCTCGATGCTGGCCCACGTGCGAGTCTTTCCTTGCTCGCGCATGATAATCTCCGTGAATTCCTTCTCGCGCTTCTTGATGCCGTCGGCCATCTTCAGCAGATAGCCGGCACGCTCAATGGCGGGTGTCTTCCCCCACGCCTTCTGGGCGGCGCGGGCAGCGTCGAGTGCGCGGTTCACGTCCTCAATCGTGCCTTCGGGCTGACGGCTGATGACTTCTTCCGTTGAGGGGTTCAACACATTAATCCATTGGCCGCTCGAGCTCTCGCAGAACTGACCGTTGATGTACATTTGTAAGTCTTTCATAATTTTGTTTTGTTTTAGAGATAGATTAAAGAATTTAGTTTCTGCACAAAGGTACAGAAAAAAAACGAGACGGCAATCATCCGTCTCGTTTTTTATAGTATTTTAAATATCGGCCACTACCTTTTCCGGGCTTCAGCTTCAGCCTGGTCAATGGCATCTTCCACGTTCATCACCTTGTCGGCAACGGAAACCGTGATGGTGTGGCTGACGTTAGGATTGGAAGCCGACACCACAGTGATCGTCGCCTGACCAGTGCTCAATGCCGTCACTAAGCCGTCCGCCGACACCGTGGCCACGGCCTCGTCGCTTGACACGAATGCCACGGCCTGGTCTGTCGCATCGGCGGGCGTCACGACCACTGTCAGCTGGAGCGTACCGTTCACGGTCAGCGCGATTGCATCGCCATCAATACCATTACAGGTAATCTGGAGGTTCGACACGTCAATTACCCTGTTGTTGGGGTTGTCGTCCCATGGCACGAGGGGGCCACAGGCGCTCATCAGTCCAACCGCCGTCATCATTGCTAAGATTTTCTTTATCTTCTTCATATTTTCTTAACTCTTAATTCTTAACTCTTAACTACTTAACCACAACCTTATTGCCGTTTAGGATATAAAGTCCCTTCTTTGTCGGCTTGGAGTCGAGCTTACGACCGTTGAGGTCGTACCATTCGTCAGTAGTAAATTCCTCACTATTCACTATTACCTTTTCACTTACGCCTGTAACAGCACCGTCCACAATACTCATGACGCGTGCGGCAGCACCGTTCAGTTTCAGTACGCTCTTGCCGGCAGGTGTCTTCGAGGCGTTGTCAATAAGCGAGTGGAACTCGTTGTTCTTCAGGGCCCAATAGTAGCCAGCAGCGAAGTTCGTAGACACGATTACCGGTACCAACTGGTTTCCAGTGTAGCTCTGGGCATTGTCGGTCGTCACCTTGTCGCCACTCTTCTTCGTACCGGGTATGGCAACAAACTCGTAGGTTGCTCCCTTCTCACCCTTCAACAGCACACCGTTGTTGGCCTTGATGACCTTCTTGTCTCCCACGGTGAGCTCAGCGCTGCCAATCTCGTATGCCAATACCTGCGTAGTGTTGTACTGACGGCAAGCATAGGCAGTGAGACCCTCAGGCAGCAGCACGTCCACACCGGCCGACAGGGTGAACCAGTCGTTGACGGCAGTCACGAGGGCCTTGATCTTTCCTGCCTCGAAGAGTTCCTTCAGGGCGGGGTCGAGCGCATAGTTGGCCAGCTGTCCTAACGGAACCTGGACGCTCACGCCTGCGGGCAGTGCGCCTGCAGCTATCTGGATGGGGTCGTCGGTCTCAGGCAGGATGATGTTCGTGATGCCCGTCACGCCATTGAAGGCATCGGCGGTGATGTTCGTCAGCCTGTAGCCCTGGATGGCGGCAGGAATGGTGATGGTGGTTGCTCCTGCAGCCGGTTCAACCTTCGTCAGCTCAGCAGTCTTGTTGGCCTCGTGGGTCACCTCAGCGGTGAGTTTCGACGACGGGCTGTCGGTGGTCTGAGCGGTGAGCACCTTGGCCACGATGCTGACCTTCAATGATGCTGGCTCAGTATTCTTGTGGTTGGCATCGCCCTCAATCATATAGTACACGGTGTACTCCTTCTTGTCCTTGCCCTTGGGCACCTCGGTGCTGAAGTTCTTACCGTCGAGCGAGTACTTCATCGTACCGCCTTCAACCGTGACGGGCGTGATGAGTTCCTGCTCCTCACCGCTATAGGTAAGCCCAGTCTTGGGCGTGGGAGCAGCAGTGACGTTGGCAATGTCTACCTTGTTGATGGTGAACTTCTGCGTCAGTCCGGTCTCCGGCAGCTTGTAGTTCTCGTTGCTCAGCGCGGTGGCCGTAGCAGTGTAGTGTCCGGCATTGGTTTCTGCACCAGAGACAGTGACAGTGCACTTGTCGGCGTTCACCAAGTCGTCGGCCTTGACGGTAGCCGTAGGCGCATGCTGCTGGTTGTCGAAGTCGAACTCGAAGGGTTCACTCCACTCCAAGGTCACCGCCTTCGGGTTGACAGTGAGGGTACCATCGGCGTAGGTGATGGCGTAGTTGTCGGCACTGAGTCCGCTGGGTGTCATCTTGTAGGTGCCCACCTTGCCATACTGCTTATACTCATGGGTGATGGCCACTTCGCCGGTGAGCACAGCAGCGGTCTCGCCGTTGACGAATCCTTCGTACTTCACGCCCTTGTGGGCAGGCTCGTCACCGTAGGTAACAGCATTGTCCACAGCCGTCACGGTGAGCGGTGCCTTCTCGATGGTAAACGTCTTCGTGGCTGTCTTGCCGTATTCTCCAGCACCCGTAACGGTTACCGTGGCGGTACCTACATTGACATTGTTGCTGTAGCTCACGGTGTAGTCGGTGCCTGCAGTCAGCGTGGCATCACCAAGTTTCACGCTACCCACTGTAGGCTGGATGGCCTTTCCGGTGTAGGTGAATTTGGTGGTTTCTGTGGTTGACGTACCGTCAGTGAGAGTGATGACAGCTTCGGCAATCGAGGTCTTCGATGCAGAGGCATCGGCAGCCTTCACCAGGCGGACGGCAGAGCCTTCGCGTCGGTTCTGGATGGTAGCAGGGTCGAGGTCGGTTTCTGAGAACCAAACCTGGTAGGCCTCCATTTCGGGTGTTCCCGTCAGTTCTGCCGAAGGTGTACTGCTCCAGTAGAAGCCCTTTTCGCCGATGAAGTCCAGGCTCTTTCCCTTGGAGAAGAGGCCTGCTGCGGGCAGGAATACTGCTCCAGCCTCCTCCATGGTTGTCCACTGATCAGCGGTATAGGTATTGGTCAGCGTAAGGCCGGCAGGCGTTTCCCACTCGTCAGGCAGGATGACGATACCGTTCACATTGTTGACAGTGGCGTGTGCCACCAGCTTGTCGGCGTTAGGACGCTCGCTGAAGATATAGCTCCACTCGGCCTTGCTCAGCGTGCGCCAGCCGGCACCAAGACAGTCAATCACTTCCTGACTCTCGCCCCACTCGGCAAAGTCACCCTTGAAGTAAGGTTCGGCCATGGATTCGTCAGCGTAGTTGTATGCGTAATAAGAACCGAGGTCATCGTCGGCAGTGCTCCAGCAGAACAGGTCGAGCGTGGCTGCGGGGGCGATGCCAGTGGTAGTGTTTATCTTGTTATCCTCGCCAAGGATGTCGTACTGGTGTTCGGCCAGTGACCATACCTCCGTGTTGCGGTTATAGCGCAGGTTACCCTTTGCAAAGCTAATCTGCGTGCCGTCAGCGTCGGTAGTAAACGCACCCTTCACCGGCTCTGCTCCCTCGCCGAGGGTGGTAAACACGGTGACAGGACTATCGGGGCCAGTGGTGCCATCGTCGTAAACAGGCTCCACGAAGGTCTCGTAGGTGGTGGCAGGCGTCAGGTTCTGAAGCGTGTAGTCGGAAGGCGAGACATTGGGAATCATCGTCCAATCGCTGCCATCCTGAAGGATGGTGAAGTTGGTGAACTCCAAGATGTCGTAATTATCGTCAGGCTCATGCTCAATGTAGAAGAAGTAATACTCTTCGTCTGAGTCGGAGGCAGAAGCTACGCGGTTCGCACGTGACTTTAGTGATTTCATTCCTCTTACCCATGCGCTAATCCATGCTTTCTGCGATTTCTTCAAGAATATCGTCCTCTGTGCCTGGAGAACCTTGATTTCCTGCATGATCAGCTCTTTATTGTCTGCATCGGTCTCTTCTTTGTATTCCTTCCACTTGGCTTTGAGTGTCTTATCAAGACTCTTCAGTTCCTTAATCTTTGACTTCGAGAAGGACTTCAGGTCTTCCTTTGACAATTTTCCGTTCTGCTTCACAAAGCCATATTTGAAGTTCACGCTGTTCTTGGCACTATTCCACTGAGTTACATTAAAGGAAACCCCCTTCCCAGCGCGGACGTTACCAATGACTATCATGTTGTCGCTCGAAGAGGATGCCTTAGAGGTGTAGACACCTTCAGATCCGCCAAGTGTGTTGTCATCACTAATCAGCACAGTCTCCTCATCGCCTGCTGCACCAGAAGTTGCAGCGAAAGGCCTGTAATACACGTTCCATTTGCTCTCCGAGCCATAGCCCGTCCAGGTCAGTTGCTCCTTCGTGGAGGATACGGGCGTAGCCGTTACGACTGACGGAGCGGCATTCTCTAACTGCGTGGTCACCTCCAAAGGCTCCGTCCAGCGGCTGTTGCCCCCCTCATCGCAGACGCTGCGTACCCATACATAATAAGTGGTGAGGGGTTCCAGATTCTCTATGGTGTACTCCGAACCAGCCTCCACGGCATCCTTGCTCTTCTCTAACGGTGTCAGCGTAGAGGGGTCGCTCGCAGGATTGGTGGAGTAGACTATCTGTTCTTTCTTCGTTGTGCTGTTATAGGTCAGCGTTACGCTCGTGGGCCTTGTTTCGTTCGCTGCAACGTCTACGGGCCGTTGTGCACAGTAGGAAGTGCAGTCCATGACGAACGAGTCGAGCTTTTTGTTCTCTGAAGTGCCTTTGTAGTTCAGGTTGAAGAACACATCGCCCGGTGCGAACTTGAGCGTGCAGTTCAGTTGGGAAGCTATCCAGCTGTAACCGTCGTCGCAAATCCAGTTGATGTCGTACTTGCGTCCGCAGCAGAGTGACACAAAACCGGCATCCCATTTGCTGGTGCTACGCAGATAGGCCGCTTCTATGCCGGTCTCTGCGTCCACGATCTGAATGGCAAAGCCATGCCAGCCACCGGTGGGACCATCGAGCTCGTACTGGATGGTAGCCATGTCCTCAGTGGCGCAGCAGTTGGTGGCGAAGGTCAGCGTGGCAGACCATTCGCTCAGCTTGCCGCCATCAAAGATGCCCTGTACCTGCGTCTCATAGTAGGTGGCTGCCGTCAGTCCCTCAAGGGTCTTTGAACGGTCGGTCAGGTTGTTCAGAGTCGTCCAAGCCTCCTCACCCTTCTTGCGGTAGCGCAGGTTCCACGCAGTGGCACCGCTACGCAGCGAGCACTTGATCTGTGCAGTCGTGTTGGAAAGGTCGGCAACAGCCAGCCTGTTAGGAGCCGGATAGGTTGAGAACGTAAACTGCATCTGGGCTTTCCAACCAACAGAGGTACTATTTGCTGGAGGATCCGTCGGGTCGTAGTCTTCGCTGCCAGTAATGTATCTGCACTGGCTGCTGCAATCGTAAACATAGTTTGTCAGATCGCTTGAATTCAGGCTGGTGCCCGTATTATCGTCTATAGTAATCAACAGGTTCGACGTGCCGTCGTAGGCGAAGGCCTTGTCGAACTCAATGGCGTTCCACTGGCCTGGCTTGAAGGTTACATCCCCACTGAACACCAAGTCGCTGGCAGTGACTGCCGTGAAGTCATATATGCTGGTATTCGAGGTATGGGTAACGTAGACGCTGAGATTGCGGGTGACGCCGCCCTTCACAGTATTGAAGGCAATGCTGGTCAACGGCCCAGCGCCACGTCCGAGTTGCTCCTTCGTATAGAGCTGTTGAGTCATCGTATAATCAGAGCTGACAAAGAGGGGGCCTATGTGGGCATACTGTGCCGTACCCACCGTCACCGTCCCGTCGGCATCAGGCACGACAGCTGCCTCCGGCATCGTGATGCTCAGTGTACGGTCGTTGGTCTTGTCGGCCTTGTCCGTACCGTAGTTGCTCTTGTCCTCAAGAATACTGTTGATAGTGGCATCGTCTACTCCCGACAGCGCAAAGAGGGTGCTGTAGGTAGTATTCGACTTATAGGTGTTGTACGTTGTCAGCAAGGTGGCCTTGTCTGCTGAAGCGTCCTCGTTGCCATCGGCATGGGTGGTGAACAGGCCGGCAGCGAAGGCTCCCAGATTGTTTTTGACCTCATCGGTAGCTACAGCCATGGCAGCAGCCTTTGTGGTCGCATCAGTTATGCCATTGATCTTGCTCTCAATGGTTGCCTTTGTAATGGCAGCCACCCTGCCTTGCAGGAACGTCTTGCTCGTTGCGTCGAAAGCAGTCGTGGCGACGGAGAGCGTCTTCTTGTCCTCTGAGAGGGTCAGTGTGCGGTAGTCGCAGGGATAGGAGATGAGTGAACCGGTGTTGACGTCGTAGATAGACTCACCCGTCTTGGACGTACTTGCCCAGTCCTGCGCAATGTCTGAGGTGTGGAAGTGGCCGGTCAGAATGACCTTTACGCCGGCCTTCACCAGCTCGTTGCGTACGGTCTCAGAGTCGTTTACCGCATAGGTGGAGATAAACAGGTCGGCTCCCGTGATGTGCGGGAACAGCGGGTGGTGCATCATGGCAATGACCTGCTTGCCTGCCGTCTTTGCCGCCGTGGCCTGATTGCAAATCCACGTAAGGGTGGCAGCAGGAACAGAGCCAGTATGCGAGTCAATAGCCAGCAGCACCAGTCCGTCTATGGGCTCTGCCACATAGCTCAACGAGCCGTTAGGGTCGAGCGTGCTGCTCGTGCCATAGCCATAGTCAGCATAGAACGTGGCGAAGTTGCCCGTTGTCATCTTGGCAGCTGCGGAAGTGGTTCCGTCGTCATTAAACTGCGTGCAGTTGCCCTCGTCGCCGAAGTCGTGGTTACCAGGAATCACAAAAATCTTGATACCCGACACCCTGCTCTTCAGCGCTGCCAGCTTTTCCTTCACGAAGTCGTGGCTGGCCTGTTCGCCGTCCTTGGTCAGGTCGCCGGTAATCAGTAGCAATTTGGCGTCGGTCGGTACGATGTTTTCCGTAAACGATGCAAAATACTCAGCACTCTGCTCCAGCATCTTGCGCTGGCCGGCATAGTAGGTTTGCCATGCCGACTGGGGCTTAGCCGCGTCGGGCAGCAGACTGGGCGCCATGACGTGGATGTCGGAGACGACAATCATTTTCGTTCCCGTCTCTACCACCGCCGCGCCATAGGCACTTGTCCAAGCTACTGCCATGAGTAGCGTGAACCATAGGTTTTGTAGTCTTCTTTTCATTGGTAATTGTTTTTAAGTTATACAGAAGTTGTTATCATCATTGCTTTGAAGAGGAAATATTGTCTGGCATCAGTTCATAGGTATGCCAGGTCCCAGAATGACGAGGTCGATGAACACCAGCAGCACACCGACGGCCAGCAGCAGATAGTTGGGGCGATGTGGCAGGCTGTAGAGGTAGCGGCTCTGTTTCGGATGCTTCACCATGAACCATGTGAACATGAATGCCCAGAAGAACTCTATCCACTCCAGGTTGGCGAAGATAACGGCGAAGTAGCTGCCGCCGGTAGCAGGAGAAATGATGCCGCCAATGCAACCAATGACCGCGGCTACTATCAGCATCACCAAGTGCAGTCTGATAGCCACATAGAGACGCTCCTGCTTGTTGGCAGGGTCTTCAACGAAGTAGTACGACATGTAGTTCAGGGCAAAGAAGGTGAACACCACGCCTGCCGCTCCAATAACGAACAGCGCAATGCGCAGTGTCATCACGAAGCCGGGAGCATCGGGGAAACACTTGAACACATTGCCCCAGTCGCCCAGCTGGGTGAGCGGGTCAACCATGAAATAGCCGAAGCCCGTGGCAAACTGTGCACCCATGAGTTGGACGAGAAACACCCGCATCAGCGGACCCATCTTCGACTTCAGCAATACGAAGAACAGCACCAGACCGATGATCATGTTCAGGACAGAGGCGCTGCCGCCAGCCACCATGATGCGGTGGAAGGACGCAAAGTTCTCGAAATGCACACTGGTCTCATCGTAGCCCACGCAGGTGGCAGAGAACATGGTCACCTGATCGCCCAGACCATACGCATAGAACGTGAGCAAATGGAACAGCTCGTGCATGGGAATGGTGAGCACGAAAGCCAGCAGACTGGTAGCAATGCAGTTGACAACTGTCAGATCATTCTTTTGGTTCATATCAATATACAGGTTTATTTTTTAAACACATAAGGACGTAATTATCTCATGAAGGGAAAAAGAGAATGGTGCGGGAAAGCGACTATCCTATCTTTTGAATGCCTTCATTGCTATCTGGCACACGCTGCTCAAAGAGACGGCGCAGCCCCTGTTCGTATGTCCGAAGCGCCTCAGAGCCTTTTCGGGTAACGCGGCAGACAGTACGTGCAAACCGCCCCAAACCAGTCTTCGAGACCTCCAAATAGCCCGCGTCCTTGAGCGTGGTGATCTGCACGCTGAGGTTACCCCGCGTGGAGTCGGTAATCTGACACAGGTACATGAAGTCGGCACTCTCCAACGAGTCGAGGGCAACCATGATTTTCAGCCGCAACTCGTTGTGGAGCAAGGGGTTGATAACGGGAAACTTAAATGTACTCATAGTTCATTGTTCTTATAATTCTTGACATAGCGGTGGAACAGGTGACCAGGGATAATGAGCGTAATGACGGTGACGACGGACACCACAAGCAGCTGCCACGGCCACTGGTCTCCCTGGAAGAATAGCGACAGGAATGACAGCGCCGTGCCGACGATGCCACACACTGTCTTGGGGCGGAAATGCAGGATGACACCCGTGAGGAAACAGCCCATGCCGACAAGCACCCCCTGAAACGTGCAGTAGAGCATACTGAATACGTTGGCAACCCCCATGGTAACACCGCCAAGGCAACTGACGAAGCCAACAAAGACCCACATCATCAGGATGACATTCTGGTCAAGTGTCCTGCGCCCCGTACGCTCATAGTCTTCGTTGAGGAAATACATCTTCAACGGTACGCCAATCAAGGGAATGCCCAGCCACAACCACTGGCACCAGAATTCATGCCACACCTCAAGCGCCACGAATTCCAGGAAGAGGACAATGGCAGTAGGATAGCCCCAGGCCAGAAAGAGGTTCTCGCCCGTCGGAACTGGTCTGCCAACCACCTCGCCACGGATATTTGCAATAACGTCAAGCTGCGTGTGTATCGTATTCATAGACATCGTTTGTTTACCTCGGGTTAGGAAAGTAGAGACAAAGATAATGTTTATTTTTTAAACTTACAAGGCTGACGTAGGTTTTTTAAGCATTATTAAGACTTATTCCTTGCCATGCTCTGGCGGCCAAGTGAACAGAAATGATTACCTTTGCAGCAAAATAGAAAACATGATGAAGAGATACTCCGACCTGTTCATAGACTTCGACGATACGCTGTACGACACGCACGGCAACGCCTGCATCGCCCTGCGGGAAATGTTCGAGGCGCTGCACCTGGAACGCTATTTTCCCAACCCCGACACGTTCTACGACGAATATTGGCTGACGAACATCGACCTGTGGACACGATACTCGCGAGGTGAGATTACCCGCGACTACCTCATTGTGGAGCGCTTCCGCCGACCGCTGAGCCTTGGCCGCGGGCTGGAGCCTACGGAGACCTTTTGCCTGGAGGCGAGCGACAAGTTCCTGGACTTCTGTTCCACGAAGCCTGGTCTGGTGGAGGGAGCACGCGAGCTGGTGGACTACCTGCGCGGAAAGGGCTACCGGATGCACATCTGCAGCAACGGCTTCCACGAGGTGCAGTACAAGAAACTGCGCGCCTGCGGCCTGTACGACTGCTTCGACACCATCATCCTCAGCGAGGACGCCGGAGCCAACAAACCGTCGAAGCAGTTCTTCGACTATGCTCTGCAACTGTCGGGAGCCAACAAGGAGACGACGCTGATGATAGGCGACAACTTCCAGACGGACATCCTCGGTGCCAAGCAATTCGGACTCGACACAGCCTTCTTCAACCGCTTCCCGGAATACCCCGCCCCGGAGCCCGTCACCTTCGAGGTGACAGCGCTACGGGAGCTCATTGGCATTCTGTAGTGGTGAATTCGGAAATCAGTCCGAAAACCCAGTGAATTAGCCAACGAAAAGGATGACACCTGAAGAGGCTTCCCGAATGACACTCTGGCAAAGGCTATGGGTACGATGAATTATGCATGATGCATTAGTCCTTCAGCGAATAGGTGACGGTGGTGACCACGCGAACCTTTTTAATATAAGGAGTGTTCTCGTCGCGGTTGTCTATGGAGAACTGGCCCTGGTCGGCACTGACAATCTTGTTGAGCTTTGAGTGGCTGTTCTCGGCAAACTGCTGGGCAGTCTTCTCAGCGTTCTCGATGGCTTCCTGCATCATCTTGGGTTTCAGCTCCTTGAACGACACAAGGTCATACTTCACTGGGTTCTCGTAGCCACCGTCGACGATGGCCACGCCCTCCTTCAGCAGGTCACCCTGGCGGGCAATGATACCACGCACCTTGTCCACGTCCTGCGAGGTGACGGTGATGACCGAAGTGACGATGTAGCGGTAGGGCTTGTTGTTGTCGCTGTACTCGCGGGCTTGCATATCCACAACGGCCGGGGCGTTGACAGTCAGCTCCGCCTCTTTGATACCGCTGCGCAGCAGGAAAGCCTTGATCTTACCCTGCGTCACGCCAATCCTGTCGTACAGGCTGGGCAGGTCGTTGCCCAACTCCTTCGAGACAATAGGCCATGTCACCTTGTCGGCCTTCACTTCCTGCTCGGCCAGTCCCTTGACGTTCACACGGCGGTCCTTGTTGGCAAAGTCGTCAATGCCAGCCTTGATAAACCAACCCAAACACACGATGCCCAAAGCGATGAGGGCTGCTGCAATCATTCTGTTCTCTTTCATAACGTCTTCGTTTTTGAGGTTCATGATGTTTTGTGCGTACAAAGGTACAAATTATTATTGGCTGCAACAAAATAACGTTACTTTTTCCATCTTATTCTGTTATGATTACGTTTTTTTTTGTACTTTTGCACAAAAATAGAACACTGATGAGAAAAACGATTTCAACACTCCTGCTGACCCTCGTGGCAGTAAGCGTCATGGCGCAAATGATGGATCCCGTACACTTCAAGTCGGAGCTAAAGACCGTCGACGGAAAAGCCACGGGCGAGATTGTGTTTACCGCAAAAATAGACCCAGGATGGCACGTCTATTCCACCGACTTGGGACAGGACGGTCCCATCGAGGCAACATTCAACATGGTGAAGTCCAACGGTGTGGAGCTGGTAGGCAAGCTGAAGCCTAAGGGTAATGTCGTCAAGAAGTTCGACGAGATGTTTGGCATGGAGCTGAAATACTTCGAGAACACGGCAACATTCGTCCAGGAGGTGAAGTTTACCAAGCCCCAGTACATGATAGACTGCTTCTTGGAGTACGGTGCCTGCAACGATCAAAGCTGTTTACCTCCATCGCAGGTAGAGCTGAAGAAGGAGGGGAAATCCCCCAAAGCCCCAGAAGCCCACGAAGCCACCCCTACTGTCTCCGAGAAAGCCCCCCTCTCAGCTACTATAGACTATGAGCACGATACTATTGAAGCCTCCATTCCCGCTGACGCGCCTACCCATAGCCTTTCGGGGACAGCAGTAGGGGCTTTCTCGGAGCCAGCTGTGGCTCCAGACTCCCTCTGGGAGCCAATCATCAGTGAGCTACGCACTCAGGGCGGCGGGGAGACCATGGCCGACCATTCCCTGTTCTACCTGCTGCTCATGGGCTTCGTGGGTGGATTGTTGGCTGTCTGTATGCCCTGTATCTGGCCCATCATCCCCATGACCGTCAGCTTCTTCCTGAAACGGTCCAAGACCGACAAGAAGGCGATGGGGAGTACCAATCGCCAAGGCGTCAAGGATGCCATCACCTACGGTCTGAGCATCATTGTCATCTACTTGGGCTTGGGTCTGTTGGTAACGGCAATCTTCGGTAGTGACACGCTGAATGCCATGTCTACAAATGCCGTATTCAACATATTCCTGTTCCTGCTGCTCGTGGTCTTTGCCCTATCGTTCTTCGGCTGGTTTGAAATCAAATTGCCTGACTCATGGGCAAACGCTGTCGACTCGAAGGCTGATAGTCTTTCGGCGAAAGCAGCAAACTCTTCACTTCACTCTTCACTTAGCATTTTCCTCATGGCCTTCACCTTGGTGCTGGTGTCGTTCTCGTGTACGGCTCCCATCGTCGGCCTGCTGCTCGTCGAGACAACCACCAGCGGAAACTGGTTGGCACCGGCAGTCGGAATGTTCGGTTTTGCACTCGCACTGGCATTGCCCTTCACGCTCTTCGCCCTGTTCCCCTCATGGCTGAAGCAGGCACCGAAGTCTGGCTCGTGGATGACTACGCTGAAGGTGGTCTTAGGCTTCATCGAACTGGCCTTCGCCCTGAAGTTCTTCTCTGTGGCCGACCTGGCCTACGGGTGGCATTTGATGGACCGTGAGGTGTTCCTGTCGTTGTGGATTGTCATCTTCGGCCTGCTGGGCGCCTACCTCTGTGGCTGGTTGAAGTTCCAAGAGGATGAGGCGGGCGGCAACCTCCACAAGCCCATGCCCGTTGTGTGCATCATGGGCGGACTTGTGTCGCTGGCCTTCGCTGTTTACATGGTGCCCGGTCTGTGGGGCGCTCCCTGCAAGGCCGTCAGTGCCTTCGCACCACCGATGAACACGCAGGACTTCAATCTGAACACCCACACCGTCGAGGCTCGCTTTACGGACTATGAGCAAGGCATGGCAGCTGCACGCGCTGAGGGGAAGCCCGTATTCATTGACTTCACCGGCTTCGGCTGTGTGAACTGCCGCAAGATGGAAGCCGCCGTATGGACAGATCCCCGTGTGGCCGACAAACTGAGGAACGACTATGTACTCATCTCACTCTTCGTAGACGACAAGACTCCGCTGACAGAACCTCTTGAAGTAATCGACGAAAAGGGCAACACGAAGACGCTACGCACCGTGGGCGCCAAGTGGAGCTACCTGCAGAGCCACAAGTTCGGCGCCAACGCCCAGCCCTTCTATGTGCTACTCGACAACAATGGGCATCCGCTTACGGGCAGCCGCGCCTACGACGAGGACATTGACAAGTACTTAGACTTCCTTAACAAAGGACTGAGCAACTACAGGAAATGATTGACAAGGAAACACGCAATCGCATCATCTCCCTCATTCATCAGGAGGTGGTGCCCGCCATTGGCTGTACGGAGCCGATGGCAGTGGCCCTATGTACGGCCAAGGCCTGCCAGCAGTTAGGCATCCGTCCCGAGAAGATAGAGGCCCGGCTCAGCGCCAACATCCTGAAGAACGCCATGGGCGTGGGTATTCCTGGCACAGGCATGATTGGACTGCCCATAGCCATTGCCCTCGGAGCCATCATCGGGAAGAGCGAGTACCAGTTGGAAGTGCTGAAAGACCTGACGCCGGAAGCCTTGGAAGAGGCCAAACACTACATTGACGAGAAGCGGATTACCATCAGCCTGAAAGAAGGACAATGTGACAAGCTCTACATTGAAGTCATCTGCTCGGCAGGCGACCGCAAGGAGACCGCCATCATTGCCGGCAGCCACACCCACTTTGTTTCAGGCGATGCAAGCTATGGACAAGGGATGACTGAAAGGAAGCAGGAGGCCGACGAGATTGCCCTTGACATGCGCATGGTTTACGACTTCGCCGCCACGGCCCCCCTTGACGAGATTCGCTTCATAGAGGAAGCGCGGCGGATGAACATGAACGCGGCTCGTGAAGCCCTAAAGGGCAATTACGGGCATAACCTCGGAAAGACCATCGACCGTCCGCTGGCGAAAGGCATCTTCGGACACTCCATCTACTCACATATCATCTCCCGCACTGCCTCCGCCTGCGATGCCCGCATGGGCGGAGCGATGATACCCGTCATGAGCAACTCGGGCAGCGGCAATCAGGGCATCTGTGCCACCAACCCCGTCTGCGTCTACGCCAAAGAGAACGAAAACACCGAGGAGGAACTACTGCGTGCCCTGATGCTCAGCCATCTCACCTCCATCTACATCAAACAGTCATTAGGCAAGCTCTCCGCCCTCTGTGGCTGCGTCGTAGCCTCCATCGGCTCCAGCTGCGGCATCACCTACCTCATGGGCGGCGACTATAACCGCGTCTGCGCCTCGGTGAAAAACATGATAGCCAACCTCACGGGCATGATATGTGACGGAGCCAAACCCTCCTGCTCTCTGAAGATCACCAGCGGCGTATCCACCGCCCTGCTCTCCTCGCTGCTCGCTATGGAAGGCAAGTGCGTGACCTCTGAGGAGGGCATCGTCGACGAGAGTGTGGACAAGTCCATCCGCAACCTGACGTCCATTGGTGCCGATGCCATGTGCAGCACCGACGAGCTTGTGCTCAAGATCATGACCACCAAGAACTGAGCCTCACTCATGGCAATGGCCTTTGAACCACGCATCGCAGCCGGTTTTATCGCCTCGTCAGGTATGGGCGGCGCAGCAGGCTGGCGTCGCGACTGCGGTGAGAGCTTGAGGATGGTTATATTGTCTTTGCATTGACAATGAGGCGCACGCCATATATTTCACCTATCTGCTTGCCTGGCTTGGCGACAAACTTGATGCGCACCTGCGACTTGCCCTGCAACAACGCTGCGGGAATGTCGAAGGTCTCGTACTTGAACTCCGAGATGCGATACTTGCCGGTATTGTTGACAGAGGTGAGCAGCTGGTCGTCGACAAAGATGTCGAACTCATGACTCTTCCATTCACCCACACCCCAGAACTTCAGACGCAGAGAGAGGTCGGTGCGTCCGGCGGTCTGCATCAAATAGCTGAAGTAGTGGCCGTTGCTGGCGTCGCGCCAGAACACGTCGTTGGTGTTGCCAGTCTGCGAGCGGTCGGTCTCCATCTTGTGGTCGGTCTCGGGCTGTTGCTCGCCGGGCTGCACCTTGTCGACGGTGCGAGCCTCCAAAGCCTGACGTTCCTGCTCTGCCTGAGCCAGCTTGTCGAGGTAGTCCTTGTAACTCGACTCTGATAGAGCGAGCCAGTAGATCATGTAGCGTGAGTCGTGGATTTCGAAGAAAGGCTGCAAGATACAAGCCTTTTCAGCAGGAACATTTACCACTTTCGTTTCCAGCGTAAAGTGCAACGGTTGTCCATCAATGGGCGTTATCTGCTCTGCAATCTCATCGATGTTGTCATTGATGAGGATGGGTGCTTCGTTGATGGGCAGTTTCTTGCCGCTGGCATACTGTCCGAAGCGGCTGTCGTCAGCCACGAGGTGTGCCAAGTCTTCTGTGCCTGTCTTCATACCTAATAGGATGGGGCCGTGCATCAAAGCGATATACTGTGGCACGTTAGGCAGATACTTGATACTGTTGTGCATGGGGAAGCTGACTTCAACGACGTCACCTTTCTTCCACTTGCGGTCAATGGTGACATAGCTCGACGGACCGCTGATAATCTGAACAGGCTGCCCGTTCACCTTCACCTCAAACTGCCCAGGCTTCACCCAACCGGGATAGCGCACCAACAGTGGGAAAGCCTCTCCCCCCGCCCTCCCCCGTAGGGAGGGAGCATTGGTGATGGTGATCTTACTTGTCTCAGCGTATGGGAAGGCCGTCTCCTGCTTCAGCGAAATGCCCTTCTCCTTCCAATTCAGTTCAGAGGCCACGAAGAGGTTCACGAAGAGGGCATCGCCCACATGGGTATAGATGAACTGGCCGTACTTGCCGTGGTTCTCCATTCCCGTGCCCACGCAGCACCACATGGCCTCGTTAGGGGCTGAGTAGTTGCGGTAGTGGCGCGGACGGGCAGGGGTGAAATAGACATAGCCGCCATGCTCAGGATGCTGCGACGAGAGAATATGGTTGAATGTCGCCAGCTCGTAGTAGTCGGCAAAGCGAGCCTCAGGGTTACGGCTGTGCAGGAGCTCCGTCAGTTTCAGCATGTTGTTGGTGTTGCACGACTCAGGACCGTCGATGTCGTTGATGAAGTCTGTGCAGGCCTCCTTGCTGGGGAAGTGTTCGCGGCGCGAGTTGCCGCCAAAGGCGAGCGACCGTTCTCCGGTTACGATGTCCCAGAAGAAGTTGGCTGCCTCATGGTAAGGCTCAAAATTGGTAGAGCCGCAAATCTTATCACCATTATCTGCCAGACAGCAGTGTTTCATCGGATACAGGTTTGCAAGTTCGCTGATGCGCTCGAAGCCCACCACCTTTGGCACCTGTGTGTTGGCATGCATATTGTCGAGACAGTCCTGCCGTTGGGACATCGGTGTGAGCAGCCGGCGGTGCGAGAACCGCGTGGCAACAAAGAGATACTTCGGCTCTTTCGTGATGGCATAGGCATCGGCCAGAACCTCGTTCATGCCGCCGTGCTCATTGCCCAGCATGCGCTCCATCTGCTCGTCGCTGAGCCCTGCCGTCAAGTCGATGGCCCAGTCGCAGAAGCCCAAGAAGAGTTGCTTGGCCTGCTCGTTGCCGCAGTACACCCACGCGTCGCGCAGGCCTGCGTACATCTTATGTAGATTATAGAACGGTGCCCACGATCCGAAGTACACCCCAAAGTCGCCTTTCTTAAAGTTGCTCCAGATGCGGTCGCTGTTGGGCATTCCGCCCACATAGCCCTTGCCCCACTCGGGGTGGTTCTTGGCGTTGGCATCGGCACACTCCTGCAGTTCCTTAATCATATACTCCATGCGCTGGCGACACTCCTCATTGCCTGTGGCAGCATTCATGGCCATCGCCGTCAGGTAGTGGCCCCCCACATGTCCGTCCAGCCCGTCCCAGTTGGGATAGGTCTTGGCACGAGGCTGCAAGCCTGCCTCCTTACGGTAGGGTGCCAGCAGACGGTCGCAGTCGTACTGCAACAGCGTCTTGATGTTCAGGTCTCGCGCATGCTTCAGCGGACCGTCCAACAGGGTTACATCCCCCAGGGGGAACTCGTCGGCATACAGTTTGTCTTGTGCATAACCAGCCACCGCCAGCGTGGCCATCCAAACGAATGTAAATATTCTTTTCATATCTCTTCCTTTATTTCTTACCATGAACGCTTTTGACCTTCATGCCCAGTTTACCCGGCAGAACGGCATTGAGCGTAACGCCAACGAGAGCCGAAAGAGCTAGCCCTGAGAAATGGATGGGACCAATACTCACATCATCCGCGGCACCATATTTCACTCCGATGGCAATCACCAAAATAGAGGCTGCTACAAAGACATTACGCGATGAGTTGAAGTCCACACTGTCCTCTATCAAATTACGCACACCAACGGCAGAGATCATGCCATAGAGAATCAGACTCACACCGCCGATGGTGGCTGTAGGCATCAGGCCAATCAGACAGGCGAATTTAGGACAGAACGACAGCAGGATGGCAAAGATGGCTGCCAGACGAATCACGGCGGGATCGAACACCTTCGTGAGGTTCAACACACCGGTATTCTCGCCATAGGTCGTGTTGGCAGGGGCACCAAAGAGCGAAGCCAGTGCAGTAGCCAGTCCGTCACCCATCAGCGTGCGGTGCAGGCCAGGCTCTTTCAGGAAGTCCTTTCCTACGGTCGACGAAATGGCACACATATCACCGATATGCTCCATGATGGTAGCAATAGCTATCGGAAGAATGGCGATGATGGTCGATATGAGGAACGTAGAGTCCATGTTGTCAAAGACAGCCAGCACGGTCTGCTCCCTGCTGAAAGGCAGTCCAATCCATGCAGCATCACCCAAAGCCGCAAAGTCTACCTCACCCATCACGATCGCCACCGTATAGCTGACCACTACCCCCAACAGAATGGGGATAATCTTGATGATACCCCTACCCCACACACTCGAAACAATCACTACAGCAACGGCTACGAGGGCCAGTGTCCAGTTAGTAGTACAATTCTGTATCGCACTGCCTGAAAGCACCAGACCAATGGCAATAATCATTGGACCCGTCACCAGCGGGGGAAAGAACCGCAATATCTTTTCTATGCCGAACGACTTGATGAGACCTGCCATCACAAAATAGCACAAACCTGCGAAGAACACGCCCACACAAGCATAGTCCAACGCCAGCGCCTCCGTCATACCCTGCTCTACGCCCAATGACTTAACCGACATATAGCCACCAAGAAAGGCAAATGACGAGCCGAGGAAGGCTGGTACCTGTAACTTGCTGACAAAGTGGAAAACCAATGTACCAATACCCGCAAACAGCAGTGTCGACGATACAGAGAGTCCTGTAAGGACAGGCACCAGAACGGTGGCGCCGAACATGGCAAACAGATGTTGGACACCTAACATCACATACTTGGGCATACCCAGTTTCCTGGCATCCGCAATACCTTCTTTTGTACTATTCATATTCATCCTACCAAGATATGACACACAATTATGCTGCAAAGATACAGCCTTTTTCCGAAACAGCCATCTTTTTCCACGACTTTCTTTTATTATCGTTTCTTCTTTTTTCTGCTCACTTTTTGTTCTTACCTCTTCCGTCTGTATCCTTTTCTTCAAATAACCTCAGCAGCTGTAAATCTCCAAATTCTTGCTGAACAGCTAATCAATTGAACGGCTTGTTAACACACAGGCACCGCCTCCAACATCTGTTTGAATGGGGTTTTCATCGTCTTCATAGGTCAAATGTTTTATCGGTTTCTATCTTATTGTACTGATACTGATTCTTTCTTTGATACTTTTGGGCGTCTATGCTTAGAGGGACGGCGAAGATAAGTTTTCATGAACGACATCATCTGCTCATACAGCTGTTGCCATCTTTCTTCCTGCGTCATTATAATCCTGAGCCGTCCAACTCGTCAATATACTTCAAACAGAAATCTTCCAGACCGATGTAGTAGATACCGTTCTCGTCAAACCATGGCACAATATGATCACGCACCACGACAATCTTTCGATACGAATCACCAGTACGCTGCAAAGAATTGGTTTCTTGCTGTCTCTTCTCCTCGTCAGGGATGGCGAAGGCCGACTGGATGTAGCAGCGGCGATTGCCTCGATTCACGATAAAGTCCACTTCCAGTTTTGAGCGCTTGCTCTTGCCCTGTACGTCTTTATAGTTATATTCCACCACTCCAGCATCTACATTAAAGCCTCTGACGCACAGTTCGTTGTAGATTACGTTTTCCATCAGGTGAGTTTCTTCCTGCTGACGGAAGTTCAGCTGTGCATTGCGTAAGCCCACGTCGGTCAAGTAATACTTCTGCGGCGTATTGATATATTTCTTGCCCTTTATATCGTATTGTTCGACCTTACGCAGAATATAAGCTTCTGCAAAATAGCCCAAGTAAATGCTGATAGTGGAATCATCTATCTTGGTATGCTTCACAGAAGCAAACGTATTCTCCAGTTTCTTCGGGTTTGTGAGCGACCCGATGCTGCTGGCTACGATGTTCAGCAGGTCATCCAACACAGAGATGTCCTTTTGGATATGATTTCGTTCAATCACATCCGTCAAGTAAGTTTTTTTAATTAGATCCTGTAGGTACTTGCTCTTCTCCCTGTCAGTCTTCAGTGCCATCACCCTTGGCAGTCCTCCGTAGGTCACATACTCCTGCCATGCACGATGTTTGTCTCCCTCATACGCCGCATAAAACTCTTTGTACATCAACGGGTTTACGTGAATCTCGTCACCCCTGTCCTTGAATTCCGTCATCACATCTGTTGAAAGCATCTTTGAATTGCTGCCCGTCACATAGATATCCACATTCTTCAAGTCCAACAACCCTAAGAGGATATCCACAAATCCTATCGTAGCATCCTTATCGTCCAGCCAAGGATTCGGGATATTACTCACCTCCTGTATTTCATCGAGTAGCACATAGTATTGCTTCGTCGTATCAGCGATCTTGTCCCTTAGATACTTATCTAGTTCCAACGGGTTTCGGTATTTGGCATTTCTGGCCACATCCAGTTTTAACATTATCAGCTGCTCATCAGACACCCCATTAGCTTTCAGATGGTCGCCATAGATATCGAAGAGCAGTACCGACTTTCCACACCTGCGGATGCCGGTAACCACCTTCACCCGTCCATTGTCGCGCTTCTCTATGAGTTGCTTGAGATAATAATTCCTGTCAATTCTATCCATACTTCCGAATATTTTGCATATTTACGCATCGCTTTCGGATGCAAAGATAAGCAAAAATACTGAATCACCAATATATTTTTCCGAATTATTTGCGAATTTACGCATCTTTTTCGGATATACTACGATGAATCGCTCGGCATCCCGATAGGGTGACATTCTTACGCTCCGTAGGTGCTCAGGCGCTTCGCGGAGGTCTTGCAAAGAATGGATGGATTTTTCGGTATTTGGCTGAAAAGGCTCTTCTGAAAGACACATAATTCACTTTTCCTGAAAAAAGTTTGGAAAGAACAGAAATAATCCTTATCTTTGCATGGATGAAATACTGGGTGGTACATATCGCCGAGACAGGCTCTACGAACCGCTGGCTCAAGGAACACGGCGGCGAGGAGGACATGGTGGTGTGGACGGACTATCAGACGGCAGGGCGTGGCTGCGGCACGAACACATGGGAGAGCGAGCGGGGCAGGAACCTGCTGTTCTCCGTGCTGATTCACCCAGAGGACATCCCAGCCAATGAGCAGTTCATTATCTCGATGGCCATGTCGAATAGCATCGTTAAGGTGGTGTCGCCGTTTGTGGAAAATGTCAGCATTAAATGGCCCAACGACATCTATGTCGGTGACCGTAAGTTATGTGGCATGTTGATAGAGAACCGCTTGCAGGGCTGCGTCATCAAGGACAGCATCATCGGTGTAGGTATCAACGTCAATCAGCTTCTCTTTGTGAGTGATGCGCCCAACCCCGTATCGCTGGCTAATCTGACGGGGCAGACGTATGATACGGCAGAGCTTTTACAACAACTGTTAGAAGCGTTCGATGAAGAATGGACTGACGGTGAGGGTGTGCGTTCGCGCTATCTGTCACAACTCTACCGGCGCACGGGTTTCTACCGCTATCGTGATGCGTTGGGTGAGTTCTTGGCAGAGCTGATGACGGTGGAAGACGATGGTCATCTGGTGCTTCGCGACATTGACGGGTATAGTCATCGATATGCCTTTAAGGAAGTAAGTTTTATCGTATAATGTTATAATAGAAGACATCTTATACAACAAAAACGACTTTTATCTGTTGTCACAGTTGTTACGGTTGTCGTTAAAAAAGAAAAAGATTATGGCAAGATTCAAGAGAATTCTACTGAAGCTTTCGGGCGAGAGCCTGATGGGCAAGCAGGGCTACGGCATCGACCCAGAGCGCTTAGGCGACTATGCACGCCAGATCAAGGAAGTGCAGGAAATGGGGGTGCAGATTGGCATCGTCATTGGCGGCGGCAACATCTTCCGTGGGCTGAGCGGCTCACAGAAAGGCTTCGACCGCGTGAAGGGCGACCAGATGGGCATGTGCGCCACAGTCATCAACTCCCTGGCACTCTCGTCGGCATTAGATGCCGCAGGCGTGAAGAACAAGGTGCTGACGGCTATCCGCATGGAGCCTATCGGCGAGTTCTACACCAAGTGGAAAGCCATTGAGGCGATGGAGCAGGGCATCGTCTGTATCTTCTCCGCTGGCACCGGCTCCCCCTACTTCACTACCGACACGGGCAGCTCGCTGCGCGGCATCGAGATTGAGGCCGACGTGATGCTGAAAGGTACGCGCGTGGATGGTGTCTACACCGCCGATCCTGAGAAGAACCCGACAGCCACGAAGTTCGACGCCATTACATATAAAGAGGTACTCGCACGCGGGTTAAAGGTAATGGACCTGACAGCCATCTGCATGTGCCAGGACAACAACCTACCCATCTATGTATTCAACATGGACGTGGTCGGCAATCTGAAGAAAGTGATGGAGGGAGAAGAGATTGGAACGTTAGTACATAACTAACTTCGCTCAGCACTCCTCAAACTCTGTATATTCGCCTTCATTGGAGGCGAATATTTTTCTGTTGACCTTCGACATGTCGCGGTCGTCGATAATCGTGATGCCATTCGAGTACTCCATACGACGGGCTTCACGCTTCTCTTCTGTTTTCTCCTCGTCAGCACCCTGCTGTTGACGGAAACGATCCTGAGGTTCCTCCTGGGGCTGTTCCCCGCGCATCTTCCGTGCAGCCTCCTCCCGAGCCTGCTTCTCGCGGGCTTCACGCTCCTTACGTGTAGCCTCATCGTCGGTACTCTTGAAGTAATCGTCTGAGAATGAAGGCTTTTCTTCCTCCTCTGGGCGATAGTACTTGTTTGAAGTCCGTTTGAAGTATTCTTCTTCTTTACGGTAGGCACGTTCTTCACGGGCTTCCTTGATTTTTCCAAAGAATTTCTTGATGAACATCTGCAGACAGGTTCTTAGTTAGGATTGATACTTATTGGTAACGACTGACAGTAGGACATACCATGCAATGACAGCGGCCAGCCCGCTGACACCTAATAGGAGCAGCAGGGGAATACACGTCAGCAGAAAGATATATTTCACTTCATTGCCCTTCCATCCCCAGGTCTTGAACTTCAGGGCAAACATAGGTATCTCGCTGATGAGCAGCCAACAGCAGATGAACACACCTGCCAGAATGACCAGGCTCAGGTTAGAGCCAATGAACGGCGCCGTCTTCAACCAATCGCCTGCTCCTACGATGAACGAGCCCCAGAACAGCGCATTGGCAGGAGTCGGCAGTCCGATGAAACCCAGCGCTTGGCGCTCATCGAGGTTGAACTTTGCCAATCGCAGGGCAGAGAAGGCGGCCATGACGAAAACAACAAACGGCAGCAACTCAGTATCCGGCCTGAGATAACTGAACACTATAGCGGACGGTGCAAAGCCGAAGGTGATGTCGTCGGCTAAAGAGTCAAGCTCCTTGCCAATCGGCGATGACACATGCAACAGGCGTGCCACCATACCGTCGAAGAAATCGAAGACAGCACCAATGACGATGAACAGAAGCGCCAGCTGAAAGTCACTCTGGAAAGCAAAATAGGTGGCAATGCAACCCGAGATGAGGTTGCAACAAGTAATCATATTGGGTATATGCTTCTTCATTATAATGAATTATAGCATTATCTCAGTTTTGCTATCACCGTCTGGTCGCCAGTAGTGGGCTGATCCAGTGTGACACAGACCTTCGAGTTGACTGGCAGGTAAACATCGACGCGCGAACCGAGTTTGATGAAGCCTAAGTGCTGGTCAATGTAGCACTCCTCTTCAGGCTTGGCATAGGTGACGATGCGGCGAGCCATAGCTCCGGCAATCTGGCGCACCAGGATGTCCTCGCCCTCGGGCGTGGTAATCATAATGTCAGCATGTTCGTTCTCTTCGCTGGCCTTAGGTAGCCAGGCCTTGTGATAGTTGCCATTAAAATGCTTAACGAACTTCACCCGTCCGTCGCAGGGGAACCAGTTGGCATGAACATTCAACGGGCTCATGAAGATACTGATCATGAGACGCTCATCGTGGAAATACTCGTTCTCCATCGTATCCTCGATCACCACAATCTTTCCGTCGGCAGGCGCCACTACCGTACGATCGCTGTCACCATTGAAATAGCGGATGGGACAGCGGTAGAAGTTCAGAGCCAGCAGCCATGCTGTGCCGAACACTATGAGGAAAAGAGCCACAACGACGATAGAATGGGTAAGCCACCACAACGCCGCAGCGATGAGGAGGAGTGCAAGCATACTGAACGTCAACTCATGGGTACCTTCACGGTGAATTCTTATCTTTTTGAGTTTTTTTATCCTATTTCCCATGTCAGGTCAAAATCGCGATTTTCTGAAATTCCCTGCAAAGGTACATCTTTTTTACGTAAGTTACAAATTTTTTGCGTTATTCTTTTGGCAATATCAACTTTTCAGCGTAACTTTGGGGCTTAAAAGCAACATTAATGGAAGATTTCATTCACCTCCACGTACATACATACTATTCCATACTCGACGGACAGTCGAGCATTAAGAAGCTAGTAGACAAAGCTATCGGCAACGGCATGAAGGGCATGGCCATCACCGACCACGGCGACATGTTCGGCATCAAGGAGTTCCACGACATCGTAAACGGTGTGAACAAAGGACGCAAGAAAGAAGGACTGGAGCCGTTCAAACCCATCTTCGGCTGTGAGATGTATGTGGCACGGCGTGGCGACAAAAGCCTGCGGGACACCAAGGAGGACTTGGGCGGCTATCACCTCATTGTGCTGGCCAAGAACTATCAGGGCTACAAGAACCTCATCAAGCTGGTCAGCAACTCATGGGTAGACGGTTTCTACAACCGCCCGCGAACAGACCGTAAGGAACTGGAGAAGTATCACGAGGGGCTGATTGTGTGCTCCGCTTGCATAGCCGGCGAAGTGCCCGCCAAGATTCTGAAGGGCGACATAGCCGGAGCACGTGAAGCCATCGAGTGGCACAAACGGCTGTGGGGCGACGACTACTATCTGGAGCTGCAGCGGCACGAGGTGAAGGATCCGACCATCCGCGCTAACCGCGAGACGTTCCCCTTGCAGCAAGAAGCCAACAAAGTGCTGATTGAGCTGGCAAAGGAATACGGCATCAAGCTCATCTGCACGAACGACGCCCACTTCGTGGACGAAGAGAACGCCGAGGCCCACGACCACCTGCTCTGCTTGGCAACATCCAAGGACTTGGACGACCCCACGCGAATGTTATACTCAAAGCAGGAGTGGTTCAAGACCCGCGAGGAGATGAACGAGATATTCCAAGACGTGCCCGAGGCACTCAGCAACACGCTGGAGATACTGGACAAGGTGGAGTTCTACAGCCTGGATCACGACCCCATCATGCCCTTCTTCCCCATCCCTGAGAGCTTTGGCACAGAAGAGGAATGGCGCCAGAAATTCTCGGAGGAAGAACTGTTCCAAGAGTTCACCACCGACGAGAACGGCGAAAATCCCCTGCCACGCGAAGAAGGCGAAAAAAAGATCAAGAAGCTGGGCGGCTACGACAAGCTCTACCGCATCAAGTTCGAGGCTGACTACCTGGCAAAGCTGGCCTATGAAGGAGCGTATCGGCGATATGGCAGGGAGCTGTCGAAGGAAGTCGAAGACCGCATTCGCTTCGAGCTGCACATCATGAAGACAATGGGCTTCCCCGGCTACTTCCTCATCGTACAGGACTTCATCAACTCCGCCCGCGACGAGCTGGACGTGATGGTAGGCCCTGGGCGCGGAAGTGCCGCCGGCAGCGTGGTGGCCTACTGCTTAGGCATCACCAAGATCGACCCGCTGAAATACGACCTGCTGTTTGAGCGTTTTCTGAATCCCGACCGTATCTCCCTGCCTGATATTGACACCGACTTCGACGACGACGGCCGCGGCCGCGTGCTGAAGTGGGTGGAGGACAAATATGGACATGAGAACTGCGCCCACATCATCACCTATGCCTCGATGGCTACGAAAAACAGTATCAAGGATGTGGCCCGCGTAGAAAAACTGCCATTGGCCATCAGCAACGCTTTGTGCAAGGCCATCCCCGACCGTCTGCCAGACGTCAACGGCAAGACACCGAAGATGAACCTGACGAATGCCATTGCTGCCGTGCCGGAGTTGCGCGATGCTGAAGCGTCGACCGACCCCGTACTGGCCAACACCATCAAATATGCGAAGATGCTGGAGGGTACCGTCCGTGGTACTGGCATCCACGCCTGCGGCTTCATCATCTGCCGCGACCCCATCTCCGACTGGGTGCCCGTCTCTACGGCCGACGACCCGGACTTCAAGGACACGAAGACCAACTGTACACAGTACGACGGACACGTCATCGAGTCGACAGGTCTCATCAAGATGGACTTCCTCGGGCTGAAGACACTCTCGGAGTTGAAGGAGGCCTGCGCGAACATCAAGCTGACACGTGGCATTGACATCGACCTGGACAACATACCCATCGACGACCCGAAGACCTTTGAATTGTACCAGGAGGGGAGCACCGTCGGCACGTTCCAGTTCGAGTCGGACGGTATGCGCAAATACCTGCGTGAGCTGAAGCCGACGGTATTCGAGGACCTCATTGCCATGAACGCCCTCTACCGCCCGGGCCCCATGAAGTACATACCGTCGTTTATTGACCGTAAGCACGGAAGAGAAGAGATTACCTACCCCATTCCCTGCATGGAGCAATACCTGAAGGACACCTATGGCATTACCGTCTATCAGGAGCAGGTGATGTTGCTCTCACGACAGTTGGCCGATTTTACCCGTGGTGAGAGCGATGCCCTCCGTAAAGCAATGGGTAAGAAGAAGATTGACATTGTAAATGCCATGAAGCCGAAGTTCATTGAGGGCGGAAAGAAGAACGGTCACGACCCCAAGGTGCTGGAGCAGATATGGACAGACTGGGAAGATTTTGCTTCCTATGCTTTCAACAAGTCACATGCCGCCTGCTATTCCTGGGTGGCCTACCAAACGGCCTACCTAAAGGCCAACTATCCAGCGGAGTTCATGGCAGCAATCATGTCGAGACGCCGCGACCAGATAACGGAGATTACGAAGTTGATGGACGAGTGTAAGCGGATGAAGATCAACACGCTGGGGCCCGACGTCAACGAGTCGTACCAGAAATTCGGTGTGAACAAGAAAGGCGACATCCGTTTTGGACTCGCGGCTATCAAAGGCTTGGGTGACGCCGCTGCTATTGCCATCATCGATGAACGCACGAAGAACGGCCCCTACAAGGACATCTTCGACTTTGCACAACGCGTCAACTTCCAGAACGTGAACCGCAAGGCGTTTGAAAGTCTGGCACTCAGTGGCGGATTCGACTCTTTCGGCTATCGCCGCGAGGTATACTTCGCCGAAAACGCCAAGGGTGAAGTGTTCCTCGATACACTCGTGCGCTACGGACAGTTGTACCAGCAGGAGAAGCAGCAGATGCAGAATTCGCTCTTCGGCGGCTTCGACGACGGCATAGAAATAGCCACGCCACCAATACCCAAGACCGATGTCCGCTGGAGCGACATCGAACGGCTGAACAAGGAGCGCGATCTCATCGGCATCTACCTCTCCGCCCACCCGTTGGACGAATACAAGATTGTGCTGGACAACCTGTGCAACACCAAGTGCGGAGAACTGGAGTCGGTCAAGACCAGCAAGGACCGCGAAGATGTAATTGTCGGCGGCATCGTCACAAGCATCCGCACGGGGTTCACCAAGAACGGCAAGCCCTACGGTATCGTCATGATAGAAGACTTTGAGAGTTCCGGCGAGCTGCCTCTGTTCGGCGAGAACTGGGGGCGTTTCAATGGAATGTTCACCGAAGGTGCCAGTGTCTTTGTCACAGCCAAGCTCATGCCGAGGTTCCAATATCAGCCCGACGGTCCCGTCGAACTGAAGGTGCAGAATGTGGAATATCTGCAGACGGTGAAGGACAAGGCCATCGATCGCATCACCATCTCGCTCAAATCTGACCTGCTTGACGAACAGATTGTTACCGAGCTGCAGGAGATCATCAGCGAGCATCCCGGTAAGACCAAGCTCTTCTTTCAGCTGCGCGACTCATTAGGCAAGCACCACGTGCTGCTACGTTCCCAGAAAGCCACCGTCGACGTGCGCCACCAGCTCATCGACTACATCGAGCAGCAAGAGGCGCTGGACTATAAGATCAATTAGAAGTGAAAGGTGATAGTTTTGGCATGATATTTGCTGATAAGATAATAACACATGAACTATTTAAAGAAAAAAGATTATGGAAGTACAAATCACAAACGAGAACTTTGAGAACCTGAAGAATGGCTCACAGCCATTGGTAGTTGACTTTTGGGCAACCTGGTGTGGTCCCTGCCGCATGATTGCGCCCATCGTTTCCGAGCTGGCCGAAGCATACGACGGAAAACTTACCGTCGGCAAATGCGACGTGGAGGAGAACGAAGACCTCGCTACAGAGTTCGGCATCCGCAACATCCCCACGATCCTGTTCTTCAAGAACGGTGAGGTGGTTGACAAGCTGGTTGGTGCCGTGAGCAAGGCCAAGCTGGAGGAGAAATTCCAGGCATTGCTGTAAAAAAAGGAAAGGTAGTCTGAAAGAAAAGAGGTAAAAGCATGACGTTAGAAGAAGAACTCCGCATCGACGAGGAGGAAAACCGACGCGAAGCGGAGTTTATACGCGAGCAACTGCCCACCGACATCAAGGAGCATTTCTCCGAGGAAGACCTGCTTTACATCATCGATACCATTGTTGACTATTACTACAACAGCGGAGTGCTGGAAAGCAGTGACGAAGAGGTGGACATCGATTTGGAGCAAGTGGCTAACTACGTATGCAGCCAAGCCAAGAAGGACAAGCAGGGGAACTTCCTGCCCGAAGAGATGTTCTTCGTGGTACAGGCTGACCTGGACTTCCAGGAGCAGAACGTATAATAATAGACAAGTGACGGCTGGGAATTCCCAGCCGTCACTTGTCTATAATTTATGGGGTCAGCCATAGCTTCTCCACCACAACATTACCTTTTGCATCGGTTGTCCTGCGAATCACGAGTCCGCGGGCGGAGCTACTGACACGACGGCCAAAAAGGTCGTAACAGACCGTGACGGGACGGGGAAGCGCACCTACGGTTCCTATACTGTTGACCAATGGTGTGTTGTAGGGTGTTACTGCCACACACAGACGACGCTCAAAAGTGGAGCCTTCCACATCGGTGACGCGCAACGCCACCTCAGCCAGCGCATTTTGACTGCCAGCCTGCACCGTAAGCAGCCCATCAGCGGCAAGCGTGGCGGTCACGTCAGTACTTGACGACACGGCCTCGAAACGCGGGCTGGCCGTATAGCCGAGGAAAAGTTCGGGCACATCGACCACGGCCGACTGGCCTGGAGCTACCAACAGATGGGGCTGCGCCATGAAATCCAAATAACGCTCAATCTCCGTGTAACCGTCGCCCTCCAAGTCCTTGTTGGTATCGGCATAGTTCAACTGACGCGAACGGGGACTCGTGCCACGTATCTCTTCCCACCAGTTGGGCAGTCCATCCAAGTCAACATCGTAGTCATCTGACCACTCATTCGACGGATAATCCTCAAAGCCCCCTGCATCCATCTCGTCGTCGATCTCGCCCCTTATACCCGATTTCGAGCCAACGTAGGTATAGGAACGATCCAAAGTCTCTCTAAAAATGCGCCAGTCGGTCTGGTCTGAGAAAGGCTGGTTGGCACCCACATCACTAAGCACACTCTTATAGGCATCACGCGCCGACTCAATGGTAGCGTAGGAGGGGAAGAAAGGTTCAGCGTACCATGCCTTTTCCGGCTGGGGGCCGGTAGCACGATAGGTGACATTAAGTTTGTCCTCGGTGAGGGAACCGTCGCGGTTGTCACGGATGTTTCCGCTGACGTAAGCAAACTGGTCACGGTCGCCCCCAGTCTCATTATCGGCAGAGAAAAGGATGGTCTGGTGTGTGTCTGGGCCCATCTTGTAATAGTTGTTCACGAACTGCATCCTCATGGCACCGCCATCAGTGGTACGTCCATTCCAGTTGTACACCACATTGTTGAACATATCCAATCGGCCCTGTGAACGACCGTTGGCGTCAGCCCCACCGCCCATGCTCCAGTTGCGACCATTGCAGTTAGCCAACAGGTTGTGGTGGAACGAGCCGATGTCGCCACCGATGGTGGCAGCAAAGCCGTGGTTAGTGCCTTCAGAATATTTACGGTGGTTCGTAATGCCAAGTGCCTCACTAATGATGCTACGCTGGAATGTAACATTTTTCGACGAACGGGTAGAAACAGTCTCGTCCGTTCCCCAAGAAGCCGTCACATGGTCCATGATGGTATGGTCAGAATAGAAGGTACCGATGGCATTGCCCGTGTCATCGGGAGTGCCTAAGCCACGACGGGCACGCAGAAAACGGCAGATATTGTCATCGCCAAGTCCGATGTCGCTGCCCTTGACACAAATACCCTTACCAGGAGCAGACTGGGCGGCGATGGTGACACACGGGTCAGTCTTGCATTGGCGAAAGCCCATGTCTATCAGCCCGCTCACCTTGAACAACACCGTGCGGGGCCCGCTGCCGTTTGTCAGAGCCCAACGCAGGGAACCGGGGCCGTCGGCATCAAGGTTGGAAACATAAACAACACGGCCTCCTCGACCGCCACGGGCAAAGCGTCCATAACCCTCTGCGCCGGGAAAGGCCAGATGACGCGGCTGGAAGCTCCACACATCGCCAGCCGTGAGCAGACCATCAGCATCCACACGGTCAACCCGCCAATAATAAACCTGACGAGTTGAAAGCTGATAGCCAATATCTGATAACTGAAAACTATTCTCGATGCCCAGGGTTGCCACAGCACTGGCCGATGTAGCATTAGCAATGGCAGCAGAATCAGTGCCTATATAGATGTACTGCAAGACTGTCTTACCGTCGCGGGCTGCTGTCCACGAAAGCACTGGTGTGTCACCATCCATATCAGCATGGGTATCACCGTTGGCAGGCACAGGATTGATGGCCAGCTTGTTTACATCACGCTGGTTCTCCACGTCAGCAGTCATTTCTGTCATGTCGTGTTCTGGAAAGCCTGTGACACCTTTCTGCCAGCGGCAGGCAGCAGCAATCTGTCGGGAATTAGCGTTCAGCACGCCCAAGAATTCCTCTTGGCACATCTCCTCCTCCGTCAGCTGACGGCATCCCACAGTGGTGCCTTTATCCTGAGCCGGCCAAACGGCATCGGTAGCCGAGGCTTCGGTAAAAAAGCAGTTGCGCACAATGCTACCTTCTGAATTGGTAGCTGTCACACCACCTTTATTTTCACGACCACGCAACTCTATGACAGCAGTCGTATAACAGTTCTCCACAAGAACACTGTTTACGTCGCCGTTACCGATGCGTCCCACGATACCACCCATATCGTTCTTACCGTTCAACCAGCCACGGTAATAGCAGTTCTGCACTTTGGTGCTACCCATGGCTTGACCGACGATGCCACCGCTGTTGCTGCCCCAGCCATAGACGTGGCTGGCATTGACGTAACAGTTAATAATTCGGGAATTGATGGCACGGCCAACGATGCCCCCCAAGTAGGCACCAGCATAGACAAATAGGTCGCTGATGCCTAAGTTACGTATCTCGGCGTCTTCGATGACGCGGAAGAGAGCCAGATAATTGACACCCTGGTTGGCCGTCAGGTAGAGACCGCTGATGGTGTGACCATCGCCGTCGAACACGCCTTGGAAGGCTATGTAGTCCGTCTCATTGGTAAAACTACCGATGGCAGGCGTCTCAGGAAAAGGAGGACGGCCCGTATAATCCTGAAGCTTAGTAAGATCTGTAGCCATGACAGCCTCGTTCACCACAATGTCCTGCGTCAGACGGAAAAATCGTCCCAAAGAGAAGTCCTTTTCTGTGCTGACATCATGGGCCAGAAGAGCCAGCTCTGCAGCATTGCTAATGAGGAAGGGGTCTTCTTTTGTTCCGTTACCGCCAGCATAGTTTGCTGCGACCTGAGCAACGCAACATGACACATGACAAATCACAAATGATAAAGCAATCGTTAGTCGTTTCATTCTGCACTTAGTAGTTTTGTTTTCAAGTTTATGCTGCAAAGGTAGCAAAAAAACTGATACAAAAGGTGGAAAATCTGCTCAAAATGGTGTACTATCATGGAAAAAGCCCGCTCTGCGTTGGCAGGGCGGGCTTTGTTATCGGTTTTTGAAGTCTGAGACTTACTTAGCCACGTGCTTCTTACCGTTCTTGATGTAAATCTGTCCCTTTACAGGAGCAGTGATGCGCTGACCGCGGAGGTTGTACATCACATCGTCATCAGACTCGGTCTCAATAGCGTCGATGCCCATAACGGTACGAGTACGTGCCTTGGCGGCAATCTGCTCAGCAACACTCTTCTCTTCGATGGGCTGCACGTCAGGACCGTAAGCATAATTGAAGCCGTAGAAGCCGAGCTTAGAACCGTCGCAGTAGAACTTGTAAGTCTTGCCACCTACAACATTGAACTCGATGATACCATTGTACTTCTCGTCAACAGTATTGTTGTCGAATACGGGATTCTGCTCACCGTCAACAGTGAGGTGGAACTTCTTACCACTGTTCAGAGAAACAGCAGCAGCAATCACGCCGTCGTACTTCGGAGCAATGATGTACCATGTACCACCGGCCTTGTTGCCATTCTGGCCGTTACCAGCAGTCATAGCCACATAGCCTTCAACGCTTCCGTCAGCCTTTCCTGCACCGAATTCTGCACCACCTTCCTCACCGAAGGTCAGTGTAGCAACAACTTCATTCTCATTCTTCACTTCAACAGCGTCGCCAGAAGCATGAGTCTCATCCACCTGGATAGCATAAGTAACATTACCCTGGTGAATATCGGGTACGAGCTTCCAAGAAACATTGTCAAAGTAGTAGTTGTTCTCCAGAGTCTTATCCTTATTCAGATTGAAGGCAAGCGTCTGCATACCAGTCATCTTGGCACCCCAATCCTCATGGTCGGTAATCGTGCCCTCAATGACAACCTCCTGCCACTCGGTCGTAACCTTCAACGGGCCACTGAAGCCGTCTACGTACCAACCGATATAGTTACCAGGAGTAGAGTGAGCCTGAAGATCAACCTCTGCATCCTTGTCTGCCTTGATCATGAACGAGATTCTGAACTTCTCGCCAGCAGCGAACACGTGCTTCTTCTCGTAGATGAAGAACTGGGAATCCCACTCCTGAGCTGCATTGTCTACAGAATGAACAACTGCACACTTAGAGCCGTCTACACCAGCACCTTCTTTCACGTTCCACTTAAAGGCACCACCGTCCTCACCGTTCTTCGTAACCAGGCAGCCGCCATCTTCGAGTTCACAGTGACCGTTAACGATAAGCTCATCAGGATCCTCTTTCAAGAGCTCGAATACCTGTACCTTGCTGATTTCAGCTGTTCCAAGCAGCCAGCCTTGCTGCCAGAGTACGTGAGCGTCGTTACCACTATTGGAGTAGGGGAATTTCTCAAAGGTTACATCGATAGGCTTGAACTTATTAGTAGCCTTTACGTCAATAATCTGCTGAGTGTTACCAACCCATGTACCCATGTTCACCTGTACCTGACCGTCTGCGGGAATCTTGGCATAGAAACGAACCACGTAGTCCTTGCCCTCCTGGAGGTTGAACCAGTCAAGAGCGAAGAGCTGCAGACCCCAGATATCGTTCTGCTTCACAGTGTTCGTCACAACCAATGCGCCATCCTTCACGTCGTATGATGCACCCTCGGGAGCGCCCATATTGTAGTAAGGATACTTCGTCTCCTTTGTCCAGTCCTTCTCAGCAATGAGAATACCAGGAGCAGGATAGATAGGATCAATCGTGATGTTCTTGATAGCTACCCAGTTATAGGTCGGATTCTCGTGAGCAACACCAAACTTGAAGGTACCATCCTCAGCAACCACGCCCTCGGCAGTGAACTTGCCATAGATACCCTTCATGCCGTTGTACTCGAATGCAGTTCCTGTAGCCAGGTCAACCTTATTGTTGCCAACAAAGAACGAACCACCAGCTACGTCTTCACCCGACTCGCTATAAGCACGTACAAGAGCTGTAACCTGATACTTCTCGCCAGGATTCAGACCTGCCAGCGTGTAGGTTTCCTCACCAACGCCGAGAGGTCCGGGCTTACCAACCCAGTTCTCGATGAACGGAGTTACCATACCAGAAGGATCATTGCCCTCGTTACCCTCTACTGACCAAGTATTGATATGGAAAGCATTGGTATTGGTGCAAGTCCAGTTGGCCATGCTGTTGTCAGCGACAGTGCCAGCCTCGATGATCTCGTAGCTTGCAACACTGGTCTTTGCAGCCTTAATAGCTGCAACCAAAGCAGTGTAATTATCAACAGACTCTTCAGCTGCCAAAGCCTCGTCAAGAGCAGCCTTGGTAGCATTAGCCATCTTCTTAGCAGCCAGTTCCTCTGCCTCGGGCTTCACCTCAGCATAAGCCTCATCCATAGGCTTCTGGAATATAAGCGACTTGATCTGGATGGTATGCCAGTTGGTACCAGCCTTATCCTTACCATAACCCAGCTTCAGGACACCATCCTTCACCTTCACATTCGCAATGGTGTATTCACCATTCTCAGCAGTAGCAGTAGCGATATGGGCGGTCACGTAAGCCTTCTTGTTGTTAGCAAAGACATAAGCTACATCGGTAGCACCGTCCTCAAGGTCGGACTCGAAGCCACGACCGTCGGTATAGAATGCATTGGCAAAGAGTGTAACGGTATACTTGCCGTTAGGCAGGTCTTTCACTTCCTGATACATCAGCTCACCAGTAGTAGCAACATTGCCCTCATACTTCTCCATCATGTTGGAGGTACGGCCGTCAGAAGTTGTAACGGCAGGTGCATACTGCGTAGCGCAAACACCACCTGCATGCCAATCTCCTTGAGAGACACCGACCTTAGCAGTCATGTCGAACGGAACTTTCTGCATGAAGGGAACAAGGAACGAAGGATCACCCAGCTTCTCCAGAGCCTGCACGGAAGAGCAGTCTACCGTGAAGTCGCCAACCTCAGGATCCTCGAAATCAGTTACACCAATGACAGAGTTCTGGACAGGCTCTGCCTCGTCGCCAGTGTTCTGCTTGTCAGCAATGTCGGTCAGTACACCATCAATGGTCTTCTGGAATGAGTTGTGGTCAATCTCCCAAACGGGGTTCGGTGACTGCTGTCCCTTGTTCATATCAGCCACGAAGTTGTCGCGGCCAGGCTCGCTGATGATGCTGTTCTTCAGCACATAGCGCAACCAGGTCTGACCATTCTGACGATGCTGGAACGAATTGGAGTTAGGATTGTGGATGGTAGAGTTCTGAATGATGAACGACTGCTGCTCCAAGCCAGCCTCGGTAGCCTTCTGGCCACTCTGGCTACTGAAAATATAACTCTTTGCAGCGTCAATGGTAGAATTCTCAATATTAAGCGTCTCTACAACACCACCACCATTGAAGTTGAACACGGTCTTCTTCTCGGCAGCCATAAACACCTTACTGCCTACGAAATCGAGCTTAGGAATCAGGTTCTTCACCTTGTTACCATAGACGAGATCCTGCTTCAGACCAGTCACCTTCACATTGTTGAAGGAAATGTTTCCAATGCTATAGAAACCGTTATCCTGCAACAAGTACTTGTTACCAGCCAGCGTTACGAAAGGCTTCTCCAGAGCACTTGCATCAATGGTAATACCCTTGATGGAGAATGCACCACCCAACGTCATCGGCTTGGTAGCCTTCAGGATAACTTCTGCGCCGTCAGCAGCAACGAAGTTAACAGGAGCATCAGTCTTGATCTCACCAGAGGTCTCGTAAGAACCTGCGGGGAAAGTGATGGTAATGCTCTTCGGCATCTCACTCTTCTTGAGCTCACCGTTCAACTGGGCAACGAAGTCGCCAGCAGCCTCGAAAGCGACAGCGGGTGTAGCGTAAGGTACGAGCCAGCGGGGATCACCGACCTGGAACTTAGCCTGCATAGAGGACTCTTCAATGGTCAGGTCACCGTTAGCAAAATCCTTCAGCTTGGTAATACCTACAATACTGTTCTTGACAGGTTCGAAGTTGTCACCTGTAGACTCCTCCTTACCGTTGTCAACGATATATTCGGTATAGACGGTCTTACCATCCTTCTTTTCCTTCTTTGTCTCGGTCCAGAGGAAAGAGTTGCCCTCAATCACCCACTTGGGATAAGCGTGGAGCACACCACCGTTCATGCCCATGCAGAAACGACCAGGACGGCCAGAGTCAAAGATAATGTTATTCTTCACCTCGTAAGTCTGCCAAATCTGGCTGCGCATACGATGGTTGATGATATGCTTGTTATAAGCAATACCCTTCAGGGTAGAGTTGGTGATAGAGAATACCTGCTCTTTCAAACCAGCCTGAATCAGGATGGAACCAGCCTGAGCATTGTAGAGATAACCCGTGTGTTCACCCTTTGCATAGATAGTAGACTTGTTGATAGCCAGCTTGCCAATGGCACCGCCACCGAAGCAGTCAAACACACTCTGTTCGCCACCAGCAAGTTCGATCACGCTGTTGGAGAGTTCCACCAACGGGAAGATGTACTTCTGACGGTTGGTAGAAAGTAGCGGAGCCTTCAGGTTCTTAACCTTGATATTGCTCAGCTGAATATTATCCTCGAGAACAATGAGACCCTTACTGTCGGCAGCCACTGCAGGCTTATCCGACATCTGGATGAACGGACCATCAAGTTCAGATGCATCAATAGTAGCAGGGCTAATAGCATCGCCCAAAATCTGGATGCCACAGTCAGCTACGATAGGAGCGGAGATGGTGTACCATGCACCGGGCTGAAGTGTGAACTTGTCAGCATCGGGATTAGCAGCACGATAAGCAGCAATATAGCTGCTCAGCTCTGCACCTTCAGTAATCTCACTCGACAGGGGTGTTTCATTGCCATACAGGCGAAGAGCCTGCAGGACGAGGTCATTCTGATTGCCAGCAGTCTTAGCAATAATCTCGTAAGACTTAGAGATGTCAAGTTTTGCAGAAAGCATCACCGACTTGTCCCACGTAGACTTGCTCAGTTCCATGTCACTGACAATGTCCTCAACGACCTCATTCGTCGCCATATCAATCACGACCAATTCAGGCTTGCCCGTCTTACTGGCACTTCCGGAGAAGAACAGCCTGATTTCCTTCGTGTCCTTGATAAAGAAATGAGGCATACGGCTCTTTCCGACCACAATCAGACCTGCGGTAGCTCCCTCACGCGATTTCACGGTAAAGTAGCCACCCCAATTCTTCTCTTCACTGGTCACAATCATCGTGTCAACATCAGAATAGATGTCATACCATACATTGGCACGATTGGTCTGTTGCACCATAGGAGCCTGATCGGACTCGTACTTCACCCACTGCTTTGCAGCAGCAGTCAAATACCAGCTACCATCAGCGTGCTTCTCCGTCAAGTTATTCGTAATGATCAGCTCAGCAGTCTGACCAGCAAGAATACGCGGAGAGCGTGGCGTCACAGCTCCCTGAGCAACTCCGATTGCTGCAACCAAGAAGGTTGCAATAGCAAATAAAGTTTTTTTCATGCTTTTTTGGTTTTAGTTAATAATAAAATGATATAAAGGATTAATAATCTATTTCATAATTTTCCTGCCTTCCTTCACAACAATGCCTTCGTGACTATCTTTCACACGCTGGCCCTGCAGGTTGTAAGCAGGAGCGTCGATGACCTTACAGGGAATGTTGGCAATACCGTCAACGACGGGCGGCTCCTCATTCTGTTTTCCAACGCGATCGGCCCAAGGATTCTCGGGCATTTCACCATTAATGGGATTACCGGCAGCAGCCGTCGGTTCAGTGGTAAACCTGGCCGACATATAGTCAAACGTGTTCAAATATTCAGTCTCGGCCCCCTCTGTAGCAGAAACCAAGGCAAAGCCCACCAGATACAGGCGACCCTTGATGCCAATCTTAATAGCGGTTTCAGGTGTCCAATCCACCTTCTTGCCCCAACGGTCGGCATAGCAGTTATAGCCCGTAGCCGACATAGCATCAGACTCAGGATTGTCAGAATAAGGGTTACAGTCCTTTGCATCAGCAAAATAGTAGGAAGTCTCCAACTCCGTCAGACCGTCAATAGGTAACTTTTTAAACTCGCTCTTTTTGGTCTCGCTCTCAAAAAAGGCATCATATTCTGACGAGGGTAGTGAATTAGTCAGGTCAACAGAAAACTTGAAAGGTTGATTCGTGGTAACAAGCGCAGGATTGTAATGCAGATTGGTGAACGAATCGTCTTGCATCATCTCAAAACCGCAGCCGTAGTTCTTGAACGTCTTGACATACTCCATCCAGCCCAATGAAGAAAAATACTCCTCATCCATTCCCTCAAGATAATCCACACCGATACTGGGATCACGGTATGCTCTGTTTGACAGGGGTGTGCCGTCAGCAGTATTGATATACTGGGCAAATACACGACCACCATTGCTGGGGCAGGCGTTATGGTTATAGTTATATCCATTCGAACTACACTTGGCATCAGGCAGACAGACATAATAGAGAATCACCTTCTTCAGATTCTTGAAACCTCTGCTGTTATCCGTGTTCTTATTGGTTTTCATGTTTGTACACACCCCATTGAGGTTAAGTGTTTCACTATAGAGAGTGATTCCCCGGTAATACCCCTTCTTCAGTGTAAAGCCTGTTTCAGGGTCGGTATAGTCGTTGCGGAAAGCCACTTGATAGTTCCAGTCTTCGTCTGACACACCTTCAAAAGGCATATCCACAAGACCGAACGTATTGGGCAATTCATTCACACACCACGGATACAGGTCACCATCTTCCTGACTGACAGTATCTGCCGTGAGGTAAATGACACGTGTTTTCTCCAGTGTCGTTGTTAAATCTGCATTCTGGGCATAGGTCGTAAGCATGCCAAAGAATGCCACTGAAACAAATGTAATCAGCTTTTTCATAATGCGTGTATGTTTTGTCTTTAGTTATCTAATATATACAATTCGCCTACAAAAGTAAGAAATATTTGTGGCTTTCGGAAATATTTTAAAATAATTAACAGAATTTAATTAGTATCCGTTTGTACCGAACTCGTCAGGGTTGGCAATCTGATCCAGGAACTCCTGCGGAACGGGACGTACCAGGTTACGCTGGTTGAACACGGTAATGTGAGGATTCCCGCCCTCTTGCGTCAGATAATCCTGGGAAAGGCGGCCTGTACGTTTCAAGTCGTACCAACGCCACTGCTCACCGCACAACTCACGCGCGCGCTCCTTTAATATAAAGTCTATGGTCATAGCATCTGCCCCCACCTCCATCTTTGCGGCATTGGTGGAAAGGGCGGCATGGCGACGAACGGCATTGATGCAGGCCAGACCTTCCGACTGATGCTGACCGCTGATGACAGCAGCCTCGGCAGCCAACAGATAGATGTCAGTGAGTCGGATAATGGCAATATCCTGCTCACACTCTTGGTTGGAATGCAGGTACTTCACGCAGGAGAACTTCTTGAGCGAGGGCATGAGCGAACGCATATAGCTATTCTTAGCCAGTCCGCCTATTTTCTTCGTTGGGCCGTCGCCCACTTTATCCATGTACTGGTTGGGGCCGGCAGCGAGGAACTTCTGCTTTGCACACCATGCAGAATCCAAGTCCCAATTGGGCGTAAAACATCCCATGGCGGCATCGTCGTCCTCCAATTCAAACACGGCATCAGTAGCCTCGCCACTGTCGGCATAGTAATTAAAGCCCGTACCACGCAAGTCAAGTGCTGTCTTGATGTTACCCTTGATGGTGTAGTTCGAGGTAATCGGACGGCCACGTTTGTCCACTTCCTTGTAGACGAGGGAGTCCTTTCCGTAGAGTATCCAGTTGGTATAGTTCACCGCAAAGGAATTGGAGCTGATGAAATACTTATAATAGAAACTGTCAGAGAAGCGGGTGTCAGGTGTTGTCTCCGAAGGCTCGAAGCACTTTTGAAGCAGATAGAGCGTAGGCCGCCATACGGTAGCGTTGGCACGGCCGTAGCGCCAGCCGTTACTGCTGATGCCGAAGTTCTGCGCGGCCGAGCCAATGGCCATCTCATAGTACTGACGGGTACGCCCGCGGTTCCACCACTCGGGATTGTAACCGTCCACATGGTCCACGGCCTCTGTGAAAAGATTTTCCTGGTTCTGCTTGTTGTTGTCGGGTAGCCAATACTTGGTGCTACCGCTCTGCTGGTCATCGCTCTGGTAGAGCCGGCGGGCCTGGATAATCTGTTGTGCGGCCTGCCAGGCTAATTCGGCATACTGTTTTTTCTCGGCAGAACCGTCAGCATAGAGGCGAGTGCGTTGCAGGTAGGCCTTGGTGAGCATGGCCAGAGCGCTCCACTTCGTTGCACGTCCGCGGTCAGCCTGCACCTCGGGCAGGTGAGTAGCGGCGAACTGCAGGTCACTGATAATCTGGTCATAGAACTCTTCTTCCGAAGCCCGGGTGGCACGCTCCACAGAGCCTGACTCGGCAATGCTCGATGTGTTGAGCACCACCCCACCCCAGTTCTCTACGATGTGCCAGTTGGCAAAGGCACGCAGGAAATAAGCCTCAGCCACCTTGGCCGTTCGAGAGGAGTCGGCGCTGCTGTTCTGGTAGTAGATGGCAGTATTGCAGTAGGCCACCGTTCCATAGAGGGCATTCCACACCACACGCACCACGCCGGTCGATGTGTTCAGGTTCTCGTTATAGTTGGTCAGCTCGCCATGACTGTCGTTGCGACCACCGTTCATCCAGAGGTCGGTACCCATCTCCATGAGGTCTATGCCATCCATCTTACCGTAGAGGTAATAAATGTTCTCGTAACAAGCCTCCACCAGCCCGTTGAAGCCGGCCTCGCTGGGATAGACTATCTCCTGGTCGAGCGAGGAATAGTTTGTCTCGTCAAGGGAGCAGGCGACGAGAAGGGGCAAAATGGCTGCGCGACCCACGAAAGCTATTATCTTTTTTGAAAATACCTGTTTCATATAGAAGTATGTTGTTTTGTTTTCTATTGTCTTTAATTCCTATACCCACCCTCTCTGGAAAAGAGGCGGGGATATGGCTTTTAGAACGTCACGTTCAGTCCGAACACCAGGGTCTTGTAGAGCGGGAAACTGTCGGAGGCGTTCGACTCCGGGTCCATCCCTTTCAGCAGAGAGTGTTCCTTGGCAATAATGACTGGGTTCGTAATTGTGCCGTAGAGTCGGAGCTTCTGAATATTCAGCTTCGTCAGGAGGCTGCGCGGCAGTGTGTAGCCCAAAGTAATGTTCTTTATCTTGAAGAACGAGCCATCCACATAGTACATCGACTCCTTCTGTGCCGTCGTCATCGAATAGCCCTGAATGGGTCGCGGATAGGCGTTGGTGGGGTTCGACTCCGTCCAGTAGTCGTAACAGTCCGGCTGGTTCGTTCCACCCACGTAGGAAAGCAGCTCGCCGTTAATCATCTGTCCCCATCGCATGTTCATCATAATGCTCAGATCGAAGTCCTTATAGGTGAACTGGTTCTGCAGGCCAATGTTCCAATCGGGTGTCTGTGCGCCAAGAATCTGACGGTCGGTATTGGCATTGATGACATAGGTATTGTCGCGGGTATAGTATATCTGGTTACCGTTGTCATCGGTCTCACCAGGAATATAGTATGCACCACGATACTCCTTTGCTTGGTCGCCTTCACCGGCAACATAGGTGTAATCAGGATCCCAGACCAAACGGGGAACATCTACCTTCACCGTGCCAACCTCGTTGCCGAAGCACTTGGCCTGTTCCTCCTCGTCTTTCTGCCAAATTCCCAGTTTCTTATAGCCGTAGAAGGTATGGACGGGATGGTCAAGGAACAGCCCTAAAGCCACGAGGTTGTCCACGCTGACGTTATTGCCAAGATCTATCTCCTTCAGCTTCTCCACGTTCTTGGCGAAAGTGAAGGTAGTGGTCCAGGTGAAGTCGCGCTTCACGATATTGCGTGTGTTGACGGTCACCTCTATACCTTTATTATTTATGCGCGCGATATTAGAGTTCTTCTTGTAAGTGGTCTTTGCGTTATAAACACCGAAGGCTGTAGGCAGAGGCCTGCTATAGATAATGCCCTTTGTATCGGTGGTGTAGTACTCGAACGAACCGTCAATACGTCCGCCGAGGAATCCGAAGTCCACACCAAAGTTCCAGTTGTAGGATTTCTCCCAAGAGAGCGCGGGGTTGGTCACGTATTCCGTCAGCTTAAAGGGCGTCACGTCCTTGTTGCCGAGTGTGATGTGGGTAGCCGACGGCTCCACACGTTGCAGCGAAGTGAACGGTTTAATGGTGGAGTTGCCCGTCACGCCGTAGCCCACGCGCAGCTTCAGATTGTCGAGCCACGACTTGGTCGCCTCCATGAACTTCTCGTCGCTGACTCGCCAGCCTGCCGACACAGCGGGGAAGGAGTGCCAGCGGTGGTCACGGTCGAGCACCGAGGCGCCATCCCAACGGATGGAAGCGGAGAGCAGATAGCGTCCCAGGAAACTATAGCTTGCACGTAGGGCGTAACTAAGCTTGGACTGCTCAGTATAGTTGGTAGTAGTCTCCTTGTTGTCTCCGCCTGTGAAGTTATAGTAGAGCGACTGGTCAAAGTCGAACTGTTCGTTCCACATGCTACTCGTCTCACCCTTGCTCTTACCGTACTCCATGACACCCGTCAGGGTGATATCATGCTGGTCGGCCAACGTAAAGTTGTAATTGGCCACGTTCTGCCATGAATATCCCCATCCGTTGGAAGTGCTGTAGGTGGCTGAACGCTGGTTAGGCGACTGCGAGCCCGTCAGCTCCATATAAGTATTCATACCGTCCCACACGCCAGTACGACTGTTACTGATGGAGGCGCTGAGGAGCGACTTAAAGGTAAACCCTTTGAAGAGATGGAATTCCACATAGGGAGAAACCTTCAGCGACATGGATTTCAGGTTGTTTTCGTAAGCGTATGGCTGGTCGTCGGCCATGATGTTCACGTAACTGTTCATGTCGTCAATAGGATAGACCTTCAGCGAACCGTCGTCATTCCATACCTTACCTAAAGGAATCTGCGTGAGCGACTTGCTCAGGCGGGAGTTGCGACGGTCGCGGTTCTTGTAAGACAGGGTAGACTGAAAGCCCACGGTCACCAGCTTGTTCACCTTGTAGTTGCTGCCTGCACGGAAGCTCAGGGCGTCAGCTTTGTCTTTTCGGTACAAGCCCTTCTCCTGCTGGTAGCCACCGCTGAAGTATGACTGTGAACGCTCCGTTCCTCCCCGCACGCTGACATTATAGTTCTGCTGCATACCCGTCTGCAGGATCTCGTCGCGCCAGTTCACCCACTCACCGTTGTGGTAGGCATCTATAGCTCCCTGTGAGAAACCTCGGTCGTTCATCATCTGTTCCACACTCTCCGGCTCCTCGCCGTAGCGGGCGCGGTAGCCTTCCGTCAGATAATCTATCCATGCCTGACCGGAGAGCGTGGTAGGATAGGACGGGAAGGCATTGATGCCCACGTAAGCATTGAAATCTACCTGCGTCTTGCCTTGCGTACCCTGACGGGTAGTGACGATGATGACACCGTTGGCACCCTCGGCGCCATAGATGGCGGTCGAGGAGGCATCCTTCAGCACCTCTATCGATTCTATGTCGTTTGGATTCAGGTTATCTATGCTGCCTGGCACGCCGTCGATAATGAACAACGGTGCCGAGCTGCCTGCCAGCGAGCGGTTACCACGCAGCAGTATCTGCGGCGACGAACCAGCCTGTCCGCTGGAGCGTGTGATGTCTAGTCCGGCGATCTTTCCGCTAAGGCCCTCCATGGCGTTGAGCACCGGTGCCTGCTTGATATCCTCAGCCTTCACCTGCGAGATGGCGCCAAGGGCGTCGCGCTTCTTCACCGTACCATAGCCAATGACCAGCACCTCGTCCATCATCTTCGTGTCGGGCTTCATGCTGATTTTCAGCGGCTGCGTGCCTTTTACCTGCGTCGTCATGGTCAGGTAGCCCACATACGACAACTCCAGCATGGCCTTGCTACCTGCCGGGAGCGAGAAGTTACCGCTCAGGTCGGTCACCGTAGCCTGCTGCGTACCCTTCACCCTGACAGTCACGCCAATCATTGGCTCTCCCAACTCGTCAACCACCGTTCCCTTCACAGTGCCCTGCTGCATCGCCGTCTGCGGCATCAACCGGGTGTCCATTGGGTCTGCAGTTCCCGATTCCCCAGCCAGCGCACTGGAAGGAACTATTAAGGCAGCCGACAGCACGACTGCCATCAACCCTCGACGCCAACCTCGGCCAGCGTGTCTACCAAATGTTTTCATCATGTAAATTAGTCTTTTTCTGTTCTTAGAGATTTGTTTTTAGTATTTTACGGTGCAAAGATACGAAAAAGCGAGCAAAAGCCAAAGGAAATGGGTGAAAATATCCTCGAAAATACTAATAAAGTTCAAAAAAGATATAAATAAATAAGAAATTACATTTCTTTTTCGTAATTTTGCAGGTCGAAAACCGAAAGCAGGCAAGAAAGTTTTCGGTAAAGGATAACATTACCATGTGTCTATATTAAACTAGTTTAAAAATAAAGTATGAAAAAAGAAAAGTTTTTGATGGCTGCGGCCGCTGCGCTGCTGCTCTGTTCATGTGGAAAGAGCGGTGGCGGCCGTCCAGAGTTTGGCGACAACGAGTACCCCGTGGTGACGGTCGGTACGAGCAGTGCCGCCTCCCAACAGACATTCCCTGCCTCCATCAAGGGTGTGCAGGACGTACAGATCAGCCCGAAAGTACAGGGCTTCATCACCCAGATCAATGTGAAGGAAGGCCAGACGGTAGGTGCTGGACAGGTGCTGTTCGTCATCGACAATGCGACTTATCAGGCACAGGTGCGCCAGTCACAGGCATCGGTGAACACGGCTCAGGCCGCATGCAACACGGCAAAGCTCTCTTACGAGAATGCCAAGAAGCTGTTCGAAAACAAGGTCATCGGCGACTTCGAACTGCAGTCGGCCACCAACCAGTATGAGCAGGCAAAGGCTTCTTTGGCTCTGGCCCAGGCAGGACTGGCATCGGCCAAGGAGATGCTGAGTTTCTGCTATGTGAAAAGCCCGGCTGCCGGTGTGGTGGGCACACTGCCCTTTAAGAAGGGTGCATTGGTGAGTGCTGCCAGCGTGCTGACGACCGTGTCGAACAACTCGTCGATGGAGGTCTACTTCTCCATGAACGAGAAGGACGCTTTAGCTATGTCGAAGAACGGCGGTGGCCTGAACGCCCTGCCTGCAGTGAGACTCCAGCTGAGTGACGGGACGATGTACGACCTGGAAGGGCGCGTGACGAAGATGAGCGGTGTGATTGACCAGGCCACTGGTACGGTGCAGATGATTGCCGTGTTCCAGAACCCGCAGAAACTGCTGAAGAGCGGTGCCTCCGGCAACATCATTATCCCTCATGACAACACGGATGCCATCGTCATCCCGCAGTCGTGTGTCTCGGAGGTACAGAACAAGAAGTTCGTGTACACTGTAGGTCAGGACAACAAAGTGAAGTACACCGAAATCAAGGTTGACCCGCAGGATGACGGCAACAACTTCGTCGTAACCGAGGGTCTGAAGGTTGGCGACAAGTACGTGACCAACGGTATCACGAAACTCACTGACGGCATGGAGATTGTACAGATCACTCCCGAGCGTTACCAGCAGAAAATCAAGGAGCAAGCCAAGGCCATGAGCGCCAGCGACATCGTGAATGCGATGAAAAAGTAAAAAGTCCCTCCCGCTCGGCTCTGCCGCTTTGCTTTGCAAAGAACCTCCCCTGTCGGGGGAGGCTTTAAAGACACATAGGCCCGCGCCCCTGTTGCGGCCTCCCCCCATTGGGGGATAAGAGGGGGGCTCTATTATGACTTTTACAACATTTATAAAACGCCCAGTGCTGTCGACGGTGATCTCCATCGTCATCGTGCTGCTGGGTTTCATCGGACTGGCCACGCTGCCCATTGAGCAGTACCCGGACATTGCACCGCCTACGGTCGTGGTCTACACCAGCTACCCTGGTGCCGATGCCGAGACGGTAAAAAACTCCGTGCTTGTGCCGCTGGAAGAGAGTATCAACGGTGTGGAGGGCATGGACTATATCAGTTCGACGGCTTCGTCGGGTTCCGCAAACCTCTCCATCATGTTCCGCCAGGGACTGAATGCTGACATGTGCGCCGTGAACGTGCAGAACCGCGTGCAGCAGGCTCAGGCCCTGTTGCCTGCCGAAGTGACGCGCATCGGTGTAACGGTGATGAAGCGTCAGACCAGCCAGGTGATGATGTTCACCCTGACCTCTGACGGGCGCTACGACGATGAGTTCCTGACGAACTACAACAACATCAATATCATCCCTGCCATCAAGCGTATTCAGGGTGTGGGCGACGTGCAGAGCCCTGGTATGAAGACCTACTCCATGCGTATCTGGCTGAAGCCTGACGTGATGAAGCAGTACAACCTAATGCCCTCGGACATCAGCGCCGTGCTGGCTGAGCAGAACATCGAGGCCGCACCGGGTAAGTTCGGTGAGCAGTCGGACGTGGCCTACGAGTATGCCATGCTCTACACCGGCCGCTTGAAGACGGAGGAGGAGTTTGGCAACATTATCATCTCGAGCGATGCCAACGGCCAGACGCTGAAGCTGAAGGACGTGGCAAAGATAGAGTTGGGCGGTTTGCAGTACTCCGTGTCGATGAAGAACAACAACCTTCCGTCCGTCATGGGTATGGTACAGCAGATTGCCGGTTCCAACGCCAACGATATAGCCAAGCAGGTAAAGGCCGAGCTGGAAGAGCAGGCCAAGCTGTTCCCGCCGGGCATGACGTATAAGATCAACTATGACGTAACGGAATTCCTGTATGCTTCTATTGAGGAGGTGGTGTTCACACTGCTGTTCACCCTGGTGTTGGTGTTCCTGGTCATCTACATCTTCCTGCAGGACTGGCGCTCCACGCTCATCCCGTTGATAGCCGTGCCGGTATCGCTCATTGGTACGTTCTTCTTCCTGAGCGTCTTCGGCTTCTCCATCAACCTCTTGACGCTGTCGGCCCTGCTCTTGGCTATTGCCATCGTGGTGGACGACGCCATCGTGGTGGTAGAGGCCGTACACGCCAAGCTGGATCAGGGTTACAAGTCGCCGCTGACCGCAAGTATCGACGCCATGAACGAAATCTCGGGCGCCATCATATCTATTACCTTGGTGATGGCCTCGGTGTTCATCCCCGTGTCGTTCATCGGCGGCACCACAGGTACGTTCTACCGCGAGTTCGGTGTGACGATGGCCGTCAGTATCTTTATCTCCGCCTTGAACGCGCTGACGCTGTCGCCGGCACTGTGTGCCATCTTCCTGAAGCCTCACGACGCCAACGGCCATGAGCGGAAGATGTCGCGCATTGACCGGTTCCACGCATCGTTCAACACCGCCTTCAACGCCACGCTGGGCAAGTACAAGAACGTCGTGGAGAAGCTTGTTCGCAAGCCTTTAGTCGTTGGCATTGCTGTCATCTTGGGTATCGTCGTACTGGCTACCACCATGTTCACCACGAAGACCGGCCTTGTGCCCGACGAGGACACAGGTACCATGTTCTGTACCATCTCCATGCCGCCGGCAACATCAGTGGCACGCACCAAGCAGATCATCAATCAGGTGGACTCCATACTGGCTGCCGACCCGGCCATCCAGAGCCGTGAGCAGTTACAGGGCTACAACTTCATTGCCGGCGCTGGTTCCGACCAGGCCACCTTCGTCATCAAGCTGAAGCCGTTTGCCGAGCGACAGAAGGGTCTCTGGTGGAAAATCAGCGGATTGTGGGAAGGTGATGGCTTCTACCGTTTCTTCATCAATCCGTTGGAAGCCCAGATGGTGGCAGCACAGATATTCATCAAGACTGCCCACATCAAGGATGCACAGATCCTGGCCTTCTCGCCGCCCATGATTCCCGGTTTCTCTGCCAACTCTGGTGTATCGCTCATCATGCAGGACCGCACCGGCGGTAGCCTGACAAGATTCTTCGACATCACGAAGAACTATTTGGCAGAGCTGAACAAGCGTCCAGAGATACAGACGGCACAAACCAGCTACAACCCGAATTATCCGCAGTACATGATCCACGTGGACGTGGCGAAGTGTAAGCAGAGTGGCATCTCGCCCTCTACCGTCCTCTCCACACTGCAGGGATACTACGGCGGACTCTACGCCTCGAACTTCAATGCCTACGGTAAGCTCTTCCGCGTGATGGTGCAGGGCTCGCCCGAGACACGCATGACGCCGGAGTCGTTGAAGAGTGTCTATGTGCGCACGCCCAAGGGCATGGCACCTATTGAGGAGTACTGCCGCATAGAACGTGTCTACGGCCCGACTAACATCACCCGCTTCAACCTCTTCACCTCCATTACGGTGACGGCCACCGTGGCCAGCGGCTACTCCACTGGTGAAGCCATCAAGGCTGTGGAAGAGGTAGCACGCGAGATGCTGCCCACAGGCTATACCTACGACTATTCGGGTCTGACGCGCCAGGAGGCACAGTCCTCTAACTCTACAGCACTCATTTTCGTGCTCTGCTTTATCTTCATCTACCTCATTCTGTCGGCGCAGTACGAGAGTTACATCCTACCGCTGGCCGTGGTACTTTCCGTACCGTTTGGCCTGGCTGGTGCCTTCCTCTTTACCCAGCTGTTCGGTCACAACAATGACATCTACATGCAGATATCGCTCATCATGCTGATTGGTCTGCTGGCTAAGAATGCCATTCTGATCGTGCAGTTCGCACTGGAGCGCCGTGAAACGGGTATGGCCGTGTCGTGGTCGGCTGTCCTGGGTGCCGCCGCCCGTCTGCGTCCTATTCTCATGACGTCACTGGCCATGGTCGTCGGTCTGCTGCCTATGATGTTCGCATCAGGTGTAGGCAAGAACGGTAACCAGACCCTAGGTGCCGCTGCCGTGGGCGGTATGCTCATCGGTACCATCTGTCAGATTTTGGTAGTGCCGACACTGTTCGTCATCTTCCAGTCACTTCAGGAGAAGTTCCGCCCGATGAAGTTCGAGGACGAGGAGAACCAGGACGTAGCCTCTGAGATTGCACAGTACGCGCATCGCCCCGTAGATTACGAACTAGAGAAGTAATAACGACAACGGATTTAACGGATGAAACGGATGGCTGTCATGAAAAATCCGTGAAATCTGTGAAATCCGTTGTGAAGAAGAAAGAAATATATGAAGAAAGTAATATTAATGTCTTTAACAGCCCTGCTGCTAACCAGTTGCGGCCTTTACAATAAGTACGAACGGCCTGACGTCAATACAGAGGGAATCCTGCGTGACCCTGTGTCACTGACCGACACACTGGTGTCTAAGGACACCACGTCGTTCGGTAACCTGCCCTGGCGTGCCGTCTTTACCGACCCCCAGCTGCAAAAGCTCATTGAGCAGGGCCTGGACAACAACCCCGACCTGCTGAACGCCGCCCTGAACGTCCAGATGGTGAACGAGGCGCTGAAGATAGCCAAGCTGGCCTTCCTGCCCAGCGTTGCCTTCGCACCGCAGGGAACCATCGCCAAGTTCAGCGACAACCCCTCCACAAAGTCCTACACCCTACCCCTGTCGGCCTCGTGGAACGTTGACCTGTTCGGCAATCTGCTCTCCGTGAAGCGCTCGGCACAGATGCAGCTCATCGCCACCCAAGACTACCAGACGGTGGTGAAGTGCAACATCATCTCGGGCATTGCCAACCTCTACTACACCCTGCTCATGCTCGACCGTCAGGTAGAGATTGTCAACGACATGGAGCAGCTGACAAAGGACACCTGGGAGAAGATGAAGTTCATGCACGAGAACCGCGTGGGCTATCGCTCCACAGCCGTGCAGTCGGCAGAAGCAGCCTACTACAGTGTGCAGACACAGAAGGTAGACCTGCTGCGCCAGACGCGTGAGATGGAGAACTCGCTGTCGCTGCTCATCGGGCAGCCCGCACAAACCATCAAGCGCGGCCGCTTGGAGAACCAGCAGCTGCCGGCGGCCTACTCCACCGGCGTAGGCATCCAGCTGCTGAACAACCGTGCCGACGTCCACGCCGCAGAGATGTCACTGGCTCAGTGCTTCTACAACGTAGAGACCGCCCGCTCGCGCTTCTATCCGCAGATCACGCTGACGGGCACAGGCGCCTTCACCAACAACAACGGGCTGGTGAACCCCGGCAAGATGCTGTGGTCGGCTGTAGGTTCACTCGTACAGCCCATCTTCCAGCACGGTCAGATCGTGGCCGGGCTGAAGGTGGCACAGATGCAGTACGAGCAGGCCTTCAACACATGGCAGAACGCCGTGCTGAAGGCTGGCAACGAGGTGAGCAACGCCCTCGTGGCATGCAACTCCTACGCAGAGAAGTCTGAGCTGGAGGCCAAGCGCGTACAGGTGCTTCGTCAGAACGTGGAGGACACGAAGAAGCTGATGGAGTCGTCGAGCAACACCACCTACTTGGAGGTCATCTCCGCCCAGAGCAGCCTGCTCAACGCAGAGATTTCCAAAGTCTCCGACGACTTCTACAAGATGCAATCCGTCGTCAACCTCTACCAGGCACTCGGCGGCGGTGCGAAGTAAATTGATAATTGATAATTGATAATTGATAATTATGGCGAGCGAAATCAGCCCCAAAGCCGAAATCAGCCCCAAGGCGAAAATCGGCGACAACTGTAAGATATTCCCATTCGTCTATATCGAGGACGACGTGGAGATAGGCGACAACTGCATCATCTTCCCCTTCGTCAGTATCCTCAGCGGCACACGCATGGGGTCACGCAACAAGATACACCAGGGAAGCGTCATCGGCGCACTGCCGCAGGACTTTGAGTTCCGCGGCGAGAAGTCAGAGTGTATCATCGGCGAGAACAACATCATCCGCGAGAACGTGGTCATCAACCGCGCCACCCATACGGGCGGGCAGACCGTCATCGGCAACGACAATGTGCTGATGGAGGGTGCCCACATCTCGCACGACACGAAGGTGGGCAACCGCTGCGTCTTCGGCTACGGCACGAAGATAGCCGGCGACTGCTTCATCGAGGACGGTGTCATCTTCTCCTCCTCGGTCATCGAGAATGCCAATACCCGCGTGGGCAAGGGCGCCATGGTACAGGCAGGCACCACCTTCTCGAAGGACATCCCGCCTTACATCATCTGCACCAAGCGCTCGGAGTACGGCGGTGTGAACAACACCGTAGGACGTGCCCACGGCGTAGACGAGAAGACGCTGAAGCACATTGCCAACGCCTACCGTCTCGTGTTCCACGGCCAGACCTCCGTGTTCGACGCCGTGAACCAGATAGAGCAGCAGGTGCCCGACGGTCCTGCCATTCGTCACATCATCGAGTTCATCCGCTCCACCGAGAGCGGCATCATCTCGAAGATATAAGCCCCCTCCAAACCTCCCCCTGTAGGGGAGGCTTTTTGTTAACCCCATCCCTCCAAACCTCCCCCTGTAGGGGAGGCTTTTTGTTAACCC
>ONKY01000164.1 GCA_900318585.1 uncultured Prevotellaceae bacterium
GCAGTCGTTCCCTTTTGAATATGGGGCAGGTGTGCCCCTGACAGCCATGTCCGACTGGGGATGGCATAAGTTCAAAAACACCGACCGACTTGTGCCCGAGGACTCTTGGAGGAGTTTTGATCTCGGCCACGGCCATCGCGAGATATATGCCGTGGAATACAAGCCGAAGGGCAGTATGCTCATCATGAACGACTCCATCGACCCGCTGCGGCGTATGGCCGCCACGGAGTACTTCCGTGTCAATCCTCACCGCCTGAATCTCGGCACCATCGGCTTAGAGATGAAGACCGCCAAGGGCGACTCCATCCGCCTCAAAGACCTGAGCAGCATCCGTCAGGAGCAGCATATCTACGACGGGAAGATTGAATCCTCGTTCGTGGCTGACGGTCTACCCGTCAGCGTCACCACCGCCTGTCTGCCCGACCGCGACGCCCTCATCTGCCGCGTCAAGTCGGCCCTGCTCAAGAAGAAGCAGGCCGCCGTCACCCTCCGCTTCAGCTATCCCACTGGTCGCCATGCCGACGGCGCCAACGACTGGACACGCCCCGACCTCCACGCCTCGCTGCTCAAGGAGTCGGGGACGAACCATGTTGTCATCAAGCGTGTCGTCGGTTCCACGCAGTATTACGTCACCCTCCGCTGGGAGGGCAACGCCGTATTCACCGAGCGCGCCCCGCACGAGTTCGTCCTTTCCACGAAAGACGACGTACTCACCTTTGAGGCGGAATATAGCCTTGAAGCCCCCTCGGGGGCCGTAGAGGGGGCTTTCATCTATGATCAGGCCCTCAAGGCCACCATCAAGCATTGGAACCGCTGGTGGCAGGAAGGTGCCATCGTGGACTTCTCACAGTGTACGGATCCGCGTGCCAAGGAGCTGGAGCGCCGCGTGGTGCTCTCGCAATACCTCACGCAGATCAACTGTGCCAACGCCCTGCCACCACAGGAGACGGGCCTTACCTATAACTCCTGGTTTGGTCGCCCGCACTTAGAGATGGCGTGGTGGCATCTGGTGGACTTCTCCCTATGGAACCGTCCCGAAGTAATGGCACAGAGTCTCAACTGGTATAACGACGTGGCCTATCCCGTAGCCCGGGAGATTGCGGAGCGCCAGGGCTTCAAGGGCGTGCGCTGGATGAAGATGACCGACCCCTCGGCTGGTGAAGCACCCAGCAACACGGGTTCGTTCCTCATCTGGCAGCAGCCACATTATATATACATGGCCGAAGAGATGTACCGCGCCAACCCTACCGCCGCTACCCTGAAGAAATACGGTGAGCAGGTGGAGCAGACCGCCGAGTTTATGGCTGACTTCGTGACCAGGAGCATATCAGGCCAGAAGAGTGGTTCGACCTATAAAGCTCTGTATGAGCAGTACGACCTACGCGGCGCCACCGCCATGCAGGAGTGTATGACCAAGGACATCAGCTATAACCAGCCCTTTGAGCTGGCCTACTGGCGCTACGGGCTCACCGTGGCACAGCAGTGGCGCGAACGGCAGGGACTCCCCCGCCGCGCCGAGTGGGACGAGATTATCCGACGCATAGCCCCCCTACCAGAGCAGGGCGGCATCTATGTTGCCGGCCTGCCCAAGGATAAGACCGACGGTCTCGAAGCCTTCGACCCTTTCGACACCGTGGGCGGCGGTTTCCCCGCCGCCAAAAGAACGGAGACCTTCGCCGACAAGCTGCGCAATGACCATCCCGCCGTCCTGGGTGCCTGCGGCTTGCTGCCCTCCAACAACAGCAAGGGCAGTGGCGTGGTAGTGGACAAGAAGCACCCCTACTGCTCCACCCTTTACACCGACGAGAAGATGCGCGCCACCCTCCAGTGGGTGATGAAGAACTGGAACTGGCAGACTACCTGGGGCTGGGACTACGGCATGATAGCCATGTGTGCCGCCCGTCTCGGTGAGACAAAGACAGCCCTCGACGCTCTGCTCATCGACACGCAGAAAAATACCTACCTTGTTTCGGGCCATAACTTCCAGACTGCCGACCGCCTGCGCATCTACCTCCCCGGCAACGGAGCCCTACTCACCGCCATTGCCATGATGTGCGCCGGATGGGACGGTTGCCCCGAAGTGCTGAATCCCGGTTTCCCCAAGGACGGCAAGTGGAACGTGCGCTGGGAAGGGCTGCGGAAAATGCAGTAGCGGGCTTCGCCCTAAATAGAATCATACCGACAAAGCAAAATACAAATCAATGAAAACTAATTACAATGTACAAAAGTCTTATGTACTTCGTGCGTTAACTTTATCATTTATCATTTTTCATCTATCATTTAGCACCGCTGGGGCGCAGGCTCCCGCCTTCCCAGGTGCTGAGGGCCACGGTCGCTATGCTACTGGTGGACGTGGCGGTACGGTGGTCCATGTGACGAACCTGAACGACTCGGGTACTGGCTCGTTGCGCAGTGCCGTCAGCAGCGGCAAGCGCATTGTGGTGTTTGACGTCGGCGGTGTCATTGCCCTGAAGAGCGACCTGACCATCAAGGACAACATCACCATCCTGGGCCAGACGGCTCCCTATCCAGGCATCACCCTGCGCTACTACACCATCCGTCCCGGTGCCAACAACATCATCCGCTTCATTCGCATCCGACGCGGACAGGAGAAAGACGTAGACGACGGAGCAGATGCACTCTGGCAGCGCCAGAAAACCCAGATGATGATTGACCACTGTAGCTTCTCGTGGTCAATCGACGAGGTGGCCTCCTTCTACGACAATAACAACTTCACCATGCAGTGGTGTACCATCGGCGAGAGTCTCAACAACGCCGGACACGGCAAGGGTGCCCACGGATACGGCGGCATTTGGGGCGGCAAGCTGGCCTCATTCCATCACAACCTGATCTGCCACGTGAACAACCGCTCACCCCGTTTCAACGGAGCACGCTACAACTGGAGCGGCTATACCAGCAATAAGCTCTACAGCGAATATAAGTGGAAGAATACTCTCCAAGCAGAGAACGTTGACCTGCGCAACTGCGTGATTTACAATGCCGACGGTTGCTACGGCGGTCCCGGCGGCGGACAGATCAACATGGTGGGCAACTACTTCAAGAGCGGTCCTGCTGCCACCATCCAGAAGCTGACGCAGGTCACTGTCGCCGCCAGTGGCAATGCCGGCAACGACGAGACCTTCTGGGGGCTATGCAGCCGCTATTATCTCAATGACAACCTCATCGACAAAAAGCCTGCCGGATGGGAGAAGGTTGTCTACGATAACGGCACCGTCATCCGCAACGGCGAGCACTATATCAAGGATCCGAATCATTACAATGGCAGTCAGGTGGAGTACGTGAATATCAGTGGCACTGACTACGTGCGCATTCCCTTGGACGATCCTGCACCTATGGGCGAGGTGACCACCCACACCGCCACGCAGGCTTTCGACAAGGTACTCACCTATGCCGGCGCCTCGCTTCACCAGGACAATGTGGACGAGCGCTATTTCCGCGAGGCCCGCACTGGTACGGCAGAATACAAAGGCTCCGTCACCAAGAAGGCTGGCCGTATAGACAAGGTGGCTGACTGTAACGGCTACACCGAAGCCAATTTCCCAACAGGTAAGCGCGAGGCGGGCTTCGATACCGACAACGACGGAATACCCGACGAATGGGAAGAGGCCAACGGCCTGAACCCCAACGATGCCTCTGACGCCAAGCTCTACACCATTGACACGGAGAAGAAATGGTACACCAACCTGGAGGTCTAC
>ONKY01000163.1 GCA_900318585.1 uncultured Prevotellaceae bacterium
GACAGCACCACCGTCAGCCAGAATCTTCTTCAGCGTGGGCAGGGCACCGCGGATGCGGGTGTCGTCAGTAATCTTACCATTCTCGTCGAGGGGCACGTTGAAGTCAACGCGCACGATTGCCTTCTTGCCGGCAAAGTTCATTTCATTGATTGTCATAACTGTTGAATGTTTAGTGTGTATTTATTTGATGATTTCAAATCCTGTGTAGGGCACGAGTGCCTTGGGGATGCGGATGCCCTCGGGTGTCTGGTTGTTCTCCAAGAGGGCTGCCACGATGCGCGGCAGGGCGAGGGCGGAGCCGTTGAGGGTGTGGCAGAGTTCGGTCTTCTTTGTGTCCTGACGGCGGTAGCGGCACTTCAGACGGTTGGCTTGGTAGGTGTCGAAGTTGCTGACGGAAGATACTTCGAGCCAGCGGCCCTGTGCCTCGGAGTAGACCTCGAAGTCGTAGCAGATGGCGGAGGTAAAGCTCTGGTCGCCGCCGCAGAGCAGCAAGATGCGGTAAGGCAGCTCTAACTTTTGGAGCAGGCCCTCCACGTGTTGCAGCATCTCCTTGTGGCTCTCCTTGGAGTGCTCGGGCTTGTCGATGCGCACAATCTCTATCTTCGAGAACTCATGCAGGCGGTTCAGACCGCGCACGTCCTTACCGTAGCTGCCAGCCTCGCGGCGGAAGCACTCGGTATAGGCGCAGTTCTTGATGGGCAGCTGGGCCTCGTCGAGAATCACGTCGCGATAGATATTGGTTACAGGTACCTCGGCGGTGGGGATGAGGTAGAAGTCGTCCACCTCGCAATGGTACATCTGACCTTCCTTGTCAGGCAGCTGGCCGGTGCCGTAGCCGGAGGCGGCGTTCACTACTGTCGGCGGCATAATCTCCGTATAGCCGGCCTTGTTGGCCTCGGCCAGGAAGAAGTTGATGAGGGCACGCTGAAGCTGTGCGCCCTTGCCGATGTAGACAGGGAAGCCGGCGCCGGTAATCTTCACGCCGAGGTCGAAGTCGATGAGGTTGTATTTCTTCGCCAGCTCCCAATGGGGCAGGGGATTGTCGATGCCCAACGAGGGATTGACGTCCCAGTTGCCTACGGTATCGCCGGCGGTACATTCCTTCAGGTTGCTCTTCACCACGTGGTTGTCCTCGGCAGCCTTGCCCTCAGGCACCTCGTCGTAGGGGATGTTAGGTATTTGGCAGAGCAGGGTGGTCATCTTCTCCTGAGCCGTAGCCATCTGCTCCTCTAACTGCTTGTTGGTCTCCTTCATGGCAGAGACGGTCTCCTTGATGGTATTAGCCTCGTCCTTCTTGCCTTCCTTCATGAGTGCGCCGATCTGAGCTGCCAGTTTCTTGGCCTCAGACAGGTTCTTGTCCAACTGCTGTTGTGCCTCGCGGCGTTGCTTGTCGATGGCCAACACCTGGCCGATAGCTTCGCGGGCACCGTTGAAGTGCTTCTTCTCCAAGCCCTGTATCACGCGTTCTGTTTCTTCGCTGATAAGTTTGAGTGTCAACATAATTCTTAACGATTTGACTTTATTCTGATTCTATATTGTTTTTGCGCCTGCAAAATTACTAAATAAGTGAGAGAAATCAAAAGAAATATTCGTTTTTTTCTTCATTTTCCGAGCGAAAAAGTAGTTCGGCGAAGTCAAATAATGAAATCCTGGTAACAAACAGTCATAATTCACATCATTCTATCCACACAAATATGAAGCCGATGTCATTCGATTGCTCCTGAAAAGCAGAAATCCCGCTTCTCGCTATGAGAAGCAGGATTCTGTTGTTTGTTTGGAATAAATTTTTTCTTTGAATGTTTGTTACTTAGGCTTCAGCGTTGGGAATGACTGATACGACACTCTTGTTGTACTTGCCCTTGTGGAACTGAACGGTTCCGTCGACGAGTGCATAGAGCGTGTCGTCCTTACCAATAGCAACGTTGTTACCCGGATTGTGCTTCGTACCGCGCTGGCGGACGATGATGTTTCCGGCAATGCACTGCTGGCCGCCGAAAATCTTGATGCCAAGTCGCTGAGCTGCTGACTCGCGGCCGTTCTTTGAACTACCTACACCTTTTTTATGTGCCATTTCTTGAGTCCTCCTACGGTTTTAAGCAATTACTGACTTGATTTCTACTTCGGTGAACTGTTCGCGGTGACCGTTCTTCTTGCGAGAGTCCTTGCGGCGCTTCATCTTGAAAACAATCACCTTCTCGCCCTTCACGAGCGGGTTCACTACTTCACACACTACTTTTGCACCCTCTACGGTCGGTGCACCTACCTTGACTGCGCCGTCAGCATCTACGAGCAGTACCTTGTCAAATTCAACAGTCTTGCCGGCTTCCACATCCTTGATGTGATGCACGAAGAGCTTCTTGCCCTCTTCAGCTTTGAACTGCTGACCCTGAATCTCTACAATTGCGTACATTATTATATTATTGTATTTAGGGATTTTTCCGGAGGGCGGTGTACGTCCGTACACACTTTACTCTGCCCTGTCGGACTCTTTCTTTTTCGTTTTCGGGCTGCAAAGGTACTGATTTTCCTTGAAATATGCTAAACCTCTAGGTAGCAAAAAGCAGGATTTAGCAAAGTTTAACCTTTCCCGAATGAGTTATCATGGGGCTTTTCCCTCGACTTTTCGTAACTTTGCACCATGAATCTGGAAGAAAGTACAAACGGAGCAGTTCAGGATGATATGCTCCAGCAACTGAACGAGAGCCAGCGCGAGGCGGTTCTGTATTGTGACGGTCCCTCTCTGGTGATTGCCGGCGCCGGCTCAGGTAAGACGCGTGTGCTCACCTATAAGATAGCCTATCTGCTGCGGCAGGGCATGAAGCCGTGGGAAATCTTGGCGCTTACCTTCACGAACAAGGCTGCCCGTGAGATGAAGGAGCGTATAGCGCTGCTGGTGGGGCAGGAACGGGCCCGATACCTGCAGATGGGAACGTTCCACTCCGTGTTCTCACGAATCCTCCGGGCGGAGGCTGACAAGATAGGCTTTAACAGTAACTTTACCATCTATGACCAGACAGACGCCCGTTCATTAGTGAAGGGCATCATCAGGGAGATGGAGCTGGACGATAAGGTGTATAAACCTGCCTCTGTGGCCGACCGTATCAGCATGGCGAAGAACCATCTGCTGCTGCCGACGGCATACAGCTCAAGCGGCTGGGCCGCTGACGATGCCGCCCAGAAGCGGCCTGCCATCAAGGACATATATAAAAGGTACGTGGAACGGTGTCGCCAGGCAAATGCTATGGATTTCGACGATCTGTTGGTTTACACCTACCAGCTGTTCGCCACACACGAAGAGGTGAGGCTCAAGTATGTGGAGCGCTTCGGGTTCGTACTCGTGGACGAGTATCAGGACACGAACTATGCCCAACAGACTATTGTGCTGCAACTCACGAAGGAGCGGCAGAGGGTTTGTGTGGTGGGTGATGACGCACAGAGTATTTACAGTTTCCGAGGGGCCAACATTGACAATATCCTGAATTTCCAGTCGGCCTACAACGGTGCCCGGCTGTTCAAACTAGAACAGAACTATCGTTCGACACAGCTCATCGTGCAGGCGGCCAACTCGCTCATCCGAAAGAATGAACGGCAGATTCCCAAGGAGGTGTATAGCCAAAATGAGCAGGGAGAGCAGCTGCTGCTGAAACCGGCATATAGTGACAAGGAAGAGGCTATTATCGTCTGCCAGGACATCAAGCGTATCCGGCGTCAGGACGGCTGCCGCTATTCTGACTTTGCCATCCTGTACCGCACGAACTCGCAAAGTAGGAGTTTTGAGGAGCAGATGCGTAAGGACAGCATTCCCTACCGTATCTACGGTGGACTGTCGTTCTATCAACGTAAGGAAATCAAGGATGTGATAGCCTACTTTCGTCTTGTTGCCAACCCTGATGACGAGGAGGCCTTCAAGCGTATTGTCAACTATCCGGCGCGTGGCATAGGGCAGACGACGCTTGATAAAGTGGTACAGGCGGCGGCCGACTATGGAGTAAGCCTGTGGAAGGTCATCAGCGAGCCGGTGCTGTTCCCCCTGAACGTCAGTAAGGCGACGTTGGGAAAGCTGCAGGCATTCTGCCAGATGGTAAGTCAATGGCGTGAGAGGCTACAGACAGAGGATGTCTACCGTCTGGGACATGAAATCATCATGCAGAGTGGCATCAGCCGCGACATCTACAGCTCGAATAATCCGGAAGACGTAGCGCGACAGGAAAACCTGCAAGAATTCCTGGGAGGAATGCAAGACTTCGTGGAAAGCCGACGGGAAGAGGAAGGTGACGAGGCACACGTCCTCATGCCTGACTTCCTTCAGGAGGTGGCGCTATTGACAGATCTTGACAGCGACGAGGGGGAATCGGATGACAAGGTAGCTCTGATGACCATCCACTCGGCCAAGGGACTGGAATTTGCCACGGTATTCGTGGTGGGACTTGAGGAAAACATTTTTCCGTCGCCTATGGCCACAGGTTCCATGCGTGACATGGAGGAGGAACGCCGCTTGCTTTATGTGGCGATTACGCGTGCGGAAAAGCATTGTATCCTGACGTGTGCTCAGAACCGGTTCCGCTATGGACGTTTGGAGAATGACTCTCCCTCGCGTTTTATCCGTGACATAGACCCCAGGCTTCTGCAGGTGGAGGCAGAGAAGGGCGGGATTGGGCAGACCTTTACGCGAGGATATGGACAGACAACTAGCCGTGGAGCTGACTGGATGCAGAACCCGCGACCCGTGGCAACACAGTTCAGAGCCGATCCCGTGCCCCGTGCTGTAGCACCCAGGAGGGAGGAAAGACCTGTTGACCCGTTCTCAGATAGTTTCAAGCGAACAATCCAGATTGCGTCTAACGGCAGGTTTAAGCCTGTGCGTCAGGCAACAGCTGCTGTCCCGTCGCCGTCGCAGGATGGGCTGGTCATAGGGAACGTGATTGAGCATCAGCGGTTTGGCATTGGGAAAGTAGTGAATATAGAAGGTACGGGCGAGAACCGTAAGGCTACCGTACAGTTCCAGAATACTGGTACGAAACAGCTACTGCTGAAATTCGCACGCTTCAAGGTAATTGGCTAAGACATAACTCAGGTTCCGCAAACACCGAGCGGAGAGAATGCGAAACTTGAAACAAATAATTACAGCGCCTCGTCATCGGGGCGCTGTAATTTTCTGACTGCCTTGGTTGGCAGATGCTTTTTCTTGCGAAGCCAAGCCTCCTTCCGTGCCTCATAGTCGCGCTGATGCTGCTCAAGATATCCGTCGGCCATCAATTGAAGGATTTTTGGGTTATTCTGTCTTATACTTGGCGTAGACTACACTCAGCTTGATGGGCTCATGGCTGTTCTCGCTGCCGCCGACAAGCTTGGTGCTGGTGAGTGCCATGTTATGACGGATGCCAGTAGTGGTGGCGCTGCTACCGTAATAAGAAGAGGTGGTGGTCTGTATGAGAGTGACTGGTATCAGTACAAAGCGGTTCCAGTCAGGATGCTTGAGCACCCAGTCGCCGTCTTGCTTCTGGCCCTGTCTCTTGGCATTTGCCATGTGAGTGATGAGGCTTGAGATGTTGTCGTAGGTGTAGGTGTTCCGCAGCTCGAGTACAGTCTTTCCTGAACTGTTGGTAGTCGTGTTGTTGAGATAGGAGGTCTCATTGTCGGTCAGCTTGTTGTTGAGGAAGAAGTTCTCGAGACTGTCTTTCTGCACAAGCAGCAGGTTACGGGGAATGTCAAGGTTGTGATTGTCCTGCTCGCTGTTGTTGACACGCGGGAAGCTGATGCTGGCTGCCAACAAAGAGTCGTTCTCATGGCCTCGGATGATATCATCGATCGGCAAGGTTACTTCTGTAAGCAGTCCGACCGGCGTCTTGAGATAGGTGCAGCTGTTGTCATTGATGAGCTGCGAAAGCACCGTGGTGTCATTGCTGATCTTAGTGGTTTGAAGCACTTCGTCCGTTCCTGCTAATGCCACATAGCCAACAAACGTTGTGTCACTATCCTGCATGTTGAAATAGAGCCGCATACCAACGTATGGAACCTTGGAGTAGAAACCGCTGCCGTCAGTAAGCTGATAACTGAAGCCGGGACAAACATGGTGGATGAAGCTGTAGGAATTGCGGAAATATTCAGGGTGCTTGTAATACTGCTGCATGATGTATGTGCCATAGTTCTTATACAACACACCTTCTTTGTCAGTATAGGGTACATCAGCAGAAATGGCAAGCCGGTTGCCACTCGAACTGGAAATATTTTGAGTGCTGGCAAGCGAGAAAGACTTCTCAAGAACCAGTCCGTCTTCACGGAGCAGTCCGGCTTCTGCCGGGTCGAAGTTGGAGTAATAGTCAGTTGTCTCTTCTGCTGGACGACTCATTTCCGTAATCTTCATCTTTAGGACTGCCATTGAGTCGCTACACGAAGCGGGATTGAAAAAGTAAACGTCGAAGAAACAGGAATCGATACACACCTTGTCATCATAGCGACTGAGCACTTTGCTTTCGTCAGGAAAAGAGAAGGTCTCCAGAATGCTGAACTGGGACATGAACTCGCTGGTGACGGTGGCTCCTGTCTCAGGGTCTTGGATACACCCGAAATAGCTCTCGTTGCTTCGGGAGAGCACATTGCCGATAGGCAGGGTGCGTGATGATACTGTGAAAGTGGAAGAGTTGGCAGAAACCTTGTCGTTTTCTGCCGTTAGTGAGCTGCCGATGTTCAAATCGTCACTCTCGGTGCATGAAAAGAGGGCGATTGCAGCAACTGCAATGCCGGAAATAATATTGAGCTTCATACGTTTTATTCGTCTTCAGGGTAAATCTGCTGATAGAATGATTCATACGCATCGGCAAAGTCTTCCTGATAGTCAAGTATGGGAAGATGCTTGTCCTTTGCATACTGTAGCAGGGCAGCATTTACTTTGCCGTCAGCCTGGATGATGCCGTCGCTATAGTCTATGGCCAGCTTTCCAAGCTCCTCAAAATCGAAGTTGTCGGCATAGGGCTCCAGTAGTTCGGCCTTGGCATCGCGGAACTCAAGGCATTTCTTGAAGTTGGTGCCGAGATCCTTCTTCAGGCTGTTCGTAAACAAGGAGGTAATGACACGGGTGTCAGCGAAAGAAGGCTCGTCGTGATAGGCTGTCTTTACATACAAGGGAATAACTGCGCTCATCCAACCTTGGCAATGGATGATATCGGGAACCCAACGGAGCTTCTTGACGGTCTCCAAGACGCCACGCGCAAAGAAAATGGCTCGCTCACCGTTGTCAGGATAGTCATTCCCCAACTCATCCTTATCCATCTGGCGTTTTGAGAAATAATCATCGTTGTCAATGAAATACACCTGGACATGAGTCTGCTGGATGCTGGCAACCTTGATGATAAGGGGGTGGTCCGTATCATCGATAATCAGGTTCATGCCCGACAAACGTATTACTTCATGCAATTGTCCGCGACGTTCATTGATGTTTCCCCATTTAGGCATAAACGTGCGAATCTCATGACCTTTCTCTTGCATGGCGTGCGGAAGGTTGCGTCCCATGAGAGACATCTCGCTATCTGGTACGTAGGGGGATATTTCCTGATTGATAAATAAGATTTTCCTTTTTGCCATCTCTCTTTACTTTTTCTGCCATGCAAAGGTACAAAAAAAACTGCGTTTTTCCTATTTTATTTTACTTTTTCTGTCATAGTTAAGTTTTTTTTTGAAGAAAATGATTTTTTTTTGAAGAAAATGATACAACATTACGTTTATTTTTGTATATTTGCAAAATAAATTACAAAAATCAACTGTTCTCTTTAGCTATGGTCAAATATAATATCACAAAGAAAAAGGAGAAGGAGGCCAATTATAGAAATTTGGTCAATCCAACGCTCATGGACGAAATGAAGGAGAAAATCCTCCGGATTATTGTCATGGAGAAAAAGTACAAGGACAAGAACTACTCGGCTAAAAAACTGGCGGAAGACTTAGGAACTAATACGCGTTATGTGTCGGCTGTTGTCAACGTAAGATTTCACATGAATTATTCTTCATTCATCAACAAGTTCCGAATTGAAGAAGCCATGACCATTCTTACGGACAAACGCTATCAAGATTTGAAGATGGAAGATGTGAGTGACATGGTTGGATTTGCCAACCGACAGTCGTTCTATGCATCTTTCTATAAAATCATGAACATGACACCACGCGCTTACAGGTTGCAACATGCTAAGCCGGTGAAGGGTAGGACGAAAAAGAATGCATAACAAGTATGCTTGGCTCGGATTTCTCCTACGTTGACGAGCGTTTCGCAGATCTCCAGATGCTGCGTTACAGGCTGAATGGCTTTGAGGATTTGTCCCTTCAGCAGAAAAAACTTATTTATTTCCTTTCTGAAGCAACATTGTTCGGACGTGACATCACGTTCGAACAGTTTGGTAAATATCATCTCCGTATCCGAAAAACATTAGAAGCGGTGTATACTGACCATAGCATCTCTCACGATACGGAAGGATTCAGACAATTGGAACTCTACTTGAAAAGAGTGTGGTTCTCAAATGGCATCTATCATCATTATGGTTGTGAGAAGTTCCTGCCGGGCTTCTCGCAGGATTACTTTGAGAAGGTCGTGATGCAAGTGAGCGAGGAGAGGCTCCCCCTGCGCTCCGGCGAGAGCGTCATGTTGTTGTTGCAGGAGCTGATACCTGTCATGTTTGATCCGACTGTGCTGCCCAAAAGGGTCAATAAGGCTGATGGTGATGACCTTGTGCTCACGTCTGCCTGCAACTTCTATCAAGGTGTCAGCCAGCAGGAAGCGGAAGATTTCTATGCCAGCCAGAAGAAGAAGGCATTCGGAGAATTGGCTCCACCTTCTTTTGGCTTGAATTCTACGCTTGTCAAAACGGAGAACGGTAAAATTGAGGAGCATGTATGGAAGGCTGACGGCAAATACGGACGGGCTATCCACCGTATTGTGGGATGTTTAAGAAAGGCTGCGGAGGTTGTTGAAACCTCACAACAGGAAAAGGTTATTAGCCTTTTGATAAATTACTATGAAACAGGAGATTTGCGTGTGTTCAATGAATATTGTATTGAATGGGTGAAACTCCAAGAGGGGAACGTTGATTTTGTCAACGGTTTCATAGAGGTTTACGGTGATCCTTTAGGACTGAAAGGTACCTGGGAAGGTATTGTGGAATACAAGGATACGGAAGCCACCAAACGTACACAAACCATCAGTAGGAATGCACAGTGGTTTGAGGACCATTCGCCAGTAGACCCTCGTTTCCGTAAGCCGGTCGTCAAAGGTGTTACGGCCAATGCTATCTGTGCAGCAATGCTCGGAGGAGACGAATATCCTTCTACAGCCATAGGGATAAATCTGCCTAACGCTGACTGGATTCGTGCCGAATATGGCTCGAAGAGTATCACCATTAGCAATATCGTAGAGGCGTATAACATGTCTTCGAAGGGTAGCGGGTTCTATGAGGAGTTTGTTGCAGATGAAGATATGTTGCGACTCATTGATACTTATGGCAATAGTTGTGATCAGTTACATACTGACCTACATGAGTGTCTGGGGCATGGAAGCGGACGCCTGCTTCCTGGTGTTGACCCCGACGCATTGAAAGCTTACGGCAATACTATTGAGGAAGCGCGTGCAGACCTCTATGGACTATATTTCCTGGCGGATGAGAAAATGGTAGAGCTTAAGTTGCTGCCTAATCAGGATGCCTATAAGGCACATTATTATACATATATGTTGAACGGGCTGATGACACAGCTCGTGCGTATCACCCCTGGAAATCAGATAGAGGAGGCTCACATGCGTAATCGCGCTTTGATAGCTAACTGGTGTAGGGCAAATGGGAATGCCGTTTCACTTGTGAAGAGGAACGGAAAGAGTTACCTTGAGATTACCGACTATGATGAACTGCGCCAGTTGATAGCGACGTTGCTGGCTGAGGTACAGCGAATCAAAAGCCAGGGCGACTATGAGGCTGCCCGCCAGTTGGTGGAGCAATATGCCGTGAAGGTTGACACCAAACTACACAGCGAGGTGCTGGAGCGATACGGAAAGCTCGGACTTGCTCCATATAAAGGCTTTATCAACCCCTGGCTGTTGCCTGTGACTGATAGTGAAGGGAAAATTGTAGATATCCAGGTGAATTACTCTGAAACCTATAGCCATCAGATGCTGCGCTACAGTTCAGAATACGGAACGCTAATCTAATCAACCGAATAGTTCTCGTAGCGCTTCTTCTACCTTTCGGACAGGATGAAGCTGAATCCCCTCGAACTTGCGGGCATCGAGACCTTGGAGGTTGTAGCGGGGTATAATCATGTCGGTGAAACCTAACTTCAAGGCTTCGCTGACTCTTTGTTCTATTCGGTTTACAGGACGTACCTCGCCACTCAATCCCACTTCGCCAGCCATGCACCATCCCTGTTCGATGGGCGTATCGACATTACTAGAAAGCACGGCAGCAATGATGGAAAGGTCCATGGCCAGGTCAGTCACGCGGAGTCCTCCTGCAATATTGATGAACACATCTTTCTGGATAAGCTTGAAGCCGACACGCTTCTCCAGTACGGCCAGCAACATGTTGAGGCGTCGTTGGTCAAATCCCGTGGCAGACCGTTGGGGAGTGCCGTATGCAGCTGTGGAGACCAGGGCCTGTGTCTCTACAAGAAAGGGCCTGACACCCTCGATGGCGGCGGAAATAGCTACGCCAGACAAGGCTTCGCCACGGTCTGTCAGAAGAAGTTCTGAGGGATTGCTCACTTGCCGCAGTCCTGTCTGCTGCATCTCGTAAATGCCGAGCTCTGAGGTGGATCCAAAACGGTTTTTCATGCTTCGCAGTATGCGGTACATGTGATGCTGGTCGCCCTCAAACTGTATGACCGCATCAACGATATGCTCCAATATCTTGGGACCAGCCAATGTTCCTTCCTTAGTGATATGGCCGATGAGCAGGACTGGAACGCCGCTGGTTTTGGCAAAACGCAACAGGGCAGAGGCACACTCCCGTACCTGAGCGATAGAACCGGCAGAGGATTCAACATCGGCCGTCATGATGGTCTGTATAGAGTCAATGACTACAAACTCGGGCTTTTCCTCTTTGATATGTTCAAAGATGGTTTCTAAAGAATTCTCGCAGAGGATGAGTAGTTGTTGGGTGTCGGCTGCCGCATGTCGCTCGTGGGATGCCTTCAGTCTTTCGGCGCGCATTTTTAGCTGATGGGCACTCTCCTCACCGCTGACGTAAAGGATGCGCATCTCTGGCATGTTTAGTACAGTCTGTAGGGTCAGCGTAGACTTGCCAATGCCAGGCTCGCCACCCAGCAGGACGATACTGCCTGGCACAAGCCCCCCCCCGAGCACTCTGTTCAGTTCGGCATCGTGTATGTCTATGCGAGGATCGTCGTGTGCAGGAATCTCGTTGAGTTTCAGAACCTTGTTACGACGCAGGGCATGACCAACAGAAGCCGCCGCCGACGTCGCCACTTGTTGGCGAGTGTCAGCGATGCGGATCTCTTTGAATGTGTTCCATTGGCCACAGGCCGGGCATTTGCCAATCCATTTAGGCGATTCCTGGCCGCAGTTTGAGCAAACGTATGCTGTCTTGTCCTTTGCCATACTTGACTGGGGCGGGTACATTATTTTTGACCGCTCAAGGCCTTGTCCATGTTAAGGGCAGCACGTCGTCCGTCGCCCATAGCCAGAATAACAGTAGCGCCGCCTCGCACAATGTCACCACCGGCAAATATCTCAGGACGGTTCGACTGCATCTCCTCGTTCACGACAATCGTGTTCTTGCGACCTAACTCTAAGCCCTGGATGCTCTTCGGCACCAAGGGATTGGGGCTTACGCCTACGGCCACAATCACCTGGTCAACGTCAAGCGTCACGGTTTTGCCTTCCACAGGTACTGGGCTACGGCGCCCGGAGGCGTCAGGCTCTCCAAGTTCCATGACCTGCAGCACGGCCTGGCAGACGGCACCCGTCTCGTCAGCCTTGTACTCAATGGGGTTGTGGAGCGTCAGGAAGCGGATTCCTTCTTCCTTGGCGTGCTTCACCTCCTCTAAACGGGCAGGCATCTCCACTTCTGAGCGGCGGTAGACAAGTGTGACATCAGCTCCTAAGCGCTTGGCGGTGCGGCAAGAGTCCATAGCCGTGTTTCCACCGCCCACCACAAGCACGCTATGCGCTGGATTCAACGGAGTGTCTGTCGTGGGGTTGGCTGCGTCCATGAGGTTGACGCGTGTCAGGTATTCGTTTGACGACATGATGTTGATGGCGTTCTCACCTGGGATATTCATGAAGTTGGGTAGGCCGGCGCCGCTTCCTACGAAGATGCCCTTGAAACCCTGCTCTTCGAGCTGCTCCACGCTGATGGTTTTGCCTACGATGACGTCCGTCTGGAAGTGAACGCCCATCTTTGCCAAGTTGTCAATTTCTACGTCCACGATGCGATTGGGCAGACGGAACTCAGGAATACCGTATTTCAGTACGCCGCCTATTTCGTGTAATGCCTCGAACACGTAGACATCATAGCCCTTCTTCACCATGTCGCCGGCAAAACTCAGACCGGCAGGGCCGGAGCCGACGACGGCAATCTTGATACCGTTGGCAGGCTCAATCTCAGGCAATGAGATGTTACCGCTCTCGCGCTCGTAGTCGGCGGCAAACCGTTCCAAGTAACCAATGGCTACAGCGGGCTCGTTCATCTTCAGGTGGATACACTTGCTCTCGCATTGTTTCTCTTGGGGACAGACACGTCCGCAGACAGCGGGTAGAGCAGAGGTGTTCTTTAGTACCTTGGCAGCAGCAAGGAACTGTCCGCGCTCAATGTTTTTGATGAACGACGGAATGTTGATGTTCACTGGGCAGCCCTCTACGCAGGTAGGCTTTGCACAGTCTAAGCAGCGTTTTGCCTCGGTCATCGCCATTTCTTTCGTCAGACCAATATTCACTTCCTCAGTACGGGTGGTGGCGCGGTAGACAGGGTCCAGCTCAGGCATCACCACACGCTCAATCTGCGTACGCTCTTTTGGCTTCATCGAAGCCCGGAGCTCCTTGCGCCACTCGGCGTCACGGTCGGTGAGGATGTCGATGGTGTCGTTAGTGGGGTCATCATCCATGACGATGTCCGTAGTGGTCCCGACGGGTGAACCGTCGGATACGGACGAAGCATTGAGGTGCTCCTCGAAATGTTCCAATTCTTCCTGCTCGGCACGCTTGAACGTTCCCATGCGCTTGAACATCTCGTCCCAGTCAACGAGGGCACCGTCGAATTCAGGGCCGTCAATACAGACAAACCTGGTCTTGCCGCCAATCGTCAGTCGGCAGGCACCGCACATACCTGTGCCGTCTACCATGATGGTGTTCAGCGAAACCTCACAGGGGATGTTGTGTTTCTGAGCAGTAAGGTTTGAGAATTTCATCATGATGGGAGGACCGATGGCAAATACCTTGTCTACGTGCTCCTGCTCGAAGAACTTCTCCATGCCGACAGTCACCACGCCTTTCTCGCCATAGCTTCCGTCGTCGGTCATTATAATCACCTCGTCGCTGCTCTCGCGTACCTTATTTTCTAATATAATCAGATCCTTCGAACGCCCGGCCATGACAGAGAGCACCCGGTTGCCAGCCTTCTTCAAGGCTTGGATGATGGGGAGCATCGGTGCCACGCCCAGTCCGCCGCCGGCACATACGACCGTGCCGTACTTCTCGATTTTCGTTGGGTTTCCTAACGGACCTACCACGTCTGTCACGTAGTCGCCTTCATTTAGCAGACAAAGTTTTTGGCTGGAAAGACCCACCTGTTGTACTACCAGGGTGATAGTGCCTTTCTCTATGTCGGCGCCGGCAATGGTGAGTGGCATACGCTCGCCCTTCTGGCCTACGCGTACAATGACGAAGTTGCCTGCCTTACGGCTTTTCGCAATCAGAGGAGCCTCAATTTCAAAGAGGAAAACCTTCTCGGAGAACTGTTCTTTCCTTACAATTTTGTTCATAATATCTTTTATGGTTTAGTCCGGGTTTTTACAAATCGCCTGCAAAATTACTAAATTCTTTTCAAACTGCGCTATATTTAGGGGAAATAATGTCAAAATGCCTGAGTTTTTTGAGAAATCGTATTCCGTACGAGCTAACGGCCCTTTTGTGACAGATTGGCAAACTGACAAATTGGCAATATATTTCTTTGTTACTTCCCTAAGACCCAGAATGCTACTGCGGATGCGGCAGCAACATTGAGTGAATCCACTCCGTGAGACATAGGGATGCGGACAACGTAGTCGGCCTTGGTAATGGTTTCCTGAGGTAGTCCGTCGCCTTCAGTACCCATGATGACTGCCAGCCGAGGCTCGTTCTGCAATATTGGAGAGTCTAACGGAATGCTCTTGTCGGTCAGGGCCATCGCTACTGTCTTGAACCCCATGTCGTGGAGGCTGCTTATTTCGTCAATCCATGTCCAGGGCACCAGGAATACCGAGCCCATCGAGACTCTTACGGCACGGCGGTTCAGTGGGTCACACGACGAGCGAGTGAGCAGTACTGCATCCATGCCTAAGGCAGCTGCGGAACGGAAGATAGCGCCGATGTTGGTGGTGTCAACCACACTGTCGATGACAGCCACTCGGTTTGCCTCGCGGCAGATGTCCTCGGCGGGCTTGGGTTGCGGA
>ONKY01000159.1 GCA_900318585.1 uncultured Prevotellaceae bacterium
CACTTGTTACAGTGTTACAGTTCTCGAAAGGGTTTTTCCATACCCTGAATTTACTTCTATATTTATATATATATAAATATATATATATAAATATAGAGTTAATTTTTGACTATCCACAATTGATTTTGGAACTGTAACACTGTAACGCTCTCGAAGCTGTCTGGAAGTGTCTACCCATACGGATTTCGTTGACTTGTCTCTCTGAACCGGTTGTCTGCTTTCCTGCTTTTTGTTGTCCCCTTTCCCGGGTTTGTGGACTTCGTACTGGAAACGTTTTATTTGAAGAAACGAAATACCTAACAAAAGTGATGCGAAATGCCCTGCTGATGGTATTTCGCATCTCCATTTTTCGCCGTACCTTTGCAGCGTGATAAGAATCACACTGTGTGTAGTCAGGCAGTGCCTCGGTAAAGAGCAAGTACTCTGCACTCAGCTTGCACTGACATTACAGCAGAAACTTTAGCCATTGGTATTTGTGAAATTGAAAAGGCAAGCTCTATGGTGACTAAAGAAACCGAACAAGGCCGGCAGTATAAGGTATATACTCGCGAGGCCACAGGCAATAAAGCCGAAAGAAGCGCTCAGCTGCTCGGTGGAGAGTTCTGGTACGAATAGCGCAGTTCCACAACCCGTTTTGCAAGGCAGCCTTAGTGCTGCCTGTTTTTTTTGCGATGAAGGAACATGGCTTAAAAATTGAGGTCATTCAGGAGTTTTTGAATCGCTCTCCAACGAATCCATCACCCATATAGCCTACCATCAAGTCATAGTGCGTAGCCCCTGTTAGGACACACAAAAAAAGTGCACTTGCAGGTGAAAATAATTGGCAAAACATTCGTGTATGTCGATTTTTTTTATTACCTTTGCACTCAGAAAACGTAAGCCGAAAACACTCACTATCCACCCATCAAAAACATACGAAAAGATGAACAAATACATCCTGTTCTCACTCCTCCTCATCAGGGGGGCACAGCTCTCTGCAAAAAAAACAAATTGAATATGAGCAATATAGAGTACATGTCACAGGAAGGGTACGACAAGCTCGTGGCCGAACTCCGTCAGTTAGAGAGCGTGGAATTGCCTCAAGTGAGAGAGGCAATAGCCGAGGCACGCGACAAAGGCGACCTCAGCGAGAACTTCGAGTATCACGCTGCCAAGCGCGAACAGTCAAGGCTACTGGGCAGGATACGCTTTAAGCAGCGGGTGCTGGAAAATGCACGGGTCATCGATATGTCAAAGCGTGGCAGCGACAGCGTGCAGCTGCTCAGCAAGGTGGAAATGACCAACATGGGCAACCAGAGCAGAATGACCTACACCATCGCAAGCCCTCACGAGGCAGACCTCCGCGAGGGGAAAATCTCCGTCAAGTCGCCTATCGGCCAGGCACTGCTGAACAAGAAAGTGGGCGACATCGTGGAAGTACGTGTGCCTGCCGGCATCCTGAAGCTCCGCATAGAAAGCATCCAGATATAGTTGGCTCCTATTCATGTTCAACGTTCACCGTTCAACGTTCAATGTTCACCGTTCAAAGGGTATGAGATTATTAGCATGTACAAACGTAATCATAATGATCATGATGATGAATTCTTGTAGCGGACAGAAGGCGCTCGGCGAAGCCAAGGTAAGGCCAGCGACACAGGCAGGAAGATTCTACGAGGGCAACCCTCAGATATTGAGCCACGAGGTGGACAGCCTCCTGGCGCGCTATGAGCAAGCCCCCCATACGGTGGATGAAAAGGGATGGGGGTCGGAACTTCCCCCCAGTCGGGGGGATAAGAGGGGGGCTATAGCGGCGCTGATTGTGCCCCATGCCGGCTATTACTATTCAGGCAACGTGGCGGCCTCTGCCTACATGATGCTCGATCCTGAACGTCAATACAAGCGGATATTCCTGTTAGGGCCCAGCCATCATGAGTGGTTAGACGGCGCTTCAGTCAACGGCGAGGTGGATTACTATGCCACACCGTTGGGCGAGGTGAAGGTGGATCGTGAGACGGCGCAGGCATTATTGGCAACGGGTGCAGAAGGTACAGATTCCGTGTTCTCCTATCGCCCGGAAGCCCACGACCGCGAACATTGCTTAGAGGTGCAGCTGCCCTTCCTGCAAAGGCGATTCAAGGAGGTGCCGCCCATCGTACCTGTGATTATCTCTACCAACGACTTCAAGAAACTGAAACGGATGGCTGAGGCATTGAAGCCGTATTTTACCGACGAGAATCTCTTCATCATCAGCAGCGACTTCTCTCATTACCCGTCGTACGATGATGCCTGCAAGGTGGACGCCAGAACTGGTGAGGCCATCGCTACTGGCGACGTCAGCCGCTTCATTGCCACCATCGAGGAAAATGCGCGGCTTGGTATGCGCCTTTTAGAAACGAGTGCCTGCGGCGAGTTCCCCATCATCACGCTGATGCTGATGCTCAACAGTCAGTACGAAGTGCGGCATTTGCTGTACCAGAACTCCGGCGACATTGACAGCCACAACCCCAACCGCGTGGTGGGATACCACTCCTTTGCCGTCATCCGTCACAAAGAAGTTCCAACTGACAAGGGTTTTAAACTGTCAGGCGAGGAAAAGCGAATCTTGAAAGACATTGCCCTCCAAAGCATCAAGGACAGCCTTGACGGCAAAAAAATTGCACAGCCTTCCTCTCCCCTACAGGGAGAGTCGGAGGGGGTCTCTCACCTCTTAATGAAGTGCGGCGCCTTCGTATCCCTCCATAAGCAAGGTATGCTGCGCGGCTGCATCGGACATTTCGGCGAGGACGTTCCCTTGCACGAGATAGTGGCCAAGATGGCTCGTGCGGCAGCTTTCGAGGACCCACGGTTCCATCCGTTACGCCGCGAGGAGCTTGACGACATCGACATTGAAATATCCGTCCTGACACCCATGCGTCGCATACAAAGTCTCGACGAGTTCCAGCTGCACCGTCACGGGATCTATATCCGCAAAGGCTATCACAGCGGCACCTTCCTGCCACAGGTGGCCGACGAGGTAAACTGGACGAAGGAAGAGTTTGTGGGCCACTGTTCGCAGGACAAGGCCGGACTGGGATGGGACGGCTGGCGCGATGCTGAACTCTATGTGTATGAAGCCATCGTGTTTTAATTCGTAATTCGTAATTCATAATTCGTAATTCATAATTCGTAATTCATAATTCATAATTAACCTTGTACCATTGTCGATATTACCAGCGGTTGGATGACGGAACGGTGGAATGCCAGCTCTGTCCGCACCACTGCCGTATAGCCAACGGCAGGGCAGGATGCTGCCGCAGCCGCAGAAACCACGACGGCGTGCTCGTCAGCGAGGTCTATGGCTACCCCTGCGCTCTGGCTATCGACCCGATAGAGAAGAAACCGCTCTATCATTTCCACCCCGGCACCACGTGCCTCTCAATTGCCTGTACGGGTTGCAACTTCCACTGCCTGAACTGTCAGAACCACGATATCTCCCAAGCCTTCCCCGAGGTCAGCAGGGAACCCGCCGACATCATCCTGCCCGAACAGGTAGTCGCCCTCTGCCTACAGCACAAATGCCCGGGCATTGCCTACACCTACACCGAGCCGCTCACCTATATAGAATACGTAGCCGACACGGCTCAGCTGGCTCACGAGAAAGGGCTATGGAACATCCTCGTCACGGCTGGCTACGTCTGCCGCGAGCCGCTGGCTGACCTCCTGCCGCTGATTGACGCTGCCAACATCGACCTGAAGTCGTTCAGCGACGACATCTACCAGCGCATCAGTGGCGGTCACCTCACCGTCGTGCTCGACACCATCCTTGCTATGCACGACGCAGGCGTGTGGATAGAACTCACCAATCTCGTCATCCCCACTGTCAACGATGACGTGGACATGATACGCCGCATGTGCCGCTGGCTCGTGGACAATGGCCTTGCCGACGTGCCCCTCCACTTCAACCGTTTCTTCCCCCGATACCGCATGAACCATCTCCCGCCCACGCCCGTGCAGACATTGCGGACGGCAAAGCAGGTAGCTCTGGAAGAAGGAATGAAGACAGTTTACTTAGGCAATGTCTAAGCCGGCAAAGAGTAAGCCAAAGTGGAAGCCAAAGTGGAAGCTAAGTGGAAGTCCCAAGTGTAAGCCCCAAGTGTAAGCATCTATTTTTCACTATTTCTCTTGGTCACTTCATTTTTATTCCGTATCTTTGCAACTGAAATCCTATAAATATTACGAAAAATGAAAAGAATAACGAATGCCTACAGGCTCTGGCTGGTTGCTGCCAGAGTATTGTTGCTGACCGCCGCCCTTTCCGTCCATTCTTTCGCGTTGGCCGACGGAATGAAATGGTACTTGATATCTCAGGATGCCAACGGTGAGACACAGGAGTTTCCCATGTCCGACGTGGGCAGCTTGGTAGCTGTCGACGATGCCTACGACTTCTCCGTCCTCTCGGCTACGGGTAGCGTGCTGGCAGAGGGTGTGGTGAAAGTGACCTTTGAGCAGAAAGACCCTGTGGGCATCCGTTCGGTAGAAAAGGAAGGCAATACCATCGGCCACCCTCTACGTTCCCGCAGGTTGCAAAGCAAAGTACGAGGCAACCGAGGGCTGGAAGAAGTTCAAGAACATTGTGGAGATGTGAGGCAGATGAAATAAAGTAAACGTTTAAAGTAAAGATACCTATGATTAACCAACAATTGTTGAATCCGGAGAGCATCGTAGTGATCGGTGGCTCCAACAACGTGCATAAGCCAGGCGGCTCCGTGGTAAGAAACCTGTTAAGCGGTGGATACAAGGGCGTGCTGCGTATTGTCAACCCCAAGGAGGACGAGGTGCAGGGCATCAAGGCCTTCCACGATGCCCGTGAGTTGCCACCCACCGATTTGGCTATTTTAGTGGTGGCGGCAAAGTTCTGCCCCGACTACGTGGAGCTATTGGCCAGCGAGAAGCAGGTGCGCGCCTTCGTCATCATCTCGGCTGGCTTCGGCGAGGAGACGGCGGCAGGAGCAGCGCTGGAGCAGCGTATCCTGGATTCCTGCGAGAAATATGGTGCTGCACTCATCGGCCCTAACTGCATTGGACTTCTGAACCGCAATCATCACTCGGTGTTCACCCTGCCCATCCCGAAGCTTAACCCTCAGGGTGCCGACTTCGTCAGTGGCAGCGGTGCAACGGCGGTGTTTATCTTGGAGAGTGCCGTGAGCAAGGGCTTACAGTTCAATTCCGTTTGGTCGGTGGGCAACGGCAAGCAGATAGGCATAGAGGACGTGCTGCAATATATGGACGAGCACTTCAATCCCGAGACAGATTCCAAAGTAAAGCTTCTCTATATAGAAAATGTGGCCAATCCTGACAAGCTTCTCTTCCACGCTGGAAGCCTCATCCGCAAGGGCTGTCGCATTGCTGCCATCAAGGCGGGCAGCAGCGAGAGCGGCAGCCGTGCAGCCAGCAGCCATACTGGAGCCATTGCGTCAAGTGACTCTGCCGTAGAGGCACTGTTCCGCAAAGCAGGCATCGTGCGCTGCTTCAGCCGCGAAGAGCTAACCACCGTGGGTTGTATCTTCACGCTGCCAGAGCTGAAAGGCAAGAACTTTGCCATAGTGACCCATGCCGGTGGACCTGGCGTCATGCTGACCGATGCCTTGTCGAAGGGTGGCATGAGTGTGCCAAAGTTAGAGGGCCCCGTAGCCGAAGAGCTGAAGTCGAAGCTATTCCCGGGATCCGCTGTTGCCAATCCCATCGATATCTTAGCAACGGGAACAGCAGAACAGCTGGGCATAGCTATTGACTATTGTGAGAAGCATTTCGATCATATCGATGCCATCGCCGTGATTTACGGCACACCAGGACTTACTCAGCTCTACGAGGCTTATGACGTGCTGGACAAGAAGATCCATGAGTGCAGCAAGCCCATCTTCCCTGTCCTGCCCAGCTTGCATACGGCAGGACCAGAGGTGGCGGAGTTCCTGGCCAAGGGACACGTGAACTTTAGCGATGAGGTGACACTGGCCACAGCGCTGAGCCAGGTGATGCGCACACCACAGCCCGCCTCGCCTGAGTTGGAGCTCTACGGCGTGGACGTGCCAAAGATACGCGAAGTAATCTACCGCGAAACTAACCGTTTGAAGTTTGAAGGGGTGACAAGTAGCTATCTGGCTCCTGATGTCGTACGTGAATTGCTTGGTTGTGCAGGCATCCCCTTAGTGCCTGAGATGGTGAGCACCGCCAAAGACGAGCTGACGGCCTTCGCCCAGAAGGTTGGATTCCCCGTAGTAGCCAAGGTAGTAGGACCTATCCATAAGAGCGACGTGGGAGGCGTAGTGCTGAACATCCGCACGGAGGAACACTTGGCGCTGGAGTTCGACCGCATGATGCAGATTGACGGTGCTACGGCGGTGATGGTACAGAAGATGCTCAAGGGCACCGAGCTGTTCATCGGTGCGAAGTATGAGGAGCGCTTCGGCCACGTGGTGCTCTGCGGTTTGGGCGGCATCTTCGTCGAGGTGTTGAAGGACGTGTCAAGTGGCCTCGCTCCGTTGAGCTATGCCGAAGCCTACTCCATGATACGCTCTCTTCGCGGCTATAAGATACTCCAAGGTACGCGAGGGCAGCGCGGCATCAACGAGCAACGATATGCCGAGATCATCGTACGCCTCTCCACCCTGCTGCGCTTCGCTACGGAAATCAAGGAAATGGACATCAATCCCTTGCTCGCCGACGGCGACGACGTTGTAGCGGTGGATGCGCGAATATTGATAGAAAGACCACGGTAGGCGAGACCTCTGCGATACACCTGAACACCCGCTCGAACTGGTTCGCTTGCCAAAGCAAGAACGGAGCGCAAGAAAGCTCGGGAATGAGGTAGACGCTGTGACCTTTTCAATAAACAATGAAACAAAAGGAAAAGACCGATACGCAGTTTCTTACTACCTTTGCAGCCGAAAACGTACAACAAAAAAATTATGTAAGAACTATGAAGAGAACTATCCTATCATCACTCTTTCTCTCCGTGCTATCGGCGAGCCTCAGCGCCCAGAACCCCATTGTACAAACATGGTGTACCAGCGACCCCGCACCAATGGTCCACGACGGCACACTCTATGTATATACCGGCCACGACGAGGATGGCGCCGATTTCTTCTGGATGCAGGAGTGGCGCGTCTACTCTACTCAAGACATGGTGAATTGGACCGACCACGGCTCCCCCTTAGCATTAGAGGATTTCTCCTGGGCAGACGACCGTGCATGGGCCAGCCAGTGCATTGAGCGCAACGGGAAGTTCTACTGGTACATCTGTGCCCACTCCAAGCTGTCGGGCGGTATGGCCATCGGTGTGGCTGTGGCCGACAGTCCTGTAGGTCCCTTCCGCGACGCATTGGGCAAGCCCCTGTTCGAGAACGGCTCATGGGATCATATCGACCCCACGGTGATGATTGACGACAACGGGCAGGCATGGCTCATGTGGGGCAATCCACAGGTATATTACCTGAAGCTCAACAGCGACATGATTTCCTACGAGGGAGAGCTCGGTTTGCTGCCTATGACAGAAGATGCCTTCGGCGCACCCAAGATGAACCAGCGCGAGAAGGGCAAGCAGTACAAGGACTGCTATGTGGAGGGGCCGTGGATCATGAAAGCTCCCCAACCCGTCCTCCCTCAGGCTAAGAAACAAAAGCGTAAGTTCAAGAAAACCAATCGCTACTACCTGATTTATGCTGCAGGTGGCATCCCTGAGCACATCAGCTACAGCTCGGCTCCGTCGCCCACAGGCCCGTGGACGTATGTCGGTCAGATTATGCCGCAGGCCGACACAAAGTCGTTTACCAACCATGCTGGCATTGCCGACTTCAAGGGGCATTCCTATTTCTTCTATCACACCGGCAAACTGCCTGGTGGCGGCGGCTTCGGACGTAGCGTTGCCGTAGAGGAGTTCACCTATAATGCCGACGGTACTTTCCCAACTATCCTGCCCACCGACGAGGGAGTGAAGCCCCTGTGTACGTTCAGCCCCTACCGCCGCGTGGAGGCCGAGACTATGGCATTCTCGAAAGGACTGAAGACGGAGCAGAACGAGGATGTGGGCGTCTATGTCTGCGACATCCACAACGGCGACTATATCAAACTTCAGAATGTGGACTTCGGCGGTCGCACACCCCGCACGTTCACTGCCCGTGTAGCCTCCGGCCTGCGTGGCGGTCAGATAGAGTTGCGCACCGACAGCATCGGTGGTACGCTGCTGGCCCGCATAGAAGTGCCCGCCACTGGCGGCTGGGAGAAATGGCAGACGCTGAAGGCAGAGTTCCTGCCCTCAGGAACCGACATGCTGACGACCACGTCCCAGCCTTCTGCTGTAGCTTCATCAGATTCGCCCCGCGATCTCTTCCTCGTGTTCAAGGGTCGTAAGGGTCCCAAACTCTTCAATTTCGACTGGTGGGAAGTGAAAGAGTAAAACAGTCACCACGTTAGGCTTATACAAGAGCGCAGCGCGAAGTTCCTCACCTGCATCGTATAAATCCTCCCCCTGACAGTTTACGCTTTTGACAGGTGTCGCTGCGCCGACAGCTCAGGGGGAGGGTGCCAGTCGCTTACCAGCATAAAAAAAACCTTGGACCTCACGGCCGAAGGTTTATGGTCAATTTTTCGGGCTCTCTTACTTCCCTCACGGGACCTGGGAGGATTTACA
>ONKY01000158.1 GCA_900318585.1 uncultured Prevotellaceae bacterium
CAATGTGGACCAGCCAGGGCTTGAACCTGGGACCTCCAGATTATGAGTCTGTTGCTCTAACCAACTGAGCTACAAGTCCGCTTTTTGCGGGTGCAAAGATACACTAAATAAATGAAATCTCCAAATATTTTTTCAGAAATAGCAAAATTATGTGTAACCTTTTCACTTTTATTTCCTACCTTTGGGCTTCGCTCTTAGGTACTTTCGTTCGGAAATGAAAAGAAAAACGAGTTTTCCTTTTGCATTTTGCTCACTTATTCGTACCTTTGCCGCTGCAATGGAAAGAGAAGAGAAAAATATAAGCATAAAGAACGGCTTGACGGCCGCTGAGGTACTAAAGAGCCGCGCCGAGCACGGCGAGAACGTGCTAACGCCCCCCAAGCGCTTATCGCTCTGGCGCCTTTACTTGGAGAAATACGAAGACCCCATTATCCGCATCCTCTTGGTTGCGGCTGTCATCTCCATGGGGCTTGCCGTGTTCAGCGGCGAGTATGTGGAGACCATCGGCATTATCCTGGCTGTGCTTTTTGCCACCACCGTCGGCTTCTACTTTGAACGTGACGCCGCGAAGAAGTTCGACGTGCTGACGGCACTGGGCGAGGAGCAGCCTGTAAAGGTGGTACGCGACGGACGTCCGCAGCAGATTGCCCGCCGCGAGGTGGTGGTGGGCGACGTGGTGCTGGTGGAGACGGGTGACGAGATTCCCGCCGACGGCATCCTTGCTGAGGCCACCGACCTGCAGGTGGACGAGTCGAGCCTGACGGGAGAGCAGCTGACGACGAAGGGCCCCCTCCAAACCTCCCCTATCCCTATGGAGAAAGGTTTGGAGGGGGCTTCTGCTGAAGCCTACCCCAAGGACATGCTGCTGCGCTCGTCGATGGTGATGAACGGTTCGGGCCGCATGACAGTGACCGCCGTGGGCGACGAGACGGAGATAGGCCGCGTGGCTCGGCAGGCCACGGAGCAGACAAGTGTAAAAACGCCGCTGAATATGCAGCTCGACCGCCTGGCAAAGCTCATCAGCAAGGTGGGCACGTCGGTGTCGGTGCTGGCATTCGTGCTGTTCCTCGGCCACGATGTGCTGACACAGCCGCTGTGGCATACGGACAACTACTTGGAGATGGTGACGGTGGTGATGCGCTACTTTATGATGGCGGTGACGCTCATCGTGATGGCAGTGCCCGAGGGACTGCCTATGGCGGTAACGCTGGCGCTGGCGCTGAACATGCGACGGATGCTACAGTCGAACAACCTCGTGCGGAAGCTGTCAGCCTCGGAGACCATGGGTGCCGTGACCGTCATCTGCACCGACAAGACGGGCACGCTAACAGAGAACCGTATGCAGGTGTGGGAGATGCTGAGTGATGACTATGACTTCCTTGCCGAGGCCATCGCCCTGAACACCACAGCTGAGTTGGACGCCGACGGCAAAGGCATTGGCAATCCCACGGAGACGGCGCTGCTGAACTGGCTGAAGGAGCGTGGGGTGGACTATGCGGCAATTCGCGAAAAAGCGGAAATAAAGATGCGCCTGCCGTTCTCGACAGAACGGAAGTACATGGCTACGGTGGCCAACGGAGAGCTGTTCGTGAAAGGTGCACCAGAGATAGTGCTTTCCATGTGCGAGATGACAAGGGAGCAGGAGGAGGAAATCATGAGTGTGCTGACCAGTTACCAGCAGCGGGCTATGCGCACGCTGGCCTTTGCCTGCAAGCCCGTGGAGAGCACCGACGGCCTGCGCTTGGATGAGTTGGAGTTCCTTGGTGTCTGCGCCATCAGCGACCCGCTGCGCCATGACGTGGCACAGGCAGTGGCCGATTGTCAGCGTGCAGGCATCACTGTGAAGATGGTGACGGGCGATACAGCGATGACGGCCGTAGAGATAGGTCGCCAGGCCAGTATCCTGGGTAATGGCAGCGACATGCCTATGGACGAGGGTGAGCACCTGACGGGTGCTGCCTTCTCAGAGTTGTCGGACGAAGAGGCCTTGGAGGCAGTCGGTCGGCTGCATGTCATGAGTCGTGCGCGTCCTGCCGACAAGCAACGCCTTGTAGAGCTGCTGCAGCAGCGCGGCGAGGTGGTGGCGGTGACGGGCGACGGCACGAACGACGCGCCTGCACTGAACCACGCCCACGTGGGGCTGTCGTTAGGCTCAGGCACCAGTGTGGCCAAGCAGGCCAGCGACATTACGCTGATTGACGACTCGTTCCGCAGCATTGTCAAGGCGGTGATGTGGGGTCGCTCGCTCTATAAGAATATCCAGCGTTTCCTGTTCTTCCAATTGGTGGTGAACGTGACGGCACTGTTGCTGGTCATCGGCGGCAGTCTCATAGGAACGGAGATGCCGCTGACGGTGACACAGATACTCTGGGTGAACCTCATCATGGACACCTTTGCTGCCATGGCGCTGGCGTCGCTGCCGCCGTCGCGCGAGGTGCTGAACGAGCAGCCGCGCAAGGCCACGGATTTCATCATCAGCCGTTCCATGGGGTGGGGTATCGGCGTCATTGGCACCCTGTTCTTCGTGGTGATGTTGGGTTACCTGTGGAAGATAGAACACGGTGGGATCAACGTCCGTGAGCTGACGGAGTTCTTTACCGTGTTCGTCATGTTGCAGTGGTGGAACCTGTTCAATGCGAAGATGCTCGGCTCCACTCATTCCGCCTTCCGCTACCTCTATCGCTGCCGCGGCTTCCTCTTGGTGCTGCTGATGATACTCGGTGGACAGTGGCTCATCGTCACCTTCGGCGGCGAGATGTTCCGCACGGAGCCCCTGCCCTGGCAGACGTGGCTCACCATCATTGCCGCCACGTCACCCGTCATGCTACTCGGTGAGCTCTACCGCCTTCTGCGCCGCGGATTCCTTTCTCGCCACAGTTAGTCAAGGAATAAAACGGATAATCATGGATATCATATACTTCCCAGAAACAGCCAACCGCGCCCAACCGTGTAAGACCGTGGCCGGAAAAAAGTCCGAGGCTATTGCGACCGTGGGATTTTTTGACGGTGTACACTTGGGACACCGCCATGTCATCACCATGCTGCGGCAGATGGCCGAGGAGCGTGGGCTGGTATCAACGGTTATCACCTTCGAGCGCCATCCGCGGCAGGTGCTCTGCTCCGACTGGCAGCCGAAGCTGCTGACGACGCTGGAGGAGAAGACAGCCTTGATAGAAGAGACGGGCGTGGAGCGGCTGGTGGTGCTGCGCTTCGACCGCTTGATGGCCGCCCTGACGGCGCGGGCGTTCATGGAGCAGGTGCTGCTGAAGGAGTTGGACGTGCGTGTGCTCGTTACAGGCTACGACAACCGCTTCGGCCACAACCGCAGCGAAGGCTTCGACGACTATGTGCGCTATGGGCGGGAGATAGGTATGGATGTCGTGGCAGGTACGCCGCTGACACTCTCCGACGCGACGACCGTCAGTTCCTCCGTGGTGCGCCGCCTCCTTGACAGTGGCAACGCCTCTGCTGCCGCCCGCTGCTTAGGCCGTCCCTACAGTATCAGTGGAAAGGTAGTAAGCGGCCAGCACATTGGCACTGAGATGGGCTTTCCCACGGCGAACCTATTGCCGAAGGAGCCGCTGAAGCTGATTCCCAAAGCCGGCGCATACGCTGTGGAGGCCAATGGCCACCCCGCGATGATGAATATCGGCACTCGCCCCACCTTCGACGGGCAGGGCCAGACCTTGGAAGTACATCTGTTAGACTACGAGGGCAACCTCTACGGTCAGGAGCTGACTGTCCGCTTCCTTCATTGGTTGCGCGAGGAACGGCGCTTCGACAGTAGGGAGGCTCTCGTGGCACAGCTGCAGCGCGACGCTGCGAAAGCCCGGAAACTATTGTCCATTACCCCATATTAAATATTTCAACCCATGAAGAAAGCAATTATTTACACCTTGGTTTACTTCGCCATTCAGCAGATAGCCTCCTTTATCGTTCTTGGCGTCATGATGCTCATAGAAGGTAAGACCGTTCAGATGACAGCGCCCATCATCATCGTGTCAATGGCGCTGGCGGCCGCCGTCACCCTCGGCCTGTTCCTCAGCCTGAAGTGGGCAGAGGTGTCACGCAGCTGGATGCAGACCAGGCCGTGGGTCGTGCTCGTCTGGTGCTGCGTGGCAGCACTGGGCTCCATTATCCCTTCCGTATGGTTGCAGGAACAGATGCCTGAGCTGCCTAACTGGTTGGAGCAGCAGTTCGACATGATTATGAAAGACCGTTGGGGTTATTTCGCCATCGGCATATTGGCACCGGTGGCCGAGGAACTGGTGTTTCGCGGTGCCGTGTTGCGGGCACTGCTCTCCTGGAGCAAGAACCATTGGGGGATGATAGCCTTGTCGGCACTTATCTTCGCACTGGTGCATGGCAATCCTGCGCAGATGCCCCATGCCTTCCTCATTGGCCTGCTGTTGGGCTGGATGTATTGGCGCACGGGCAGCATCATCCCTGGCGTGGCTTTCCACTGGGTGAACAACACCGTGGCCTACGTGATGTATAACCTCTATCCTGACCCGGCGATGACGCTCGTCGACTTGTTTGGTGACAACCTGCACGTCCTGGCTGCAGTAGCCTTCTCTCTGCTCATCCTGCTGCCCGCCCTCTATCAGCTGCATCTGAACATGAAGAAGGCCAGCTAATTACGGAACAGCTTACCTCCCTTCACACTCTCTTCTCAACCTACAGTACCCTCTAAGGAAACGCTGAGGAGCTTCTGCGCCTCAACAGCAAACTCCATGGGCAGCTTCTGAATGACTTCCTTGGCATAACCGTTGACAATAAGGCCAACGGCCTGCTCTGTGGGTATGCCGCGCTGGTTGCAATAGAAGAGCTGGTCTTCGGAGATCTTGCTCGTCGTGGCCTCGTGCTCGAAGATGGCTGTGGGGTTGTGGACATCCATATAAGGGAAGGTATGGGCGCCACACTCCGAGCCTAAGAGCAGGGAGTCGCAGGAGCTGTAGTTACGGGCGTTCTCGGCGGTGGCGGCGGCACGGACGAGACCGCGGTAGGAGTTCTGGGAATGACCGGCGCTGATACCCTTGGAGATAATCGTTGACTTGGTGTTGCGGCCAAGGTGTATCATCTTTGTGCCCGTGTCGGCCTCCTGATAGTTGTTAGTCACGGCGACGGAGTAGAACTCTGCCGTGCTGTTGTCGCCCCGCAGGATGCAGGACGGGTATTTCCAGGTGATGGCGCTGCCAGTCTCCACCTGCGTCCACGACAGCTTGGAATCGACGCCGCGCAGGTCGCCGCGCTTCGTGACGAGGTTCAGTACGCCGCCGCGACCCTGCTCGTCGCCGGGATACCAGTTCTGGACGGTGGAATACTTTACTTCCGCGCGGTCCATAACGATGATCTCCACGATGGCCGCGTGCAACTGGTTCTCATCACGCATGGGGGCAGTACAGCCCTCTAAGTAACTGACGTAGGAGTCGTCATCAGCCACGATGAGCGTGCGCTCGAACTGACCCGTGTTGCGGGCGTTGATACGGAAATAGCTACTTAGCTCCATGGGGCAGCGCACGCCCTTGGGTATATAGACAAAAGAGCCGTCAGAGAACACTGCACTGTTCAGCGCAGCATAGAAATTATCACGGTAGGGCACCACCGTTCCTAAGTACTGGCGCACAAGGTCAGGATGCTCCCTGATGGCGTCACCGATGGAACAGAAGATGACGCCCTTCTCGCGGAGCTTCTCCTTGAAAGTGGTCTTCACGCTGACAGAGTCCATGATAGCATCGACGGCGGTATTGCCTGAGAGTGCCAGACGCTCCTCCAAAGGGATGCCAAGCTTGTCAAAGGTCTTTTCGAGCTCTGGATCGATAACACCTTCTTCAGGGGCAGCAAATTTTTCACTATTCACTTTTCCCTTCTCCTTCCGCTTTGCGGTTGGGTCGGCATAATAGCTGATGTCCTGATAGTCAATCTCAGGCACGTGGACATGTCCCCATTTTGGCTCCGTCTGCTCCTTCCAATAGCGAAACGCCTTCAAGCGGAACTCAAGCATCCACTCGGGTTCCGCTTTCTTGGCAGAGATAAGCCGGACGATGTCCTCGTTCAGCCCTTTCTCTATGATTTCCGTATGTACGTCCGTCGTAAAGCCAAACTCATACTTCTGTTCGGCTACCCGACGGACAAACTCATTATTTTCTTTCATTGACCATTGACTATTCTTCTCAAGCGAAGCGTCTCCTAACGTCGCCGAGCGGACTATTGACCATTGAGCCAGAGAACAAGGCGCAGCCAATGTTCAATGTTCAATGTTCAATAATTTACAGTTTCTGCTCCACCTCAATCTCGGTGAAGGTCTCGATGATGTCGCCCACCAGGATGTCGTTGAAGTTGACGAGCGAGATACCGCACTCCAGACCCGTAGCCACCTCCTTGGCGTCATCCTTGTAACGCTTCAGGGCATCGATGGCGGCAGTGTGGATGACGATACCGTCGCGGATGACGCGGGCCTTGTCCTTGTTGTGGACCTTGCCCTCGGTCACAAGACCACCGGCCACGGTGCCTACCTTCGAGATCTTGAACACCTGCTTCACCTCTATTTCGCCGGTGACGATTTCCTTCTTCACCTTGTCAAGCATACCCTGCATGGTGGACTTCACCTCGTCAATGGCATCATAGATAATGGAATAGGTATTGATCTCCACACCTTCGCGCTCGGCTGCACGACGGGCGTCGGCAGAGGGACGTACCTGGAAGCCGACGATGATGGCCTCCGATGCCGATGCCAGCATGACATCGTTCTCGGAAATCTGACCCACGGCCTTCGAGATGACGTTCACTTGCACCTTTTCCGTAGAGAGCTTGATGAACGAGTCGGACAGAGCCTCGATGGAGCCGTCAGTGTCACCCTTCACAATGATGTTCAGCTCATGGAACTCACCTAAGGCGAAGCGATGCGAGAGTTCGTCGAGACCCAGCGTCTTCGTGGTGCGCAGGCTCTGTTCGCGCTGCAGCTGCGTACGCTTGTTGGTAATCTCGCGTGCCTCCTGCTCGGTCTCCATGATATGGAAGGTGTCGCCGGCCGTAGGTGCGCCGTTAAGACCCAGGATGATGGCCGGCTCGGCAGGGCCGGCAGCTTCTATGCGCTGGTTGCGCTCGTTGAACATGGCCTTGATGCGTCCGAAGCTGGTGCCGGCCACGACGATGTCACCGACATGGAGTGTGCCGTTTGACACCAAGACAGTGGAAACGTAACCACGGCCCTTGTCAAGTGAGCTTTCGATGATGCTACCCGTTGCCTTGCGGTTGGGGTTGGCCTTCAGGTCAAGCATCTCTGCCTCCAACAGCACTTTCTCCAGCAACTCGTAGACGCCAATACCTTTCTTGGCCGAGATTTCCTGGCACTGGTACTTACCGCCCCACTCTTCAACGAGCAGGTTCATGTTGGCAAGGTCCTCACGGATCTTGTCCGGGTTGGCACCGGGCTTGTCTATCTTGTTGATGGCGAACACCATCGGCACGTTGGCAGCCTGTGCATGGGCAATGGCTTCCTTTGTGGTAGGCATCACGGAGTCGTCGGCGGCAACGATGATGATGGCGATATCCGTCACCTGGGCACCACGGGCACGCATGGCTGTGAAGGCCTCGTGACCGGGCGTGTCGAGGAAGGTGATGCTGTGGCCGTCCTTGAGCTTCACGTTGTAGGCACCGATATGCTGGGTAATACCACCGGCCTCACCGGCAATGACGTTGGTGTTGCGGATATGGTCGAGCAACGATGTCTTACCATGATCCACGTGACCCATCACCGTCACGATGGGGGCGCGACTGACGAGGTCGTTCTCGTCATCCTCCTCCTCAGTGATGGCCTCCTGCACTTCGGCGCTGACATACTCTGTAGTGAACCCGAACTCTTCGGCCACAAGGTTGATGGTCTCTGCGTCCAAGCGCTGGTTGATACTCACCATGATACCTACGGACATCAGGGTGGAGATAACCTGCGTGACGCCGATGTTCATCATCGTGGCAAGTTCCGAGACAGTGACGAACTCCGTCAGTTTCAGCACTTTGCTCTGTGCTGCCTCGGCAGCCATCTCCTCCGACAGGCGTTCCTGTACGGCGTCGCGCTTCTCCTTGCGGTACTTGGCACCTTTCTTGTTCTGGGTGGTCTTCGATGTAAGACGGGCCAGCGTCTCCTTTACCTGACGTGCCACATCCTCCTCGTTCACCTCCAAGGGTTTCTGGATGAGACCCTTCTTCTTCTTCTTTCCACCGCCTTGCTGGCCTTGGTCGCTGAAGTTCTGGTTGCCACCCTTCGACTTGTTGTTCTTCTTGTTATTGTTCTTGTTGGCCTCGTTCTTGGCTTCTGCCTCAATGTCCACGCGTTCTTTACCTATACGCAGGCGCTTCTTCTTTTCGCCGCGCTGTTGGGCCAGCTTCTCCTCGCGCTCCTTTTTCTTCTCCTCCTTCGTCTTCTTCTTCGGACGGGTACTCTGGTTGATGGAGTTGAGGTCAATCTTGCCTAACACGTTTACCTTCGGCGCCAACTTAGCCTCGCTCTTCAGCGTAAAGACCTTCGGCTCCTCTTGTACAGGCTCCTCCTTTGTCTCAGCAACGGGTGCTTCCGTGTTCTCAGGCGCTTCTTCCGGCTTCGTTGACAATTCCTTCTCCGACTGTTCGTCGGCAGGTTTCTGTTCTTCCGTAACGGATACGGGCTGTGCAGGCTGGGGCTGGGCCTCCTCCTTCACAGTTGCGGTAGCCGGCTTTTCAGCCTTCACAACGGGTTCCTCCTTCTTCGGTTCTTCTTTGACAGGTTCAGCATCAGCCTCGTTGGCCTGGCTGACGGCAGCAGCCTTGGGCTTGGGCTGTGGGGTAGGCTGTTGAGCAGATGCCTGCTTCTTGCCGATGCTGTCCAAGTCAATCTTTCCGACGGTCTTGAACTGCACCTTTGCCTCGGTCTTTGTAACCTCAACCACCTTTTCCTCCTTCTTCTTCTCCTTCTTCGGGAAAATCTTGCTGGCCATGGTCTTGATGTCCTTGTCACCCTTGAACTCGCTGACCAATGCGTCATACTGCTCGTCGCTGATCTTCGTAGAGAGATTAGCGTCGTCAGCCACACTGCCCAGACTGTTCTTCTTCTTCAGGAAATCAACTGCCGTTTGAAGTCCTATGTTCAGTTCCTTTAATACTTTATTTAATCTGATGGCCATATTGTTCAATTAATTATTAATAATGCATAATGCATATTTTTTTCTATACTTAATGCATTCACATGTTCGGCGCAGCCTAATTATGCATTATGCATTGTGAATTGTGCATTGTACTTATTCAAACTCCGCTTTCAGTACTTCCAGCATGTGGTCGACGGTCTCTTCCTCTAAGTCGGCCTTCTCAATGAGCATCTCACGCGGGGCGTTAAGCACAGCCTTGGCGGTGTCAAGTCCGATGGCCTTGATGGCATCGATGACCCACTGGTCAATCTCGTCGGCGAACTCGTCGAGGTAGATGTCCTCGTCCTCTTCCGACTCGTTCACTACGCGGAACACGTCGATGGTGTATTCCGTCAGCATGGAGGCCAGCTTGATGTTCATACCGCCCTTACCAATGGCCAGGCTCACCTCCTCGGGCTGCAGGTAGACCTCTGCCTTGTGGTTCTCCTCGTCAAGGGTGATGCTGCTCACCTTGGCGGGAGCAAGTGCACGCTGGATGAAGAGCTGGACATTGCTGGTGTAGTTGATGACGTCAATGTTCTCGTTGCCCAACTCGCGGACGATGCCGTGGACGCGGCTGCCCTTTACGCCGACGCAGGCGCCCACCGGGTCGATGCGCTCGTCGTAGCTCTCCACGGCCACCTTAGCACGCTCGCCCGGCATACGGGCCACCTTCTTGATGGTGATGAGGCCATCGTTGATCTCGGGCACCTCACCCTCCAGGAGTTTCTCAAGGAAGACGGGGCTGGTGCGTGAGAGGATGATGCGCGGATTGTTGTTCTCGTTCTGCACCTCCTTCACGATGGCGCGAATGGTCTCACCCTTGTGGTACGAGTCGTTGGGAATCTGCTCCTGTTTCGGAAGGTGCAGCTCGTTGCCTTCGTCGTCCATGAGCAGCACCTCGCGCTTCCACATCTGATAGACCTCTCCGGAGATGATGCTTCCCACCCTGTCCTTGTACTTCTGGTAGAGAGAGTCGTGCTCCAGCTCTAAGATCTTCGACGACAGTGTCTGGCGCAGGTTCAGGATGGCGCGGCGGCCGAACTTCTGGAAGTCCACCTCTTCAGACACTTCCTCGCCAACCTCGTAGTCGGGCTCAATCTTCTGGGCGTCGGAGAGTGAAATCTCCTTGTTTTCGTCCTGTACTTCGCCGTCTTCCACCACAATGCGGTTACGGTGAATCTCAAAGTCACCCTTGTCGGGGTTCACGATGACGTCGAAGTTCTCGTCCGAACCGAACATCTTCGCGATTACATTACGGAAACTCTCCTCAAGCACGCTGACCAGTGTGGTGCGGTCAATGTTCTTGGTCTCTTTGAATTCCTGAAAGGTCTCAATCATCGACGGACCTTTCGCGTCTTTTCTTGTTGCCATTTGATATTTTGTTTTTACTTTCTTTCCTTATATAATTACTTAAATGCCAAGACATACTTGGTCGAGTGTACCTCGTCCATGTTAAAAGGCTTGTCCACGTTGACCATCATCGGGCGCTTCTTGCCTTCTATGGTCTGCTTTTCCTGAATGGTCACGACAAAGTCACGTCCGTTGACCTCTTTCAGTGTGCCTTGGGTCTTCTTCCCTTCGCCGTCTATCACCTCAACAATGTCGCCTACGTGATTCAGGTATTGCTGCTCCACCTTGAAGGGCTGTCCAATGCCTGCCGAGCCAACCTCTAATTCGTATTCGCCCAGCTCGTCGCCCAAGTGCTCCTGCAGGAAGCGGCTCAGGTCGGCACAGTCCTCAATCCACACGCCGTCGGCGTGGTCAATCTCAATCACGATGCGGTCGTCGGCACCGAAGATAATGTCTACCAGGAAGTAGTCGCCCTTCTTCAGCCACTCTTCCACCAAAGCTTTTACTGTTTCTTTATTAATCATCCTTCTAATCGTATAATAATGAAATGAGGAGCTCTCTGGGAGCCCCTCATTCCACTGAACGGCTGCAAAGGTACACATTTTTCCGCTAACGGCCAAATTTTTCCGCACTTTTCTTTCTTTTTCCCCAATAAATTTGGTTTCTCTTCGCCGACAGGCCGATCTTTCCAATTACTCGGTGCTTTTTGAAAATTACTCGGTGCTTTTTGAAAATTACTCGGTGCTTTTTGGAAAATACTCGGTGAGTAATTCTTCGTGGGCCGACCCTTCATCTTACTTCTTACCTCACTTCAAAAAATTGGGGGTTCTGGAAGTCTCCCCCTCATATCTTAGTCCCCCATAGGGGGACAGATATAAGAGGGGGGACGAGACTTCAGAAGGGGGC
>ONKY01000156.1 GCA_900318585.1 uncultured Prevotellaceae bacterium
CACTTTCCCGGTTTCAATGGTGATGGTCCTTCCATCAGCCAATTGAAGGGTCTTTGTAATTACGTTCATCTTGATTTAAAACATCTATAAAAATATAAAAAATGCGCCCTTTGCGCATAAAACTGCGCAAAGGTACACATTATTATATGATTAAACGAATAAACGGCGAATATTTTTTGTTTTTTATGATTTCGCCAGCGTTTGTCAGCGGCTATCCTACCGCGAACGCAGCACTTTGCGAGTGCGGCCGTCAGAAGTGCGGATGATGTTCAGGCCACGTCCCATTTCCTGCCGACGTGTACCGGAGAGATCGTAGATGGTGACAGTCTCTGACGGGTTGTCGTCATTGACAAGGCGGATACCATCAGCAACGTCGCCAGTCTTGTTAATGCGGCACAACAGGAGAAGGAACTCATGCAAGTCGCCGACACCGGTCTCATCGGTAAAGCTGATCACATAGTTGCTTTTCTTCGTAATGGTGAACGGCAGTTCGCGCTTCGTGGCCGACGAGAGGTTGGCCGAGGTGTTGCCGTTGGCGTTGGGGGTGGCGGTAAATACTTGCGACGCAGCAACGGCAGAGCCGTCGCTAACGGACAAGATCTGCACTTTGTACTTCGGGGATGCTTTCCAAGCGGCCATGGCGTAGGTCAGCTTGTATTCTGCAGGCTCCAGCGTCAGCAGGAACTTGCTCTGTCGTCCATACTCCGCACAGGTGTTGCGCCAGTAGAGCGCTTTGCCATCATAGCCGGTAAAACCATTGAAGATGCGGGCGCCGCTGCTGTAGCTGTTGGGATACTCATGTACATCGTTTTTTTCCTGCACGCATTTCCAGCCTGCCGGGATAGTACCAGCCAGTGCATTGTCAAACGCAAGCGTGTAGACAGCAGAGTTGTTGGCAAAGACGGGCTGTAGTGTCACATTCTCATCAGTCATTACAAAGGAGATGTTCTCGGGATCCGTTACGTTGATGGTCTTGGCCATCGTGTAGTAGACAGAGTTGACAACGCGCAGTTCCTTTAGCCTGTAACCCTCGTCTGCTGTGACAGAGACCCGGACGGTGTCGCCCTCTGCCGCCTCGTCCACATTGGCAGTCAGCTTGCCATGCTCGCAATCGCGGATAGTGATAAGGAACTGCTCCGCAGGTGTGCCTGCGGGTGCATAGATAATCTGATCAATATAAGCACCCAAACCACCGGTATTAGTGATAATCAACGTGTTCTTTCCTGCTTTCATCGTGGCGGTCACCTTGACCTTGTGCCAGTCGTTCAGGGCCTTCTTCTCGCAGCTCACGGTTTGTTTCACATTATTGACGTTAATGGTAAGGTTGCCTTTCTTCGAGGATTTGCAGTAGCGCACAATGATATCATATTCTCCGTCCTGAGCAAGGGTAAGCTCATGGCGCAATGAAGCAGACGTGTTGGTTCCCATATTTACAAATCCGTTGCCGGCATACTCATGTACTTCCGGGAAGTACCATCCGGAATTGCTCAGGTTGACACCCGCCACACTCTTATAGTCCATATCCTCAGCCTCAATGACGATGGGGCCGACGTATGGTTCTGGCTGCTTGGGCGTGGGCAGCGGAGTAGGAGCGGGCAGTGCATCCGTGGCTGTGCGAACAGCTGTACCGGAGCAGTCGATGCGCAGATCAAGCGGCCCCATGTGCTTTACATTGACAGTATAAGTCTTGGCGTCGGCATCATAGGCAGCTGTGGCCGATGCCGTATAGCCGGAAGCTCCAGTGGTATGCTTGCTCAGGGTATAGGTCGGCTCTTTGCTGACGCCAATGAGCACAATCTTGTCGGTTTGTGCCGTCGTGGAGTCGCTGCGATAGTTGTTCAGGTAGAAGTCGATATGGTCGGCATATTCGCGGATGAGGCCGCTCGACAGTTTTCCGTAGGTAAGCTTCAGCGTGTCGCAGGTGTTATACTGCAAGGGGATGTCGGCCGAAGCCGTTTTCTTCTTGTTTAAATAGGTATAGGGTGTATAGGTCACCAGCTGGTTGCGGTAGCGGTTGACGTAGAGGTCGCCTTTCGACACCTCGGGGTACTGCTCGTTGAAGGCCGTCACTTTCTTTGCTTGCGTGCCCCATTGTGAAGAATAGTTCGACTTCTTCACCTGAACGGGAATGGCTTTGGCCGCGTCGTCATAGAATCCAATGACGATAGGGATGGCACCGTAGCGGCCCGTCGACTTGAAGTAGCAGAAGTTGTCCATCCACTGGCCGCTGCCACGGTTGAAGGGGTCGGTCTGCTTATACAGTCCGTCGTAGAGGCCGCCCCAGGCGGCATACTTCTGTTCGTCATTACCACTGCTTACATTGTTCTGCACGGCTATCTTGGTCTTGCCCACCACCTCTTCACGCGAAGGGATATACATCGTTCCGTCAATAATCTTGCCAAACATGTCGAGCCAGATGCCCTTGAAGTTGGGGAAGGTGCCCCAGCGGCGGCGTGTATAGCCGTTGGCGGTAGTATTGCTCAGGTTTTGGAAATCCTCCGTCCAGATGAGCTCCGGTCCGTCCCATACGGCGCCACCGTTGACGCACGTCTGTTCCATCACTGTTCCTATGCCGGCAGCGCCGGGGTACTTCTTGCCGTTGTCCTTGCCGAGTAATGCCTCCAGGGCACCGTTCCATCCGCAGTTGTCGTAGCGCACGCCATAGTTCTTGGCCAGTCCGCTGACGAACGGGCCGAACGTGACGCTCTCGTTGTTGTAGAAGCAACTGCTGGTGGTATATTTGTAAAGCCAAAGGATGGCCTCTGGGTAGTCCTTGCAGGCTTTCAGCAGTGCACTGTTGCGCTTCATCATTCCCATGGGATTGAGCGGATGACTCCAAATGTTGCCGCAGAAGCTGACAGTGAGGAAGCCGCCGTACTGGTGGGACATCTCCACCAGCTTGGCAAATAGGGCGATACGTGAAGCCTGTGTGCTCGACGACTTGTCGCCCGCCTCGTCGAAGCCCCAGAATTGTTCGGCGTAGTTCCAGCCTAAGAAATTGGGAAACTTCTTGAAGAAGTATTCAAAGGTAACGAGGTCGTCGTCCTGTATGTGCGTGTGCCCGCCTGATGCCGGCTGGCAGGTGAACCACAGTCCGTTCTTCTGGCACACTGTGCCCCATGACTTGTAAGTACGGACGGCGCAACGGGGCATCTTGTAGACGCCTTTGTCCTTATCGTACTGACAGGAGAACGATAGGTTCATACAGACATAAGGTTTGATTTCTGCCGGAATGAGGTCGATGATTTTCTGAGGGTCGGCCGTGTTCCATACATCTACGTGTATTAGCCACATCGGGTGTTCGTTGTCGATGGGTCGGCGCTGTTGCGCAGCTACGCTGCTAATGAATAGATAAAAAAGAAAAAAGAAGAAGCTTGTCAGTGATCGTTTCATTGTACTTAGGTAATATTGTTTTTTCTGGCTGCAAAGTTAAGCGTTTTCGAGGTAATTGGCTTTTCTCTATGTTTCATACTGTATAAAAAATAGACCTATAGCTCAATTTGCAGGATGCGACACCCCTCAAATACCGATTGTCACAGGCGTTTTGAGCGATTCAAACGTTTCAGGGCACAAATCGAGGGTTGATAATGCTCAATAGCTCATTTTGCAGGATATGACAGTCCTCAATGTCTGATTACTACTAACATTGCGGGCATTTCAAAAGCCCCAATTGCGAAGTTAGGATGAACAAGAAGAAATGCGAGGTGTGTGATTCCTCACATACTGTAAGAATGGTGTACATAAGGGTGTACAGTTGTATAAATGCCAGGACTGCGGCTGCGTTAAGCTCAGAGACCATCGAGTGCAGCGTGAACACTGCGTTAATCTCCTTCTTCACGCGGTTGCGGAAACGGTTGATAGTGATAAAGTCAGGCCCTGGCTTGAGAAAGTCGGGGCTTTGTGATAAAAAAAGAGGATGTGCCTATTTTACACACCCTCATTAGAAGATTGCTGTTTCTGAGGCAGCTTCCCCCTCGCCCCTTGGAGAGGGGATTAGGGGGTAACCCTTACGGCTTGGGCAGGTACCAGTTCTGCTGGTCCATGAGCTTCGAGCGCAGCTGCTCGTCGGCCGTGCCGTTGCGGCGGCTGATGGGCTCGGCTAAGTAGGCAGGGTCGCCACGGCGCAGAGCCACACGCATGAGGTCGTAGAAACGGTAGCCCTCGAAGGCGCCCTCCAGTGCCATCTCGTCGATGATCATGTCCTCTACCAGTGGAATCTGATAGTTGACGGTGTCCTGACGTGTGGCCAGCTGGGTGGTGGGCTGTGGCAGGATGTAGAGTGTATCGCACTCGGCGCTGCCTGAGCCGCGTGAGTGGACACCCTGTGTATTGTCTACGGTGAAGAGGTCGCTGTCAAAGCTGATGAGCTCGTTGGCGGCAGCACGTTCTTCATCGTCGATGTACTTGGCCACGGCGTCGCTATAGAGACCGTACTTCAGCACCGTGAAGGCTGCCTGCGGGTAGCCGGCACGGTTGAGTGCCTCGGCATAGCGCAGGTAGACGATGTTGACGCGGTAGAGCGTGACGCCGTCACGATTGAGCTTATCGATGGTCTGTTGCTCGTTGGAGATGCGTGAGAAGCGCTGCTGGGTGGTGACTCGATTCTCGTAGGCTGTGCCGAAGCGCAGGTCGCCGATGTAGTCGCTGTTCAGCAGATTCTCCTTGGGTGCGTAGATGGTGTCCTGCGACCCGTCTATCTTGGTATAGGTGGCACAGAAGTTCTGTTTAGCCGAGAGCTCGCGGATGCTCTTGGTCGGTGTTGCCTGCGCATACTGCTGGTTGACGTCGGTGGAATTGAAGATATTGTCCAGTTCGCTCTTGATGCCATAGAACTCGCTGCTCTCCATGGGGATGTAGCACAGGCACTCGTCATTGTCACCCCTGAAGGAGAAGGAGTTGGTGGCGCGGCGGAATTCCTTCGAGCTGGCGTCCGTCCAGTAGGCGTGGCCCTTTCTTGTGGGCACGGGGTTGGTGCGTAGGGAGAGGAAGTCGTGATAGTACTGTGCTGCCTCCTGATAGCGTCCTGCCCACAGGCAGAGGTCGCCGAGCAGGGCACGCACGGGGATGAAGTACTTCTGTGAGTTCTGGTTGTTGATCTGTCCGTAGGTGGGCAGTTTCGTGTCGACATAGGGCTTCAGGTCGTCGATGAAGTAGTTGCAGACGGCCGTGATGTCGCTGATGTTGGTTGTCATGGCGTTGCGTGCTGCCTCCTCGGTAAGCAGGGGCTCGGTGACTAAGGGCACCTGTCCGTACACCTGAGCCACCTGGAGGTATGTCCATGCGCGGAAGGCCTTGACCACTGCATACTCGCTCTCGAACACCTTGCGGTCGTTCTTCACCAGATCCTTGTTGATGTTGGCCAAGAAGTAGTTGCAGTTGTTGATGACGGCATAGTAGTCGCTGATGCGGTTGTATGCATTGTCAGTGTCAATCTGGAAGTTGGTAACGGCTTTCAGGTCGGTCGTAGCCGAGTTAGTGGTGGTGGTCAGGTCGCTGCGCAACTCGCCAAGCAGCACGGTACGGTCGGCGATGGCCTGCATCTTGTAGATGATGCCCATCACACTGTAAACGCTGTCGGTATTTGCCTGCAGGCGGTTGTCCTCCTGGAACTCCACCAACTCCGAGTCGGTGTCCATGAGGTCGGCGCAGGATGTCAGCGCTATGCTTAAAGTAAAAGTGAATAGTGAAAAGTGAATAATTTGCTTCCGCACTACTTCAACCTTTTCATATAGTTTGGTTATCTTGCTATTCATATCTTTCATTTTTTTATTTATTCTTTTTTCTTTAGGGCGAAGCCCGCTTACAGGTTGATTTTCACGCCGAGTGAGAAGGAGGGCGCATTGGCCTGCAGGCCGCGGTCGATACCCTGAAGTAGGGCACTGCCGCTGACGCCACAGTCAGGATCGCTGCCTAAGTAACGGGTGAGCGTGAAGAGGTTATAGGCACCCGCCCAGAGCGTAACACCCTGCAGATAGGTGCTCTGTATGGGGATGGCGTAGCTCAGCGTGACGGAGCTGAGGCGCAGGTAGCTGCCGTCCTCAATCCAGCGATCGCTGAAGCGTGCATTACCCATGGGGTCGCCGTAGCTGATGCGCGGAATGTCGGCCTGCTGTCCTTCGCTTGTCCAGCGTGACAGCATCGCTGTGGTCTGGTTGTGGAAGCGTGAGCCGCCTTCGAGCAGTGAACGCTGGTAGTTGTAGACGTCGTTGCCGATGGAGTAGCGCATGGTGGCTCCCAGTGCCCAGTGCTTCCAGTTGAAGCGAGTATAGATGTTTCCGTAGAAGTCGGGGTTGGGGTCGCCGATGACGAAGCGGTCGTTCTTGTCGATGACGCCGTTGCCGTCGCGGTCAGTGAAGCGCATGTCGCCCGCACCGAAATACTCGCGCTGGTCGCGGCTGTTCACCTGGTAGTAGCCGTCGCTTTCTGCCTCTGCCTGCGTGGCATAGACGCCCTCTGTCTTGTAGCCGTAGAACACGCCGGCTGCCGTGCCCACCTGCGAGAGGATGGTAGCGCCGTAGGCAGTGGTCTCGAAGGGCTTGTTGTTGTCGGGCAGTGCCGTAATCTCGTTCTTATAGTGTCCGGCGCTGGCTCCCACTTCCCATGTCAGGTCTTTGAGGTTGAGCACCTTGATGCCTAGTCCGGCCTCGAAGCCTGTGTTCTCGAGCTTGCCTTCGTTGCTCCAGTTCTCTGCCAGTCCGCTTGTCCATGCCAACTGTCGGAGGGTGAGCAGGTTGCTGGTGTAACCCTTGAAGAAGTTGAAGTGGAGGTTCAGACGGTTGTTCAGGAAGTTACCCTCCAGTCCGGCCGTCAGCTTAGTGGTGCTTTCCCATGCCAACGACGTGTTGCCGATGTTGCCGATGGACTTTCCGTCGACTTTCTGTGAGAGCATGTTATTGGCCACGAAGTAAGTCTTCGACGCTGTGTAGTCCATGTCGTCGTTGCCGGTCACGTCGAAGCCAAGGTTCAGGCGCAGGTAGTCGATGCCCTTCACGCCGGCGAGCCACTTCTCGTTGGTGACCACCCAGGCGGCGTTGACGCTGGGGAAAAGTCCCCAGACCACCCCGCCGAGCTTCAGCCCGTCGGCATCGTCGCCGAAGCGTGAGCTGGTCTCGGCCGACAAGCCCGCCTCCACATAGTATTTCTCTGCCCAGTTATAGTCGGCCTGTGCATACCATGTCAGGTCGCGCGTCTTGTCGTCGGCACCCCATGTTGAGCGGTAGTTGCGTGCGTTGCTGGTACTGGGGTACTTGTCGTTACCCGTGTCGAAACCGCGCTGAGCCGTGAGCTTGTAGTTACTGCTCTGGTAGCGCACGCCGCCGATGACGTCAATCTTATGGGCATTGTAGCGGTTGTTCCAGGAGAGACGGGTGTCGCTCATGACGGCGTTCTGACGTGCTGCCATACTCTGTGCCATGTTCGTTACCTGGATGTTGCTTGATGCCATCAGGCGGAAGGGAGGCGTACCCTCCAAGGGCAGATAGTAGTTTTCGTTCGTATTGACGAGCGTGAAGTTGAACTGTTCGGAGAGCGAGAGGTGGCGGTTGAACTGGTAGTTGGGCGTCACCGTGAATGTGACCATACGGTTGCCTGCCTGGTTACGGTTCTCGCCGTCGCCCAGCGTCAGGATACCCACGGGGTTGGCCAGCCGAACGGAGTTGGCGTAGAGCTCGCCGTCCTGGCTGAACACTTTCTCCAAGTAGTTGTCGGCATCGGCCAGGTAATGGCTGGCGTTGCCGTTGATGTCGAAGGCATGAGGCGCCAAGAAGGGCGACTTGATGAGCGACAGGAATCCTGGAGCGGTGATGGTGCCCGCCGTCAGGTCGGCCGTGGCGCCGTCGTCGCGCAGGTCGCGCGTCACGTCGCTGTAGGAGGCATCGAAGCGTACGTCGAGTCCGCGGAACACCTTGATGTCGGAGTTCAGTCGCATGTTGAACCGCGAAAAATCGTTGCCGCGCTGTGTGGCGTCGCCCAACGAATAGCCTACTGAGAGGTTGTAGTTGGCCACGTCGTCACCGCCCTGCACGTTGATGCCATAATTGGAGACGAAGGTATTATGGTATACCTCCTTCGTCCAGTCGGTATGGTTGTGGTAGGTGTTATAATAGTAGTTGGAGGGGTCGCTGTTGATAAACTCCAGGTTCTGCAGGTTGTCAGTCAGGCCGGAGATCATCTCAGTGGCGTAGAGCCGATAGTCCTCGGCGCCCATCATCTTGGGCAGCCGTGGAGTGAGCTGGTACTGGCCGTTGATGGTCACGTCGATCTTTGTGGCCATCGACTTGTTGCGCTTGGTCTTGATGAGCAGCACGCCGCCGGCAGCCTTGGCGCCGTAGATGGCCGTACCGTTCTTCAGGACGGTGACGCTCTCAATGTCGTTGACGTTGAGGTTGGCCAGGATATTGTTATAGTAACCCTGGTGGAGCATCTCGCGGTTGTACTGCATGTCGGTAATGACACCGTCGATGACCACTAACGGCTGTGCGTTGGCCTGCAGACTGGCCAGTCCGCCGATGAACATGGTGTTGCCCATGCCTAACTGTCCGCTACGGGTGACGGAGTGGATGTCGGCTCCGAGCTGTTCGGCCACGAGGGGGTCGATGCTCAGGCGTGCCGTGTTGTCGAAGTTCTCTGCACGACGGCTGGCAAACGACTGTGTGGTCTGCGAGTAGATGGGGCTGAAGGTATCAGGGTAGAGCTGTGCGTCCGCCTTACAGACCCCGTTGGGGAGGCTGATTGTCTTCTGCATGAGCTGATAGCCCTCCACACGCATACTGACGCTGCTCACGTATTCGGGCACCTTCAGCTCGTATGTGCCGCGGTCGTCGGTCATGGAGGTAAAGCGATGGTTACCGTATGCCTCGACAATGACACCGGCCAGCGGTTGACCCGTGGCTGCGTCGGTCACAACACCGCTCACCGTCTTGAATTCCTGTGCCACGGTCGTTCCAACGGCCAGCAGCCAGCAGCCAGTCAAGGCAATTATCTTACATATTCTTGTATTCATAATTATCAATTATCAATTGTCAATCATCAATTCTTTTAGGTCTCAAGTAGATGCAGTCGAGGAACATCTCGCGCGAGAACTGGTTCGACTCGCGGGCAAGGATGCTACACTTCAGCTTCACCTTAAACTTCATGTTCGTCTGGTCATAGTTGCACACAGGGAAGTTGAAGTCCTTGGCCAGCCAAATTGTGTCCGTGCGGGCGGGGTCGTTGGTGAACTTCGTCTTCTCGCAGTCAAAGACCTGTTCCTTGCCATTCTCGTCCACATAGCCAATTTCTGCCTGGAACTTGCAGGGCTTCAGGTTGGCATTTGGGTCGTAGATGGTGGCGGGAAGGACAATAACGGCGATGTCGTAGGTGCCGGCCAGCGTGTTTTCCAGCTTGAAGGTCATCGTCCAGTTGGTGGTAGTGCTGTTCGGGGTGATGACCAGATACTCGTTCTCTGACACGCTGTCTGCGGCATGTATTCGTGTGGTGTAGTGACACTGGGTGTCCTCAAGAATCAGTCCTGTACGCTCACCCTCAGTCTTGATCTCACGCATGTAGGTCATTTCTGGGGTAAACGGCCAGTGGTCGGTTGTGTAAAGCGTACCGTTGCTGTACTCCTTAGCCGTCAAGCCATAGAGGATGCCTCCCTCCTGGAATGGCTTGTGGAACACATGATACTGGGGATAGCGCTTGTTGTAGTCGTAGGTAATGAGCGAGTCCTCAGGGCTGGCCTGGATGGTGCGGCTGAAGATGGCGTCGCCGAGCAGCGCATAGTTGGCCCAGTAACGTTGCAGCGAGTCACCATTGTCAACCGTGGCGTCGTAGCGGAAGTGCTCCATGGCCTTGTTCCATACGCGCTCCCACTCATTGGCCGTGGGCACGATGGCTATATAGGTAGAGTCCTCGTTGGCGATTTTTCCTATACGCTCCAGCAGACGGTTACGCTCAATGAACACGGAGTCCACATAGATTTGTTCACCGTCAACCATGCCGCCTTCTACTGACTGCGTGGGACTGAACTCATCCTCGTCGTAGCTGCTCAGCTGTTCGCCGATTTTGCTGTAGCGCGCATCGTTGAGCATGGCCTCATAGAGGTTATAACGGTAAGGTAGCGTGTTTTGCAGGATATGCAGAATGCCGCCCTTAGCCTTGATATTGGGCGTCTTGACGGGAACGTCGATGGCCAGGTTGTTGCCGATTGTGGCACGCTTGGTGTTCATCAGGAAGAAGTCCGTAGGCCTGTTTATGCTGGTAATCTGGTTGTAGGACAGGTGGTTGCCCACGAAGGAACGTACAACCATAGAGTCGCCTCGGCTTGTTGTCAGCAGGCTCAGCAACGAATCCTTGTTGAAGCTGCCATTGACAGGAGCCAGAACGGTAAAGGTCTGCGCACCGTCAAGGAGGTCGGCATAGCTGATGCCAGTCACCTTGTGGTATTTGAACACTTTCGTCTGACTGAGCACGTCACGGAAGTCGCTCAATTCCGGATACTGTTGTAAGGTCTGCCACAAAGTAAGCTCGCTGGCAGACTGGGAAGCAGCGTCCTCGTAATGGTCGTCCCATTCGGCGCATGATGCAAGCATCATGCTAAATAATAAAGTATAAAGTATAAATAATAAATTATGTTGTCTCATAACCTTCTTTATTTCTTTTTTATTTATTCTTTTTTCTTTAGGGCGTAGCCCGCATTAGTGCCTGTCCTCGCCTTCGGGACTGTCGTAGACGTCTTTAGGGCAAAGTTCAATATAGTCGATAGACATGTAGAGCGTGCTGCCCTCAAGAATCTGACGGAAGCGCAGCCAGTTTTCCTGGTCGGAGCGCAGGTACTGTTTCACCAGGATGCGGCGCACGTCATTGCTGTAGATGCGGAAGGGTTCCGAGCTGCTGCCATAGCTGTCCATAGCCTTCATGAAACCACGGTTGCGCATGGCCTTGTCAATGGCCTTGTTCTCCTCCTCGTCCTCCGTGTCAGCCTCCCATCCGGTGTTGCTGTCGAAGTTGCGGAAGCTGATGGGAATGCCGCAAGGCTCGTTATTCAAATACACCTGGGCAATTCCTCGGTCATCGCCTGTGGAATAGCCGAGTCGCACCTCGTAGGTTCCGTCGTGTGGCACGGGCGGCAGCTTCACCGATGCATCGAATTTCTCGCCAGTGATACAGACACCGCTGCCCTGGTAGTGGCGCCAGCCCGTCTGCTCGTTACCGCAACCGATGAAGGTGTGCGAGTTGTGCATCTTGAAGTCGGTCAGATAGCCGTTCTTGAAGCCAATCATCTGCTCCGCCTTATTCATATAATATATACGCGCACGCGCATTCATAAAGTCAGGGCTGAGGCAGCTGCCGTCAATACGGATGCGGCGGTTCAGGACATTGTTGCGAACATCGGCCGAGTAGACCAGGATGTCGTCGATGTAGTGGTACATGCCGTTGCTGCACGACTGGGTATAGCCATCGCCCTCATCGTCTTTCAGCACCCTGACGCCACGCACGGGGGCATTGTTCTTCAGACCCTTGCGGTTGATGTAGATTTCCTCGCCGGGATTGCTACAGAAGCGTATAAGGGTATGGGGTGCCATTGTCTCGAAATAGTCCTCCGGGTCAAAGATGTTGAAGAGGAACTTCTGCTCATAGATGGCTCCCTTGCAGTGTACCCAGTACTCGCGTGAGCCGATACGGTTGATGAGGTGATAGCTGACGAAACGATTCAGCGGATTGCGGCGGTCCTTATAGTCGCCGTCGTACTTGCCGGCATCCTCGGGATAGGACTCGTCGTACACCTGCTTGGCGTAAGCTATGAGGTCTTCCATGTTGTTGATGCCATGAGCGCGATAGACAGAGTCGGGCTCCACGAAGGCCGTGAACTTGAAGTAGCGGTGGTCGGGGTACCATGTCTGGCACTGCTTGGATGCCGTACCGTCATTGGCTGTTCCGTAAGGCACCTTGAAGCCCTTTCCTCCAACGGCGGAGTCGGGGTCGACGGTGTAGGTCTCATCAAGGTACTTGGTGAGCGAGTCGGCCATGCCCGTCAGGCGGAGGGCCTGACAGAAGATCGACAGGTTGGGGTTCTCCTCCATGAGTGCGGGCAGGAACTGGTTGCTGGCGTTGATCACATGGTCAATCACATGAACCACACCGTTGGTTACCGAGTCATCCTTCTGGATGATGCGGGAGTTCTTGTTCACATAGATGAGCAGTGCGTTGTTATTGTAGACATCGCTATCTGAGGTCATCTGGATATAGTCGTCGTTCATATTCACCGGAGCCACCTCGCCACCCATGTCGGTAGTGAAGTAGGCCTTGTCTTGGACGATGTGCGTACGGGCAATGGTGTCACACTTCTCGTTGGGTATGGCATCGATAGATGCATAGCCATTGTCCTTAAGGAACTGCTGTATGGCCGAGTTCGTAGGAGCGAAAACGGTGTAATGACCGTAGGTCTTCAGCATGGAGAGATAGTTTCCCCGCTCCAGGATGGCCTTGAAGTCGCTGAACTGCGCTTCATCTGCCTCAATGAACCCTGCTGCTGTCAGCCGCACTGAAGAGTAGAAGTTCAGTGGTGCATCGCTGTCATCGTCGGAGCAAGATGTGAGCAGCATCATGCTTAAGGTAAAAGTGAATAGTGAAAAGAGAATAATTTGCTTCCGCACTACTTCAACCTTTTTATATAGTTTGGTTATCTTGCTATTCATAATTATTAATTATCAATTTTCAATTATCAATTCTTTTCAAGGTCAGAGTCGTCTCCAGTGTGGTAGGCAGGATTCTGATGCAGGTAGGGATTCACCTTCAACTCGTTGCGGTAGTAAGGCAAATAGAGTGCGTTGTCATCGGCCAGCCGGATTTGGATACCACTGATGTTGGTAATCTGCTTCTTGGTGACAGTCTTGGCCAGATCCTTGGTGCTGCCTGTGCGGCGTGCCATGCGGACGAGGTCGTACCAGCGTTTGCCTTCAAACATCAGCTCGCGGTGGCGCTCATCCATGACTAGCTGTTGCATACTCTCCTTGGAACCCTGGTAGTCGGAAAACTTGAGGACTTCGCCGCTGCCGGGTGCAAAGGAGTTGACGGCACGCTTGCTCACGGCATTGACCAGTGTGAATGCTTCCTCAAAGTGGTCACTGCCCTGCTCGACAAGTGCCTCGGCCTTCATCAGCATAATGTCAGTGAGACGGTAGACAATCCAGTGCGCATAGCCGTCGGAACGCCAGTTGTAGGATGGCTGCCAGTCGCTGCGCGTGTTGTCGAGTATAGCCCTTGTGGCTGCATACTTAGCGATGAAGAACTGCGTGGTACCTGCCTGATAGATAGACTCGTATGCGCGGCAGTCCTTGTTGTTGAACAACTCTGTGCTGTTGGTGGGCAGTCCCTCATAGAACTCATCCACAGCTGCCAGACGGCCGTTTGACGATGAGCTGTTGCTGCCGTTATAGTAGTGGTTGCTCACGTAGCTGTTCTGGTTGTTGTTGTTGAGCCGCTCGTCGTAGGTAATCTCAAAGATACTCTCGAAGGAGTTGCCCTTGCCGAAAATCTCGTTATAGGCGTTTCCTGACGTATTCTCTATCTTTTCCATCAAGAGAGGGATGTCATTGAAGATGAACACATCGTTCTGGAGTCTGCGCTTCAGGAGCTTGTCGAATTCGTCCTGCTTGAACTTGATGACGTAGTCGCAGCAGTCCACGCAACGCTGCCAGTCGCCCTTCCAAAGATAGAGGTCGGCCAGGAGTGCGTACATGGCAGGACGGGTGACACGGGCTGTATTGTCAACCTCTGCGTCGTCCTTCTGCTTGTCGGGATTGGGCTTGCGGAAGTAGAGCTGTGCGTCGTCCTTCACAGCTTCCATGTCGGCGATGATGTTGTTCAGCACCACGCTGAACGAGTCGGCAGGCACGCGGTATTCCTTTGTGTCGTCGATGCTGGGTTCGCGGGTGAAGGGAACGTCGCGGAAAGCACGAATCAGGTGGAAATAGCAGAGGGAACGGATGAATGTTGCCTCAGCTATGTTTGCCTTCATCTCTGAGAGGGTATAGTTAGGATCCAACTCCTGCACTTCCGGTGCATAGTGGATAAGGATATTACAGCGGTTGATAGTCTGGTAGAATACAGCCCAGTTGCAGTATGTATTACTGGGAAGGATGTTCTCCTTGACCATCTGCTCCAAGTTCTGGTCGGATGCGGTACCCATTTTCATATTGTCGGAACGAACCTCACCCCAGAGTCCCATCCGGGTGACACAGTCGGAGGACTGCATACTCTCATAGCAGCCCATCAGTACGCTGGTCACGTCGCTCTTCTTGGTCCAGTAGTTCTCGAGCACCACATCGTTCAAGGGGAGTACGTCGAGGAAATCGGAGCAACTGACGGCTACCGTAGCCATTCCAGTGCTGACGGCAACCCCCAAAAGATAATGTTTTATATTCTTGATAGTCATAACTCTTGTTGCTTGATGATGTTTAGAACGAAATGGTGATACCTGCTGTGAACGACTTGGCACGCGGTGTCTGTGCCGCGTCTGTCACTACACCGTAGCCGCCGTAGCCCACCTCGGGGTCGGCTCCCGAGTATTTGGTGAGCACGAAGAGGTTGTTGGCTGAGACATAGAGGCTCAACTGCTGGAGACCGAACGACTTGAGGGTCTTCTGTGCCAGCGCATAGCTGAGCTGTACGTAGTTCAGGCGGATAAACGAGCCGTCTTCCACGAAGCGGTCGCTGCCTAACCAGTTATAACCATAATTGTAGAGTGCGCGGGGAATGGGCATATCGTCGCCCTCCACACGCCAGCGCCAAAGCACGGCACGGCTCTGGTTGTTGTTGGAGTACATGTTCTCGGCCAGCATTCGCGCGCGGTTGATAATCTTATTGCCATAGCGGAAGTTGAACTGGCTGTTGAGCTGCAGACGGCCGTAGTGGAGCTTGAATCCGAAACCGCCGGTGAACTTCGGAAGCGAGGAGCCGAGGTAGACGATATCGAGCTCGTCAATCTGGCCGTCGTGGTTCACATCGTCGTAGATGGCGTCACCACCCTTGAATTCCTTTTCGTCGTCCTCAACGCCGGTATAGCAGAACACCATGGGTTTCGTGCGACCGTAGTTGTCAAGGATGACATTGCCTTCGGCGTCGCGTGCAACGGGAGCGTTGGGACCGCTCACGCCGGGAACCTCCTCAGGGGTATATTTGCTATACTGGTAGACGCCCTTGTAGCGGAAACCGTAGATGCCGCCTAATGGGCGGTTGAGCTCCACGCGTGACAGGTAGCTGCCGTTCTGACGGTCGAAGTCGCCGTTGAGCGAGGCCAGCACCGTCTCGTCCATCTCCAACAGCTTGTTGCGGTTGTTGGCGAAGGTGATGTTGAAGTCAGCCGAGAACTTGCCCGCCTTGATGATGCGGTTGCCGTTGAGGTTGAACTCCCAACCCACGTTCTCCATGGCTCCCACGTTCTGGTAGGACAGTGAGGAGAAGCCCGAGCTGGAGGGCAGCGAACGGTTGGTCATGAGCAGGTCGGTGGTCTTCTGACGGTAGACCTCGACGTTACCGCTGATGATGTCCTGGAAGAAACCGAAGTCGAAACCGAGGTTGACGGTCTCCTTCTGTTCCCATTTCAGGTTCTTCAGCTGAACGTTGCTCTGGTAGACAGAGCCTTGGCTCAGGTAGCCCTTGCCGCCTGTGTACTTACTGTAGAACAGGCCTTCGCCACCCGGCTGGTTACCCACGATACCCCAACCAGGACGGATGGCTAACATACTGATGAAGGGAAGCTTCTCCTTGATCCAGGGCTCGTCGCTGATGATCCACTTTCCTGAGAGGGCGGGGAAATTACCCCAGCGTTCGTCGGGACCGAACTTTGTGCTGCCGTCGCGACGCATAGAGAAGTCCAATACGTAACGACCCTTGAAGGCGTAGTGGGCGGAGTAGGTGAAATAGATGCTGCGCCACTGGCCTGGTGACGAGCTGAAGCTCGAGATGATGCCAGGTGCGCTGGCCGACGTGATGGTGCCCGTGGGCAGTCCGTATTCACTGGTGTTCTGGCTGGTGTTTGTGCCCTTGGTCAGCTGGCCGCGGAGCATCATCATCAGCTGGTGGTCAGTGTTGCGGAAGTGGGGCACGTAGGTCAGCGTGTGAGTGGTAGTCACGCCCAAGCTCTTGTAAGCGTTGTTGGTAGCGAGGTTGGCATCGCTGCTGTTCCAGCCGCCAGTGCTCAGCTCCAAGGGGCGGAACATATCGTTGTAGCGGTTGAAGATGTTGAACACGATCTTACCCTCATAGGTGAGCCTTGACTTCTCCTCCTCGATGCCTAACAGCTCATAGTTCAACTTGAATTCCGGCTCGATGTTGTAGCTGGTCTCCTCATTCTTGGCCAGGTTGGCAAGAGCTACTGGGTTGTAGTCCTTGAGCTGATTGTCGCGGAACACTTCGTTGACCGTGGGGAGCATATTGTAATAGGTGCCTAAGGAGTTGCCGTCCTTGTCTTCCTCATAGATGGCGAGGTTCGGCATTCGGCGGTAGGCCACGGAGAGCAGGTCGGCGTAGTTACGTTGGTTGTCGGTGTAGGTGAGTGCCACGTTGGTGGCAATCTTGATACGGTCGGAGACGAAATAGTCGAGGGCCACACGCGTAGTGAAGCGGTCGAGCTGCTGCTTGATGATGGAGCCCGTCTCATGATCGTAACCGGCGGCAATGCGGAAATGAGCCTTCTCACCACCACCTGAGAGTGCCACGTAGTGGTTCTGTCGCCAGCCAGTCTGCTTCACAGCCTTCACCCAGTCGGTATTGTTGTTATACATCTGGTATTCCGAGAACTCACCGCCCGACTTATAGTTGATTTCGTCGATGTTGTCGCTGGCTCCGGCACGGAGGTGGGGGTTGAAGTACTCTTCCTTCAGCATCATCGTGTACTCGTCGCCGTTGAGTAGCTTCATACCCTCGGGCTGGTAGGTGCCGGTGAGTCGGAAGCTATAGGTGACGCGGGTGTTTCCCCGGACGCCGCGCTTGGTCTTGATCTCAATGACGCCATTGGCACCCTGGGAGCCCCAGATGGCCGTGGCGGCAGCATCCTTGAGCACGGCAATGCTCTCAATGTCCTCAGGGTTGACGTTCAGCAACTCTGCGAACTTCTCGTCGTTGGCCGAGGAGAAGTCGAAGTCTTTCGTGTTGCCTGTCTCCCATACGTTGCCGTCGACCACGATGAGCGGCTCGCTGCTGCCGTTGATACTCGACACACCGCGCAGGCGCATGGACGTGCCTGAGCCGAGGTTACCGGAGTTGGCCACGATGTCCAGACCGGCGATACGGCCCTGAAGGGCTTCGTCGACCGTCGTGATGGCCAAGCCCTCGAATTCCTTCATGTCGATGCTCTGGCGTGCCGTCGAGATCTCCTTCTGGGGAATGGCAAGGCCGGAGCCCTGTGCACGGCGCTTCGAGGTGACTGTTACCTCCTTGATCTGAGTGGCGTCCTGCATCTTGATGGAGAACTTGGTTTTGTTGATGGGAAGGGTAACGGTCTTATAGCCCACGTAGGTGATGCGGAGTTTGTCCTTGGGGTTCTTCAGACGGAATGAGAAGTTGCCGCTCATGTCGGTCACGGCGGAGGCCACGATACGATTGGCGGCATCAAGTTCTACGACATTGGCCATCATCACGGGCCCGAGCGCATCGGTCACCGTACCGCTGATGATGTCGCCAACGTTCTGGGCTAAGCAATTGACAATTGACAATTGACAATTGACAATGATCAATCCTAAAATCCTTGTAAATCTCTTACTAATCATAATGTTCAATGTTCAATTATCAATGTTCAATTTTCAATTAATAGCGGTCCGTCAATGAGGTGAATGACGGCAGATGAGGAGTTGTGGATAATCCTGGCAGCACTCTTGTCGGCACTCTCGTAGGTGTATTCACGGGCCATAAGGTTGTAGAGTCCCGCTTTTTCAGTCATTACCCTGCGCGTGTTGCCCGCCTTGTCCTTGATGCTGATGGCGCTACCCGCCTTGTCGGTGGTAATGGTTAGCTTGTTGAAGGTCTTTGATACCTTGTTGATATAGGCAGTCTCATAGTCCATGACCGTACCGTCGTTACCGATGGTCGTGTTGCCCGAGGTGTTGTCTGCACCGATATAGAGGGAGTTGTCCTGGATGTGGTAACGCAGGAAGTTGTTAATCTCCTGTGTGTATTGATTGAATAGTTTCTTCTGTTCGCTGTACAGGGTGTCAAGCTGTGCCACATCATCCCATGTCGGCAGCTTCTTGCTGGCAATGAGTGCGTCGATGCTCTCATTGGTGGGAACGTAGATGGTATAGTGGAAGTTGTTAAACACGCTGATGCAGGTGTCGCTGCAAGCAAACCGTCCGTCATGAATGGTCTCTAACAGTTCGCTGCCTTCTAACAGTTCGCGGAAGCGACTGAACTCAGGATGCTGGCCGAGGATGTTGAACACCGTCTGGCGCGTGCCGAGCACAGGGCCATTATCCAAGATGTAGGTCTTGCCGTTACCGCCGTTTGTCTGGTCGTAGATGTAGCTGATGGGTATGGAGGGTGTCTCGCCGTTCACTTGGTGGCTACCTTCCACAAGCATACCGTTCATACCCTGTTCCACGTTCCGAACGTGAAGCGTGGAACCACCTTTTGTACGGTAGAATTCATGGCCGTCCTCCACGTCGCCAATGACCACGTGGTCGTCCAGAATGTTATACAGGCGGTTGAGGATGGGGTTGCCATCCAGATTCTTACCGCCGGAATTGGTATACACGCCGATGGAGTCGCCGGGAATGCCCGTCTCCGGGTCGATGTTGTGGATGCTGGCATACACCTCGTTGCCTTTTTTGCTCGGGTCGTAGTGGAAGCGAAGCATCTGGCGCTGGGGCTTGCCGTAGGATACGGGGTCAATGTACGCTAACAGTGCGTCGTTCGACGGCAGGAAGAAGCTGTAGCGTGAGTTCAACGAGTTCAGGTAGGCACCGTAGTTCAGCTGGTTGATGGCCCAGTGCATGATGCTCATATTCTGGTCTACTACTGTGGGATACATGACGCTGACGAACGATGTAGGGGTAAACACGCGGTTGGTCAGGTAGATGGCGCCGTTGCAGGCCAACCATACCGAGTCAACGTGTTCCTTGGTGATGCCCATCGGGTCGGCGGCGTCATTCAGGATGGAAAGGAACTTTGAGGGCACGCTGCTGATGAAGGATGACAGCATGTTAGCGTTCATGAACTCTGTCAGCGTGGAGTAGGGCACGTTGTCCCAAGAGCCGAAGTTGTTGCGCAGGGTTGCGCCTGCACCCCTCTCCCAGTATTCGGTCAGGGCCTCGTCGCTGGGCACCAGCATCACGGCCATGTCCTGCTGCATGGCCGTCTCGGCCGATGCGTTAGAGAGGATATAGTAGCTGTTCCAGCCCGGGTCGAACCTAAGCTCTCCGTTGGCCTGACTCTTCTGGTTGTGTGTGGTGGTGAACTCGTTGCCACCCTGCGAACGTTTCGAGAAGTAGCGCAGTTGGAACACGGAGTCCACCTGGGTGGAGCGGTTGGCATTATAGGCGCGCGTCACCTCGTCGCCGCAGTAGTCGGGCACGGAGTAGCGCTGCAGCAGGCGGGAGAAGATGGTTGTGTTCTGCTTCTTGTTGATGATGTCGGCCATGTTGGGCAGCGGTCTCATCACTTCGCTCATGCGGTTCACGAAGCCGTTCAGGCACTTGATGTTCTGCTCAATGATCTGGGCTCCGTTCACCGAGGCGTCACCACTCTTGCGTTCGGTGGTATAGTTGTTGAGGAAGTCGTAGTCGTCGTTGGTAATCTGCTTGTTGGCCATGTGGCGCTCAATGAAGTGAATCATGGGCACAGGCGTCATGTCGTGCATCATCACCAGGTCACGGCCTTGGTAACTCTTCCAGTAGATGGCGTCGGGGATGTTGTCTTTCCGCATCACCTGTACCGTGTCGTAGATGGACAGCGACGACTGGCGGCGCATACAGTTGCCCTCTATCGGGCCTTCCGTGCTGGAAAGCGACTGCACCTGATAGCTGTTGTCAATCATGGCGCCGAAGAGTAGCATCCTTTTCTGGGCCACGCTCAGCCCTTCGTAGCTTTTCACGCCCCATTCGTTCTTCTGGTAGAAGCGTGCGAAAGCCTCATCGTCAGCAGCAAAGAGCGTCTTCGAGCCGGTCTTGTCCAGAACCTCCCGATAGTTCAGATCGTCGATGAGGCGCACCATGTTGGTGAAGTTGCCTTGGCCGTCAAGCCAGCTGTAGATGCTTTGGTCCCACCCCGCAGGGGTTCTCTCGTCGAGATCATAGTCCTTGCACGACGTCAAAGTACTGCCACCAGCCACCAGCACTGCGGCAGCGAGCAGCCATAGCCTGCCTTGCCTGCAGAATTTTTGCGTTTTTTTGGTTTTCATACGTTTTGTCGGTAAAAATTTGTTGTTGAATTATTGTTTTTTTTGATTGTTTTCACATTGTTTTTGGTGGTGCAAAGATAATAATAAATCGCGTAGCGCGCTTGCTCGCATGTCCTGCTTGTTTTTCTGTTCGTCACGCGCGTTTTCAAGATTGTTTCGTGTCTTTTTCTTTTTGTCTCATTGTTTCTTTCGCGCGCGCAGATACATTTTTTAAATACTCCGCAACATAAAAAGTGTGCTATTATGTTTTTTTTCTGTATCTTTGCCGAAAATTTAATCAATAACCAAAAAGAATCATGAAGAAAGCAATTGTTCCTTTCGCTGCGGCTGCTTTGATGCTGGCTCTGACGGCGAATGCAGAGGAGAAGCGGTTCAACAGCCCAGACGGCAAGATTGAAGTGACAGTGAACGACGAGGGCGGCAGCCCCACCTATCAGGTGGCACTCGGCGGAAAGTCCATTCTCCTGTCTTCACCCTTGGGGTTGAAGACCAATATCGGCGACCTGACGCAAGGGCTGTCGATGAAGACCTGTGAGGTGAAGACCGTCAACGACGAGTACTGGCTGAGCACCTCTAAGCAGAGCCACATCCTGTATGAGGCCACGGAGGCCGTCTGCCAGTTTGAGAAAGAAGGAAAGCAGGTGATGGACATCATCTTCCGTGTCTCCAATCGCGACGTGGCCTTCCGTTACAAACTGTATCCGAGGCGTGGACGCGGCGGGGAGACGCTCGTCGCCGTCATCGAGAGCGAGGCCAGCGGCTTCGTGATGCCCGAGGGCACCACCACCTTCCTCTGTCCGCAGTCGAAGCCTATGGGCGGCTTCGCCCGTACCTCTCCGTCGTACGAAACGGGCTATACACTTGACGATGAAATGGGTAAAAATGGCTGGGGCGAGGGCTACAGCTTCCCTTGTCTGTTCAAGGCCCCCCTTACGGCTTCAATAGCCACCAAGCCCAGTAAAAAGACTAAAGTAGCCCCCTCGGGGGCAGAAGGAGGGGCTCTGTGGCTGCTGATTTCCGAGACTGGTACCGATGGCGGCTATGTGGGCTGCCGCCTGCTCAACGACGGCGGTGCCAACTACCGCATCGGCTTCCCGCAGCAGGGAGAACTAAACGGCCACGGCTCCACAACCGCCTCTGTCGCACTCCCGGCACTGACGCCGTGGCGCACTATCACCATCGGCACCACGCTGAAGAACATTGTTGAGACCACTGTGGCCAACGACCTTGTGCAGCCCAAGTATGAGGCATCCAAGGAGTATACATACGGCAAGGGCTCGTGGTCGTGGATCATGAAGATGGACCCCAGCTGTAACTTCGACGAGCAGAAGAACTATATTGACTTCTCCGCCGCTATGGGCTTCCGTTCCGTGCTGGTTGATGCCCTCTGGGACACGCAGATAGGCTACGAGAAAATGGAGGAGCTGTCGCGCTATGCCCAGTCGAAGGGCGTGGGCCTCTTCCTCTGGTACAACAGCAACGGCTCGTGGAACGACGCCCCGCAGGGCCCGCGTCATAAGATGGACAAGTCGGGAGCACGCCGCAAGGAGATGGCGTGGATGCAGAAGAACGGCATCCTCGGCATCAAGGTGGACTTCTTCGGCGGCGACAAGCAGCCCATGATGCAGCTCTATGAGGACATCCTCACCGATGCCAACGACTTCGGTCTGCAGTGTATCTTCCACGGCTGCACACTGCCACGAGGCTGGGAGCGGATGTATCCTAACTACGTGGCCTCCGAGGCTGTGCTGGCCTCCGAGAACCTGCACTTCGGACAGGGTGCCTGCGATGCCGAGGCCTTCAACGGCTGCATTCATCCCTTCATCCGCAATGCCGTCGGCTCCATGGACTTCGGTGGCTCCGCACTCAACAAATTCTATAGTGCCGACAACAAGCGGGGCACGGTTCGCCGCACCAGCGATGTCTACGCACTGGCCACCGCCGTACTGTTCCAGAGCAGCGTGCAGCACTTCGCCCTCGCACCCAACAACCTGGAAGATGCTCCCGCATGGGCCATTGATTTTATGAAGCAAGTTCCCACCTTGTGGGACGAGGTGCGCTTCCTTGACGGTTACCCCGGCCGCTATGTCCTTCTGGCTCGTCGCAGCGGCAGCAAGTGGTATGTAGTGGGTATCAATGCCAGCGAGCAGCCCGTCAAGCAGACCATCCAGCTGCCCATGTTCCAGAAGGGTACGCAGCTCTCCGTCTATAGTGATGATGCCCAGCTGAACGGAAGCGTGAAGACCGTCAGCCAAAACAAGAAGCAGACGCTTGCCGTCACCATCCCCCAGAACGGTGGACTGGTCATCGTGGGCGAGTAGAAAAAGAAAAAAGACCCTCCCCCCTGCCCCTCCCTTGTAGGGAGGGGAGTATATAGGCTTGAGGGGGGAGAGTCTTTTCAGATAATTCCTGCGAAGGACATGCAGGAGGTCGTGCCAAGTGCGGTAAGGAATGCGGTGAGTGCGGCTACTAACACCTTCACCGCCAGCTCAATCAATCGTTTGTTTTTCATAGCTTAGAATAATCAGTTTTTCATGGCTTGAATCTAACCCCTCCCCTCCCTACAAGGGAGGGGCCGGGGGGAGGGTCTCCTCCTTTTTATTCGCTCTCCTCCTTCGCCTGCGCGATCTTGTCGGCAGCGGCCTTCGTCCAGCCGAGGGTGGAGTCCTTGTTCAGCTCGTCGCGTGTGTACTCGCCGGTAGCCTGTGCCAGCAGCTTCACGCTTTTCACGGCGATGCCCGTGTAGTGGGGAGCCTGCTTCGTGCCCGTGTTGCCCACGCCGATGGCTGCGCGGATGGCGCCGTAGCCGTTCTCGCCGCCCTGGTAGAGTGCGGGCTGGCCGTTACCCTCGACGGAGCACTTGAAGATGGCCAGGTCGTCAATCTTCACCGTGTTGCCCATGAGGGTCAGTTCGCGGATGCAGCTCACCATGTCCTTCAGCACGCCGGCGATGGTGCCCTTCGAGAACGGGGTGTTGTGCTCAGACATGTGCTCGGCGAGCTTGTCGATGGTGATGGTCTCCTTGTAGTCCACACGCGGGTACCACTTGTTGAAGCCGGGAGAACCGGTGGTGGTGTTCTTGGAAATGTTCAGTTCAATCATAGTTTTTAGTTTTTGAGTTAATTAGTTAATAAGTTTTTGAGTTGGTTAAGTTTTTGGGTTGGATATTATGCATTGTCTCTATACTCTCGGCAGTCGAAGCAGGGGCATGCTTTCTTCACCCAGGGGAGCTCGTTGTGCCCCACCACCTCAGCCTCCGGATAGTCCACCTTCAGGCTGTGTATCAGGGCCGCGAGGGCGTGCTTCTGCGCGGGAGTCCTCGTGTCGGCGGGCTTCCCCTGAGGATCCAGTCCTCCTTCATAGCAGATGCCGATGGAGTGTTTGTTATACCGGCGGGCATGTGCGCCTACCATCTCCTCCGGCCGTCCGGGGTACAGCTGTCCGTCGCGGGTGATGTAGTAGTGGTAGCCGCAGCACCTGAATCCGCGTGCCCTGTGGCAGGCCTCTAACGCCTCCATCGGAAAGCTCTGGTCACATCTCGTGGCCGAGCAGTGAATCACAATCATATCTATTCGTCTCATAATATTTCTTACTAATATTCGTTTATAATGTAAAGGCACACAGATCTCACAGATCTCACAGATTATTGATATGACAGATTATTGATATGACAGACAACGAGATAACATACCAAATACGAGGAGCTGTATTCGATGTTTACAAAACAGACCAAGACTTATCTAAAGTTGATGAACAAACATCTGGGCTTGCTTGTCAATTTCGGTGAGAATGACATGCGTGATGGTATCCACCGTATCATATTGTAGAGTTCAAAATCTGTGTGATCCGTGAGATCTGTGTGACCTTGTAGAGTTCAAAATCTGTGTGATCCGTGAGATCTGTGTGACCTCTTAGCTCATGCAGCTCTGTACGAAAAAGGAGCTGACGATGGCGGTGAGCACGGTAATGATAAACTGGATGATGGTCTTCCAGGTTTTCATGTCTTTTAGAATCTTCATAAGTCAAGTTTAGTTTTTGAGTTGGTGAATTGTTAAGTTTCTAAATTTTTCATTCTTTCATTCTTTCATTCTTTCATTCTTCCTTTAGGCCGTCAGGCCGCCAGTCTGCTGATCAAGCTGCGTTCATAGCTGTTTGTTGGATGTTGTTGGCCTTCATTTTCATTTTTCATTTTTCATTCTTTCATTCAGGCCCTTGGCCGCTATCGCTTTGCTCCTGACTCAGCAGGCCGGCGCTCCGTCCTTTTTCTATTGCAAAGGTACAACATTTCCGAGGCCCACTGTCCGTTTCCTCCCCTCTCCTCCCCTTTCCTCCCTCTTTCTCCCTCTTCATCTCAACATTTTCTTTAAGTTTCGTATGTTTTACATTCTCAACTTTTAGTGGTAAGAGGTAAGTTTTCAATTACTCGGTGCTTTTTGAA
>ONKY01000155.1 GCA_900318585.1 uncultured Prevotellaceae bacterium
CAGCTTGTTCTTCGGGTTTACGAGACGCTGATGAGCCTTATATTCCTTCCATTTCTCAGGCACTGGACCTGCGGGAATCTTAGAATCTATTACTTTTGCCATAATCTTTTTCGGATTAAATAATTAAAAGACTACAAAAAATTAAAGGATCGACGGAGCGCACTCAAAAAAGAATGCGAGTACGACAACGAGGAAGCCCAGCATGAGCAGGGTGACGTAGATAATGCCGATAATCTTCCAGCGGCAGAACCAGGTCTTGCCACTCCATCCGAGCGTCTGTAAAGCCGACCAGAAACCATGAGTGAGATGGAACCAAATGGCAACAAGCCAGATGATGTAAAGCACGACGAATACAGGATTTGAGAAGGTCTCAATAATCCAGTTGAAACCGTCGGCAGGACCATACAGGCCTGTTGTACCTATTAACTCGGCAAACATCATGTTGTACCAGAAATTGAACAGGTGCAGCAACAGACCACCCAAAACGATCAGTCCGAGCACGAGCATGTTCTTTGAAGCCCACTCTACCTTGCCTGCATTAACCACCGTAGATACCTCATAGCGGTTGTCGCCACGAGCCGTACGGTTTTGCGCAGTCAGGATGAATGCGTAGACAATGTGAATAACTGCCAGGGCAGCCAGACCAAGTGTAGCTACAACAGCATACCAGTTAGCACCCAGGAATTCGCAAATCATGTTGTAACCTTCTCCCGAGAATAGCGCGACGATGTTCATGCAGCAGTGGAATGTCAGGAACAAGATCAGCGCAATGCCCGTGACAGACATTACAACTTTTCTACCAATTGATGAATTGATTAACCACATAAATTGTTGAAATTTAATTAATTAAATATTGTTTTTAGATATATCTTCAGTAGTAAAAGGCTCTCCCGAGTCAAGTATAAATACTAATTTTTTGGTACGCTCACGCGCGTTGAGGGTACAAAATTAACAAATAATTATGAATTTCGCAAACGTTTACGAAAGAAAATGTGTTATTTATACAAATTCAACCCATTTTGGAATAGCGAATTGGTGGCAGGTAAGTCAATTTTACTGGCGCTGGCGTACTGCCTCGAACATGAGAATGGCGGCAGAGACGGAGACATTGAGGGAGTCAATCTGTCCGAGCATGGGTATTCGGATATGGGCATCTGCTGCCTGTCGCCATTGATCGGTAAGTCCTGTTGACTCCGTACCCATGACAATAGCCGTCGGGCGACGCATGTCTATGTCGTAATACAGATGGGAGTCCTGTAGCTGGGCAGTCAGTATCTGTATACCCTTTTGCTTGAGGAAGGCGATACACTCTGCTGAGGTACAAGCCACGCAAGGAACGCTGAAAGCAGCACCCACAGAAGAACGAATGAGGTTGGGGTTGTACAGATCGGTCAATGGGTCACAGACAATGACAGCATCCACGCCGGAAGCATCTGCTGAGCGGAGAATGGCACCTAAGTTGCCAGGTTTCTCCACGCTCTCTAATACCACGACGAGTGGAGATTTCGGTTTTTTTGGAAATTCTGGTCTTTCTGGATATTCCGGTCTTTCCAGATTTTCTTTACTTTCCGTTTTTTCAGTTGATTCGGGCAGCAGGAGGTCATTGAGGGTTAGTGTGCGTGTCTTTACTTCCGCCACCACGCCCTCTGTGCCTCCGCGATAAGCTAACTTCTCATAGACGGCGGTGCTCACCTCAACGCAACGTACTCCTTGTGGCAACAGCGGTAGTTCTCCATATTCTGCAAGTACTTTTGGGCACACAAAGACGCTGTCTATCTCAAAGCCCGCCTCTAAACAATGTAACAGTTCGCGGCGACCTTCTACTACGAATAGACCAGCCTTGCGTCGCTCGGATGACTTCTGCTGAAGTTGTAGCAGATGTTTTACTTTGGGGTTCTGTATGCTCGTTATAGTTTCCATCACGATGCAAATTTACAAATATTTTTCTGAAATCATGGAAATGATGATGTTTTTTTGCAGAAGTTTTTGTAATTTTGCACACAAGATGAACATGAATTACGATGTAATAGTAATCGGTGGTGGTCATGCTGGATGCGAAGCTGCTACGGCCAGTGCCAATATGGGCGCACGGACGCTGCTCATCACGATGGATATGAACAAGATTGCACAGATGTCGTGCAATCCTGCTATCGGAGGCATTGCCAAAGGACAGATAGTTCGTGAGATAGATGCCTTAGGCGGTCAGATGGGACTTGTGACAGATGCTACTGCTATTCAGTTTAGAATGCTGAATCGCAGCAAGGGCCCTGCAGTATGGAGTCCGAGGGCACAATGCGATCGAGGGAAATTCATCTGGCAATGGCGTAAAGTGCTCGATGAAACTGAGAATTTGGATATTTGGCAAGACCAGGTTGAGGAGCTGATCACAGAGGACACAGAGAAGATGGATGGCACAGAGAGTAGAGTCAGAGTGGTCGGCGTGAAGACGATTTGGGGGGCTGAATTCACGGCGCCGTGTGTTGTACTCACAGCTGGCACATTCCTGAACGGACTGATGCATATTGGCAGACGGATGGTGAAAGGCGGACGCATTGCAGAGCCTGCAGCAGAACGGCTGACGGAGAGTATCAGCCAACATGGTGTACGGACGGCTCGCATGAAGACAGGCACCCCCGTCCGTATAGACAAGCGGAGCGTGCATTTTGAGGATATGACACGCCAAGATGGCGAGAATGATTTCCACAAGTTTTCGTATATGGGAGATCCGCGCCCGTTACCTCAACTGCCCTGTTACGAATGCTACACCAATCCACAGGTTCACGCAACCTTGCGTTCCGGCCTGACAGATTCCCCGCTCTATAACGGGCAGATACAATCTATTGGGCCCCGGTATTGCCCGTCGATAGAGACAAAACTCGTGACATTTCCTGATAGGGAGCAACATCTGCTATTCTTGGAACCGGAAGGAACAGATACCAACGAGATGTACCTGAATGGCTTTTCGTCGAGCCTTCCGATGGACGTTCAGATAGCCGCTCTGAAGCATATTCCTTCTTTGAGAGACGTGCGAGTGTATAGACCTGGGTATGCGATAGAATATGATTTCTTTGACCCCACGCAACTGAATCATTCGTTGGAATCGAAAGTTATTGATGGACTCTTTATGGCTGGACAGGTGAATGGCACCACCGGCTATGAAGAGGCTGGAGGCCAAGGAACTGTCGCAGGCATCAATGCGGCTCTGAAGGCAGGAAAGGCTGGCGGTGGCTCTTATTCCGCCGCTAACAGGACCTTTGAGCTGAAAAGGGATGAAGCGTATATCGGCGTTTTGATAGATGATTTGGTGACGAAAGGTGTTGATGAGCCATATAGGATGTTCACGTCAAGAGCTGAGTATAGGATTCTGCTTAGACAGGATGATGCCGATGCGAGATTGACGGAACGCGGCTATGAGCTTGGTATCGTAAATAGAGCGCGTTACGACTGGTGGATGGACAAGAAATCGCATGTCGAAGGAATCGAAAGTTTTTGTGATTCGTTTGCGATTAAACCGAAACTTGTGAATATTGCCCTTCAGGCGCTTGGCTCTACCCCACTCCAATATGGTTGTAAATTGACCGACCTCATTAGCCGTCCTGAGCTCAATTTTGAGAAACTGCAAGGGGTAATACCCGAGCTGAAAGAATTGCTGAATCGAATGGAAACACGTCGAGATGAAATCGTAGAAGCTGCAGAAATTCGCATCAAATATAAAGGATATATCGAACGCGAACGTCAAGTAGCAGTCAAGATGCACCGCTTGGAAAACATCAAAATTCGTGGTCATTTCAATTATGAAAACTTGAATGCTATCTCTACGGAAGCACGCCAGAAACTGAAGAAGATTCAGCCAGAGACTTTAGCTCAGGCAAGCCGGATACCAGGCGTGAGCCCAAGTGATATTAACGCGATGTTGGTTCTGATGGGGAGGTAGCTATAGATATGTTCCACGTGAAACAAACAAGTATATTTAACAATTATAACTCACTGATTATGAACACAAAATTACTGATTGACAATCTGCGCTGCGTGCCAGATTTTCCCAGAAAAGGTATTAACTTCCGTGATGTTACAACCCTCTACAAGAATGCCGAGTGCATGAAAGAAATGCTCGACGAAATGGAGCGACTTTACAAGGATAAAGGTATTACCAAAATCGTTGGAGTGGAGAGTCGAGGTTTTGTGATGGCTTCTGCCTTAGCAGGAAGATTAGGATGTGGTGTTGTGCTTGCTCGTAAACCAGGCAAACTTCCTTCAACGGTTATCAAAGAATCTTTTTCAAAAGAATACGGTGTGGATACCCTAGAAATGCACCTCGACTCCATCGATGAAAATGATGTGATACTCATACATGATGATCTCCTAGCAACAGGTGGAACAGCTAAGGCGACCTATAAACTTGTAGAGCATTTCCATCCTAAGAAGGTATATATGAATTTCATCATTGAAATTACTGACGAAGGTTTACACGGACGAGACCTGTTTGAAGGTATTGAACTGACTACACTCTTGACTCTGTAACAACGTTCCACGTGAAACACTTTTTTCCAAAAAGCCTTTAAACAAAGGGGTTGACGAATGACGAAAGGCGAGAACGAAAAGCGGCTGGAGTATTTGAAGGGCATTGTCGGGCGGTTGCCAGACAAGCCCGGCAGTTACCAGTTCTATGATCAGGATCATACCATTATCTATGTGGGTAAGGCGAAGAGTCTCAAGTCGAGGGTCTCGTCTTACTTCCACACGGAGGTTGACCGTTTCAAGACCAAGGTACTTGTCAGCAAAATCTTCGACATCAGCTACACGGTTGTGAAGACTGAGGAGGACGCATTGTTGTTGGAAAATTCGCTCATCAAGAAATACAACCCCCGTTACAATGTGCTGCTAAAAGACGGTAAGACTTACCCCAGCATCTGCGTGACCAACGAGTACCTGCCGCGTATCTTCAAGACCCGCACCATTAACAAGAAGTGGGGCACCTACTTTGGGCCTTATTCGCACGTGGGTAGCATGTATGCTGTGTTGGACATCATCAAGCAGTTATACAAGCCTCGCACCTGCCGCCAACCCATCACGAAGGAGGGGGTTGAGACAGGCAAATACAAGGTGTGCTTAGAATACCACATCAAGAAATGTATGGGTCCCTGCGTGGGCAAGCAGGCGTATGAAGCGTACCAAAAGAACATAGCCCAGGCGCGTGAGATCCTGAAGGGGAATACCCGTCAGGTGCTACGTGACTTGAAGGAAGAAATGCTACGCCTGAGCGAGGAGCTGAGGTTTGAGGAAGCCGAGGAAGTGAAGCGGAAATACTTGGCTTTGGACGGTTTCGTGAGCAAGAGCGAGGTGGTGAGCCACACCATCAATAACGTGGATGTCTTCTCGATTACGAGCGACGAGAAGATGGCCTTTATAAACTACATCCATGTGTCGAACGGCAGCATCAACCAGAGTTTTACCATTGAATATAAGAAGAAGCTGAACGAGACCGACGAAGAGCTTTTGCAGTTGGGTATCGTGGAGCTGAGGGAGCGTTTCCAGAGCGATGCCAGGGAGGTGATTGTGCCTGTAGAAATGGACGTTTTGCTGGACGGGGTGAAGTTTACCGTACCGAAGTTGGGCGACAAAAAGACGCTGCTTGAGCTCTCCGTGATGAACGGCAAGCAGTATCAGTTCGACCGCCTGAAACAGGCCGAGAAACTCAATCCGGAACAGAAGCAAGTGCGTCTGATGAAGGAGCTTCAGGAGAAGCTAAAGCTGCCCTCCCTACCCTATCACATCGAGTGTTTTGACAACTCTAACATCTCGGGTACGGATGCGGTAGCTGCCTGCGTGGTGTTCAAGAAAATGAAGCCCTCTAAGAGCGACTACAAGCACTATAACATCAAGACCGTCACCGGCCCTGATGACTATGCTTCGATGAAGGAGGTGGTGTGGAGGCGGTACCATCGGCTCATACAGGAACAGCTGCCGCTGCCCGACCTCATTATGGCCGACGGCGGTAAGGGTCAGATGGAGGTGATCAGACAGGTGATTCAGGACGAACTGAAACTGGATATTCCCATAGCCGGCCTTGCCAAGAATGACCGCCACCGCACCAACGAGCTGCTCTACGGCTTCCCCCCCATCCACGTTGCCCTGAAGACGGACAGCGAGCTCTTTCATGTGCTGACGAAGCTTCAGGATGAGGTACACCGCTTTGCCATAGAATTTCATCGAAACAAGCGTTCTAAGCGCGCTCTACAGTCGGAGCTTGACAACATCAAGGGCGTCGGGCCGAAAGCGCGTGACGGGCTTCTAAATGCCCTTAAATCGGTCAAGAGAGTTCGTGAGGCAGACCTGACAACGCTGGAGGACATTGTGGGCAAGGCAAAAGCTCAGATTGTGTACCATCATTTTCACGGCCAGGAGCCCGAGGCCGAATAAGCAGCAATGGTCGCCGAGTAATTAGAATACTCTCTGAGTAATTTTCTCTAGTGGCCGAGAAACAATCCGAGCAATTTGTCTTAGCCTGAAATACGTTGACTCCTCTGAAGCCTCTTAAAAGTTAAAAAGAGTTATGAGAAGAGGTCAACATTTTGCACGC
>ONKY01000153.1 GCA_900318585.1 uncultured Prevotellaceae bacterium
ATTCGTAGACCTGGGTGGTGTTGACGGACTGATCCACATCACAGACTTGAGTTGGGGTCGTGTTGACGATCCTCATAAGGTTGTTGAGCTCGACCAGAAGATCAATGTCGTTATCCTCGACTTCGACGACGAGAAGAAGCGCATTGCCCTCGGTCTGAAGCAGCTTACCCCGCATCCTTGGGATGCACTGGATGCCGACCTGAAGGTGGGCGACCACGTGACCGGAAAGGTTGTCGTCATTGCCGACTACGGTGCATTCGTAGAGGTACAGCCCGGCGTAGAAGGCCTGATTCACGTCAGCGAGATGTCGTGGAGCCAGCACCTGCGCAGCGCACAGGAGTTCCTGAAGGTAGGCGACGAGATTGAGGCCGTCATCCTGACCCTCGACCGCGACGAGCGCAAGATGTCTCTCGGCATCAAGCAGCTGAAGGAAGACCCATGGGAGACCATCGACGTGAAGTATCCCGTTGGCTCGAAGCACAATGCCAAGGTTCGCAACTTCACCAACTTCGGCGTATTCGTAGAGCTGGAGGAGGGTGTGGATGGTCTGATTCACATCAGCGACCTCAGCTGGACCAAGAAGGTGAAGCACCCCTCAGAGTTCACTCAGGTGGGCGCTCCCATCGACGTCATCGTGCTCGACATCGACAAGGAGAACCGTCGTCTGTCTCTCGGCCACAAGCAGCTTGAGGACAATCCTTGGGATGTGTTCGAGGAGAAGTACACCGTTGGTTCCATCCACACCGGTAAGATCACCGAGCTCTTAGAGAAGGGCGCCGTGGTTGCCCTGGAGGACAACGTGGAAGGCTTTGCCACCCCGAAGCACCTGGTTAAGGAAGATGGCTCACAGGCTCAGCAGGGCGAGGAGCTGCCGTTCAAGGTGATTGAGTTCAACAAGGACAGCAAGCGCATCATTCTGTCGCACAGCCGTACCTTCGAGGATCCTCAGCGTGAGGAGAAGAAGGCTGCTGCCGCTGCCGCCAAGAAGGCTCCGCGTGCCAAGAAGGAGGAAGCTCCGAAGATTGAAAACGTTGCTGCCAGCACCACGCTCGGCGACCTCGACGTTCTGGCACAGCTGAAGGCCCAGATGGAGAAAGGCAAGTAATTTGCAACGAAAAAACGGGCTGAAAAGCATGCGCTAACAGCCAAAAAAAGTTAATATCAAGGCGGTAAAGTGTGGAATTCACACTTTACCGCTTTTTTTTTCTCTTTTTTCATTGTCGTTTGGGAAAAAAGTTGTAAATTTACACCCAAATTGAAAACACGATATTTTACATAACTAAAAACATTCACACAATGAAAAGCTTAAAAGGTACTTTTTTCGGCTTGGGTATTGCTGTAGCAATGCTCACCGCATGTGCTGGCGGACAGGAAAATCCCCAGTTGACGGTATCGGGTCTCGACCCTGCCAAGTTTGACACCACCATCCAGAACAAGCCCGTGAAGCTCTACACCCTGAAGAACGACAACGGCATGGAGGTGTGCATCACCAACTACGGCGGACGCGTGGTATCGCTCGTCGTACCTGACAAGGACGGAACGCCCACCGACGTGGTGCTCGGCTTCGACAACATTGACCAGTATGCTGACACGCTCAACTCTCCCACCGACTACGGCTCCAGCGTAGGCCGCTATGCCAACCGTATCAAGGACGGAAAGTTCACGCTCGACGACACGGAGTATGCGCTGAAGCAGAACGACGGTCCTAACTGTCTCCACGGCGGTGGCACCACGGGCTGGATGAACAAAGTGTACGACGCTGAGCAGATTGGCGACTCCATCCTGAAGCTCACCATCGTAGCCGAAGACGGCGAGAACGGATTCCCCGGCAAGGTGCTGGCTGTGACCACCTACAAGATTACGGCAGACAACGTGCTCGACATCACCTGGGAGGCAGAGACCGACAAGCCGACCATCATCAACCAGACGAACCACAACTACTACAACTTGAGCGGCGACTTCACGCAGCCCGGCTACGACCAGGTGCTCTATCTCAACGCCGACAACTTCACGCCCAGCGACAGCCTCTATATCCCGACTGGCGAGATCAAGTCGGTAGAGGGCACACCTATGGACTTCCGCACGCCTCACGCCATCGGCGACAGCATCAAGTCAGAGTTCCAGCAGATTCAGAACGCTGGCGGCTATGACCACAACTGGTGCCTGAACACCTACAAGGACGGTACCGGCGATGACACACAGGTTTGCGCCAGCCTCTACAGCCCCCAGACGGGCATCTTCATGGAGATGTTCACCAACGAGCCGGGCGTACAGTTCTACTCCGGTAACTTCCAGGGCGTTGGCAACGAAGTGAACATAAAGCACAAGAAGGGTCTCGTCTATCCTCAGCACGTCAGCGTCTGCTTAGAGAGCCAGAAGTACCCCGACAGCCCCAACAAGAAGGACTGGGTGCAGCCCGTCCTCCGTCCGGGCGAGAAGTACTACAGCCACGCTGCCTATAAGTTCAGCATCAAATAATTTGTTTATCGTAAATCGTAAAAATGTAAATAGATATTATGAATTGGAGTTCAAATGAGTTTCAGTGGCTCGACTGGACGGTGCTTGCCGTTGGTGTGTTAGCCATCGTATGGGCGGTGTACCGTTCCATCAAGAAAGACAAGGAAAAGATGAAGGGTGCCGACTCGCAGGACTATCTGTTCGGCAAGGGCGAGCCCTGGTATGTAATTGGTATGGCCATTTTCGCCGCCAACATCGGTTCGGAGCACCTCGTAGGTCTCGCCGGTACTGGTGCTAAGGACGGCGTAGGTATGGCTCACTGGGAGATGCAGGGCTGGATGATCCTCATCCTCGGCTGGCTCTTCGTCCCCTTCTATCAGCTTCTGAACAACAAGATGGGCAAGATTATCACCATGCCCGACTTCCTGAAGTTCCGCTACACGCAGCGCACAGGCTCATGGCTGAGCATCATCACGCTCGTAGCCTACATTCTGACTAAGGTATCGGTAACAGCCTTCACTGGCGGTATCTTCTTTGAGTACCTCATTGGCCTGCCCTTCTGGTGGGGAGCCCTCGGTCTCATCGCCGTCACAGCCATCTTCACCGTGTTCGGCGGTATGAAGGGTGTGATGACCATGTCGGCCATCCAGACTCCTATTCTTATTATAGGTGCATTCCTAGTGCTCTTCCTCGGTCTGTCCACACTGGGTGGCGGCAGCATCGTTCAGGGCTGGGAGAACATGATGGCCTTCTGTAGCACGCTGCATGACGGCTACGGAACGACACACATGTTCCACTGGGCTGACATCAACGCATCGGGCAATCCTGACCCCCTCTACCATGAGTATCCCGGCTTTGTGGTGTTCATTGGCGCCTCAATCATCGGCTTCTGGTATTGGTGTACTGACCAGCACATCGTTCAGCGTGTACTTGGTCAGCAGAAAGGCGAGAGCAACGTGGAGGTGATGAAGCGTGCCCGTCGCGGTACCATCGCCGCCGGTTACTTCAAGCTTCTTCCCGTGTTTATGTTCCTCATCCCCGGTATGGTAGCTATGGCTCTGGCTAACGGCGGCTTTGGCGACTATGGCATCCAGATGGATATTGCCAACCAGCACGACACCGACGGTGCTTTCGCCATGATGGTGAAGAGCATCCTGCCTGCCGGTATCAAGGGCTTTGTGACCATTGGTTTCATCTGCGCACTCGTCACCTCTCTAGCAGCCTTTTTCAACAGCTGCGCTACGCTGTTTACTGAGGACTTCTACAAGCCCATGAAGAAGGGGCTGAGCGAGGCCCACTACGTGCTCGTCGGCCGTATCGCTACCGTCGTGGTCGTTATCCTCGGCCTGCTCTGGCTCCCCGTCATGATGGGTATGGGCAACCTCTACAGCTACCTGCAGGGCATTCAGTCGCTGCTGGCTCCGGCTATGGTGGCTGTCTTCACGCTGGGTATTCTCTCTAAGAAGATTACGCCGAAGGCTGGTGAATGGGGTCTCATTGGTGGCTTCCTCATCGGTATGCTGCGCCTGGTGACAAACGTTATCACCGATACGGGTTCCGCTCAGATGGACGGTGCCTTCTGGGATGCCACCGCATGGTTCTGGCAGACCAACTGGCTCGTCTTCGAGTGCTGGCTGCTGGTGTTCATCGTGCTGCTGATGGTAGTGGTATCGTTCTTCACTCCAGCTCCCACAGCCGAACAGAAGGATGCCATCACCTTTACAGCCGACTATCGCAAGCAGATTGCCCAGAGTTGGGACGTATGGGACATTGTGGGAACCCTCGGTGTTCTCTTCCTCTGTGGCTGCTTCTACTGGTACTTCTTCTAACGTTGAACATTGAACGTTGAACATTGAACGACTGTAGTATGATGAGTGACGACAACCAGATTTTGCGTATATCTAAAGCTTTTTCTCTGAGGATTATCAAGATGTCTGATTATCTCTTCACAACCTATCCACGCAATAGAACCGTCAATGTGCTTACCGACCAAATACTAAGGAGTGGTACAAGCATTTGTGCTAATGTCTCGGAAAGTATTGATGCACAAAGCACAAACGATTTTATCAGCAAGTTGTCGATAGACTTGAAAGAAGCTGACGAGACCAAGACATGGCTGGAGTTGCTTCATGAGTCGGATTATTGCCAGATAATAGTTTCGATTCCATATACGATGACAATGAGAAGATTCGTGCAATCTTAATTAAAATCATTAAACGTTTGAAAGAAAAGAAATCATGACAGAAATCAATCGTCGTTCAACGTTCAACGTTCAACGTTCAACGTATTACAGCGAACACGCTAAGGTCTGGGTCTCGGTAGACTGCATCATCTTTGGCTTCGACAAGGGAAAGCTGAAGATACTCATCGGTCGCCGACAGATGGACCCCGGACGTGGCGAATGGAGCCTCTACGGAGGCTTCGTCGCCGCGGACGAGGGCATCGACGAGGCTGCCAGCCGTACACTCTACGAGCTGACAGGACTTCGGAACCTCTTCATGCGGCAAGTGGGCGCCTTCGGCAGCGTTGATCGCGACCCGGGCGAACGAGTCATTTCCATAGCCTATTACGCCCTCATCAATGTCAATGACTACGATGACCGCCTCCGTCAGGAGCATCACCTGGAATGGGTGGACATCGATGCCATTCCCCCACTCTATTCCGACCACAGGGAGATGGTGGCCAAGGCCCGCAAAATGATGAAGGAGAAAATAAAGCACGATCCCATAGGGTTCCGCCTGCTCCCCAGCCTCTTCACACTTACGCAACTGCAGAAGCTCTACGAGGCTGTCAACGGCGAAGAGCTTGACAAGCGTAATTTCAGAAAACGTATCAAGGAAATGGACTTCATCGAGAAGACAGAACTCATTGACAAGACAGGGTCCAAACGAGGTGCCTCCCTCTACCGTTTCAACATGAAGGCATACAACCAGGGCCCGAACTTTAAACTATAATTAATTCCGAATTACGAATTCCGAATTCCAATTTGCAATGATGAAAGAGAATGTCATAAAAGAGAAATCAATATTGTTTGCTATCCGTATAGTTAATTTGTATAAGTTTCTAAATGAAAAAGGCGAATTTGTGATGAGTAAACAAATTCTGCGCTCTGGCACGTCAATAGGTGCCAATATCGCAGAAGCTGTTAGGGCAGAATCTGATAATGACTTCGTACACAAATTGTCGATATCTAGAAAAGAAGGTGAAGAAACCTTATATTGGCTGGATCTATTGTTTAGAACTGATTATCTCTCATCTGACATGTATAGATCTGTATTCTCTGATTGTGAGGAAATACAAAAACTACTCACTTCCATCATCTTGTCAACAAAAAAGAATTCATAATTCGTAATTCATAATTCGTAATTAAACACATGTTAGAAGAACTCAAACAGAAAGTATTCAAGGCTAACCTCGACCTGGTGAAGCAGGGACTGGTTATCTTTACGTGGGGCAACGTCTCCGGCATAGACCGCGAAAAAGGCCTCGTAGTGATTAAGCCATCGGGCGTCAGCTACGATGATATGAAGGCAGAGGACATGGTAGTGGTGGAACTCGAAACCGGAAAGGTGGTAGAAGGCGACCTGAACCCCTCCAGCGACACACCCACCCACCTAGTACTCTACAAGTCATTCCCCAATATTCAGGGCGTGGTACACACCCACTCCACCTATGCCACCGCCTTTGCACAGGCAGGCCGTGACATTCCCAACATCGGCACCACTCATGCAGACTACTTCTACAAGGATATTCCCTGCACACGTGATATGACGAAGGAAGAGGTGGAAGGGCAGTATGAGCTGGAGACGGGCAACGTCATCGTGGACGAGATTCTGAACATCCGCAAGATCAATCCTGACCACACACCCGCCGTGCTGGTGAAAAACCACGGTCCGTTCTCGTGGGGCACGTCTCCCGACAACGCCGTCTATAACGCCAAGGTGATGGAGCAATGTGCCAAAATGGCCTTCGTCTCGTTCTCGGTGAACCCGAACACGACGATGAACCCGCTACTCATCGAGAAGCACTACAGCCGCAAACATGGTCCCAACGCTTACTATGGACAGAAAAAGAAATAGCCCCTCTGTCCCCCCAAGGGGGGATGAAAGGGAGTTGGAAAAATATTGATAATTTAATTAATACTTAAAACCTAAGACCCATGCCCCTATTTGGTCTTCCCCCCTTCGGGGGATAAGAGGGGGGCTTATTGATTATGTTTGAAAATTTAGAGATTTGGTGGGTGACTGGTGCACAGTTGCTCTATGGAGGTGACGCAGTCGTAGCAGTCGACGGTCACAGTAAGGAGATGGTCGAGGGCTTGAACGCCAGCGGCAATATTCCCGTGAAGATTGTATATAAGGGCACGGCCAACAGCTCGAAGGAAGTAGAGCAGGTGATGTTGGCTGCCAACAACGACGAGAAGTGCGTGGGTATCATCACCTGGATGCACACCTTCTCGCCCGCCAAGATGTGGATCAAGGGTCTGCAGCAGCTGCAGAAACCGCTTCTCCACTTCCACACTCAGTACAACGCTGAGATTCCCTGGGACAGCATCGATATGGACTTTATGAACCTCAACCAGAGCGCCCACGGCGACATTGAGTTCGGTCACATCTGCACCCGTATGCGTGTACCCCGCAAGGTTGTTTGCGGCTATTGGAAGGAAGAAGAAGCTCAGAAGAAGATTGCTGTCTGGGCTCGCGTGGCAGCCGGTGTGGCTGATGCCCACAACGTGCGCTGCCTCATGTTCGGTATGAACATGAACAACGTAGCCGTTACCGACGGCGACCGTGTGGAGTTCGAGCAGCGTCTGGGCTACCATGTTGACTACTATCCCGTCAGCTCGCTGATGGAATACTTCAAGAAGGTGACCGACAAGGAGGCCGATGAACTCGTTGAGGAGTACAAGAAGCTATACACCATCAAGATCGACGAGAGCGGCGAGCAGGTTTACTGGGAGAAGGTGAAGAACGCCGCCAAGGCCGAGATTGCACTGCGCCGCGTGCTGAAAGACGAGGGCGCTACCGCC
>ONKY01000152.1 GCA_900318585.1 uncultured Prevotellaceae bacterium
ACTGGTTTAGAATTATTCCACAGGCTGGAATAATTTGTTTCAAGGCATTCTGATTGCTGAAACAATACTTCATACAGCAATCCGTTATATCCGTTAAATCCGTTCTTGCTCTGGCAAGCGACCAGAGGTCGAGCGGTTTATGAAAAAATTTACGTGCGGGACGTGCGACACGTGCGGGTGTTTTTCCTATTCAGTAATAGATTACATAGCTCTGTCCCCTGACGGAAGCCAGAGCCCCGCTTGGCGAGAGACCTCCGTGTACGACCTGAACGGCCGCAAACTGCAGGGCAAACCTACAAGGAAAGGCCCGACGGCGATAAGCGCGTGACTGTTCAAGGTATGGCTATACATCACCGGGCTGGCTGTGCAGGGGTGTACTCCCTCACCACCGGCCTGTCCTCTGCACATGACAAAATGTTTCCACGTTTTTTCATTCCCTCTATCACGCGTACGCACCATGCGCGCACGGGTAGCATCGGAGAGCAGGTATGGGAAAGACAGCCTGTCTCCTGCTTGGCGCAGCGCTTCTGTGTACACCCTCGACGGCAGGATGCTCCAGGGAGAGCCCACGCAGAAGGGCATCTACGTGAGAAACGGAAAGAAAGTAATCATCAAGTAAAGCATGGAGGACGGAACAATGAAAACGAACAACGAGAAGAAAAAGTATGTGAAGCCCTTCATGGAGGTCTACCCGATAGAGATTCATAACCCGCTACTGCAAACGTCGGCAAAGCTGTACGACGAAACGACGGACGAGCAGTGGTAGCCGGAGGACGACTGGGAATGAGAAACCAGCCGGAGGACAATCCGGTGATGAGAAACAAGCGGTAGGCTTCGATGCCTACCGCTTGTTTCTGATGGTTTCTTACTTGAAAATTCGCTGAGCGAACATGGTCAGATAGATGCGCCAGTTGCGCCAGATGTGGCCGCCGTCGGTTTCTACATATTCATATTTGTAACCCTTCGTATCCCAGTAGTTGCGTAGGTCGACTGTGCTCTGATAGAGGAAGTCGGTCTTCCCCATACCCATCCAGTAGAGCTTGGGCTTGCTGCCGAAGAGACGGGAAGACTGTCCGGCAAAGTCGGCATCGTTCTTGATCTGCTCTGAGAAAGGTTGGTTCATGTTGAAGTCCTTGCCCAGGTGCAGACCGGCAGAGAAGAGGCCGTAGTAGTCGAAAGTGGTGGGATAGAGCAGGCTGATAGCGAAGGTATGGCCGCCACCCATGGACAAACCGCAGACGGCACGCCCCTCACGCTTCTTGATGGTGCGGTAATTGGAATCGACATACTTCACGATGTCCATGAAGCTGGCAGGAATGGTGGCAGCAGCGGGAGCCGTGGGGCCTGTGCCGCCATCGCGGAATCCTGGGGTGTACATGCCAAACGACCACTCGCCAGGGGCTGCCTGACAATTGGGATTGCCGTTGGGCATCACCACAATCATGGGCTTGGCCTTGCCAGTAGCAATGAGGTTGTCGAGAATCTGTGCAGCACGGCCAAGCTCGCTCCAGGCATTCTCGTCGCCACCCGCTCCATGCAGCAGGTAGAGTACGGGATATTTCCCACCCTTGTCATAGCCGGCAGGGGTATAGACGGTCATGCGGCGCTGCATCTTCAGCGTAGGGCTGTTGTACCACACTTTGCTCAAGTTGCCATGTGGCACCTCGTTCACGCGATACAGGTCTCCCTTGTCGCCCTTCTCATTGCTGACGATGAAGATGTTGGTAAACGACACGATGTCGCGATTGACGTAGATGTTGGCAGGATCCTTAACGCCAGTCATGCCGTCGATGTTGAAGGTGTAGCTATACATCTCCGGTGCCAGCTTGTCGGTGGTGTAGCTCCAGACACCGTTCTTGCCTTCCTTCAGCTGCGCCACACCAGGGGCGTCGTAGGTGCCGTAGCCCTCGATCTGAACAGGCTGTGTGGGCAGGAAGTCACCTGTCACCTCGACCTTCACGGCCTTGGGGGCAAAGAGATTGAAAGTCACTGTGCCGTCAGGGTTGACGACGGGTGATTGTACGCTGGCACTATTGAAGAGCTTCTCCTGTGCCGAGGCTCCGAGGCAAACCATTGCCAGGGCCAAAGAAATGATTGTCTTTTTCATTTTCGATATTTCGTTATTACGTTATCACGTTATCATGTTCTTCCGATATTTGATGAAACTATCTGCGCAGCAGGTTGAGCTTGACGTTGGGCTTCATGACGTTATGTACCTTCTTCGTCCAGGCCTTCACCTTTGCTGTAGTCTTGGCCTCCACATCGTTGGCCGACGAGCAGATCATAAAGGTGTAGACACCGGCGTCCGTCTTCCATGCGGAAGCCTTCTCATTGAACGAGGCAAGGTCTTCGGCAGAGAGCTTCATGGTGATGGTTTCGCTCTCGCCGGGCTTCAGCAGACGCGTCTTGGCGTAGTTGCGAAGCTCCTTTTCGGGCTTGTTCAGCTTCTTGCTGTTGGGGGCAGCCACAAACAGCTCCACGACGTTGCGGCCGGCACGAGCGCCGGTGTTCTTCACGTTGACGGTGACGGTGATGGCATCACCGTTTACTGAGCAGGTCAGGTTGTCGTAGGCGAAGGTGGTGTAGCTGAGTCCGTAGCCGAAGGGATAGGCCACGGGCTTGCCGAAAGAGTCGAAGTAACGGTAGCCCACGAAGATGTCCTCCTCGTAGTTGGTGAAGTCGATATCCTTTTGCGGCTCACGCTTCTTGTTATCGTCCTTGTTACGACCCCACATGAACATGGCACCCATCGTCTTGTCATCTACATTGGCTGGGAAATTCCTGTCGGCGTAGGCATCGCCGTACTTGATCTGGAAGGTCATCGGCAGCTTACCGCTGGGGTTCACCTTGCCAGAGAGCACGTCGGCAACGGAGAAGCCAGACTCCTGACCACCCTGCCAGGTGCAGACTACAGCATCGACCTGATCCTGCCAGGAGGCCACGTCAATGGGGCTGCAGATGTCGAGCAGCACGACCACCTTCTTGCCCTTGGCGTGATAAGCCTCGCTGACGGCTTTGATGAGCTGCTTCTCACCTTCTTTCAGATAGAAATCGCTCTCTGGACGATCGGCGGCCTCGCCGCTCTTGCGGCCCAGGGTGATGATGGCGACGTCACTACCAGCGATGGCGGCATTCATCTCGTCAGCCGTAAACTGTTTCTCCTCAGCGCGTGCAGGCGGTTGTAATGAGAACTGTGGACGGCCATTGGGGAACAATCGCTTTTCTTCATCGGCGATATGCTTGGTATAGAGGCTGATCAGCGGCTTGAAGACCTCGTAGCCAGCCGAGCGCATACCTTCGACAAGCGATACGGTGTAGTGGCCTACGGATGTGCCGCCAAAGCCGGAACCACCGGAGATCCAGTCGTAGGAGGTGCAGCCAAACAGAGCCACGCGCTTGCCCGTCAACGGCAGAATACCATTATTCTTAAGCAACACGATGCCATCGGCACCCACCTTGCGAACCACCTGAGCATGAGCCTTCAGGTTCTCAGCAGGACACGTCGGCGCAGCCAATTGTGCATGATGCATTGTGGATTGTGCATTCTTGAAATTGTGGGTTTTGACGACATATTCCAGGATGCGCTTCACATTGGCGTTGAGCACATCGATAGGGAGCTGGCCGCTCTTGACGGCAGCGAGAATAGCCTCATACTGCTTGTCCTGTCCCGGCTGCAGCATGTCGTTGCCGGCCTGCATGGCGGCTACGGCATTGTCGCCACCGCCCCAGTCGCTGACGTACATACCCTTCCAGCCCCACTCGTCGCGCACGATGGTGGTCAGCAGTTCGTAGTTCTGTACGGCGTATGGGCCATTCAGTTTATTATAGGAGGTCATAATGGTCCAGGGATTGCTTTCCTTGATCATAATCTCAAAGGCCCTCAGATAGATCTCACGGAGTGCGCGCTGTGACATCTGAGAGATGTTATTGCTACGGTTGGTCTCTTGGTTGTTGGCAATGAAGTGTTTCGGACAGGCTGCCGTCCCCTCGCTCTGCACACCGTTGACATAGCCGGCGGCGATGGTGCCTGAGAGGTATGGGTCTTCCGAATAATACTCGTGGTTACGGCCGCAGAGTACGTTGCGGATGAGGTTCATCGAAGGCGAGAGAATCCAGTCGAGACCGAACTCGCGCACCTCGTTGCCGATACCCTGGCCAACCTTGAAGGCTGCTTCACGGTCCCATGTGGAGGCGAGGGTCATCGAGGCCACAAAGTCGGTGGGGTAATAGTCACGATGGTCGAAGGGACGATGGTCCTGCATACGCAGTCCTTGCTGGCTGTCGGCACAATAGGTCTCGGGAATCCCCAGACGGGGAATGCCGAAGCTGCTGCCAGCTGTGCCAGGGAACTTGGCCTCGTCGTTGAAGTGCATACCACAGCCGAGCACCAGGTGGCACTTCTCCTCGAGGGGCATAGCATCGATCACCTTATCAATATGATCGGCGCTTAATTTTGGCTGAGCGTAGCTGCATAAAGCGGCTATGATGACGCCAAAAGTCAAAATGGTTCTTTTCATGATCTTTGCGTTATTGCGTTATTACGTTATTACGGCATTTCGTAATTATCTGCGCAGCAGGTTCATCTGAACTTGGGGCTTCAGCACGTCGTTGGCCTTGGTCAGGAACGACTTGGCCGGAGCAGTGAGGGTAGTCTTGATGTCCTGAGAGGAGGAGCCTATCAAGAATTGGTATTCACCTTCGGCAACGACCCATGCAGAGGCTGCTTCATCGAACGAAGCAAGCTCGGGAGCGGTGATGCTCAGGGTGAGGGTTTCGCTCTCGCCGGGCTTCAGCAGCTTGGTCTTGGCAAAGGCTTTGAGCTCCTTGGCGGGTTTGTTGGCGGCCTTGTTGTCGGGTGCGGAGATGTAGAGCTCCACTACTTCCTTGCCCTCGTACTTACCCGTGTTCTTAACGGTGACAGTCACGTCGTAGATGTCGTTCTTCTGGGCAATCTTCGCGTCGCTGTACTCGAAGGTGGTATAGCTGAGGCCGAAGCCGAAGGGATAGCTTACGGGTACGTCGAACGAGTCGAAGTAACGGTAGCCCACGTAGATGTCCTCCTCGTAGTCGGCATAGTCAACATCCTTTTCCGTACCCTTCTGACCCTGGTTCGTCATGTCAATCTTAGGATCCTTGTCAATGGGGAAGTTCTTCGAGCTGTAGGCATCGGTGAATTTCACAGGCCACGTCATGGTGAACTTACCTGAAGGCGACTGCTTGCCGCTGAGCACGTCGACAACACTGTTGCCGCCTTCCTGTCCTGCCTGCCAGGCGCAGAGGATGGCATCGGGCAGGTCCTTCCACGAAGCGGTCTCGATGACGCCGCCGATGTTGAGCAGCACCACTACCTGCTTGCCGGCCTTGTGGTAGACGTCGCACACCTGCTGGATGAGCTTCATCTCAGAGTCGTTGAGGTTGAAGTCGGCCACCTTGCGGTCGAGGAACTCACCAGAGATACGCCCGATGGTGATGACGGCCACGTCAGCGACCTCGGCCTGAGCCGTCAGCTCGTCGGCCGTAAACTGTTTCTCTGCGGGCAGGGTGCCTGGCAGGAATTTTGCCAGCATGGCAGCCTGCTTGTCTTTCTTGGCCTTCTCTTCCAGTTCAGCCTCGGCCTTCTTCTTGCAGTCGGCGATATAGGTCTCGTAGGCACTCTTCAGCTCGTCGGAGATGACATAGCCGCCATTCTTCAGACCATCGACGAGCGATACCACGTATGCATGGTTCACGTTGCCGGAGCCTGTGCCGCCAGCAATGAAATCGTAGGAAGTGCAGCCATAGAGGGCTACGTTTTTGATGTTCTCCTTGAAGGGCAGCACCGGTTCAGCCGACGGATCATTCTTCATCAGTACCATACCTTCAGCAGCCGACTGACGGGTCACGGCAGCGTGAGCCTCGAGGTCGGGCTTGTTGGAGTACTGATAGCCCTGATAGCGGGGACTCTTCTCAATCAGGTTGAGGATACGGCCCACGTTGCGGTCGAGGTCGGTCTCAGCCAGTTTGCCGCTCTTCACACCGGCCACGATGCTGTCGAACTGCTCGGCCTTGCCGGGCTGCAGCATATCGTTGCCTGCCCACATCTGCTTGGCACCGTCCTTGCCGCCAAACCAGTCGGTCATCACCGTTCCCTCGTAGCCCCACTCATCGCGCAGGATGGTGGTGACGAGGTCTTTGCTCTCAGAGGCATAGACACCGTTGATGTAATTGTAGGAGGTCATCACCGTCCAGGGCTTGGCTTCCTTGATGGCTATCTCGAAGCCTTTCAGGTAGATCTCGCGCAAGGCACGCTGGGAGATGTGTGCATCGGTGTTCATGCGGTTCGTCTCCTGGTTGTTGGCGGCGAAGTGCTTGATGCTGGTGCCGACGTCGTTCTTCTGGACACCGTTGATATAGGCGGCAGCAATCTTACCGGCAATGACAGGATCCTCAGAATAGTACTCGAAGTTACGTCCGCACAGGGGGTTGCGCATAATGTTGACGGCAGGGGCCAGCAACACGTCGGCGCCATACTCCTTGACCTCCTGACCCATGGCAAGACCCACCTCTTCCACCAATTGGGTGTTCCAGGTAGATGCCAAGAGTGTTCCGATGGGGAAGTGTGTGCAATAGTAAGTGGCAGAGTCGCCCTCACGGGTAGCGTCGATGCGCAGTCCGGCAGGACCGTCAGCCAGCACCACGGCAGGAATGCCAAGTGAGTCGAGCGGATAGGTGGTTCCGGCGGCGCCGGGCACGAGACTTTGTGTGGCACCGATAACAGCATCGTTGCCAGAGAAACCTTGCATACCTGTACCGATAACGAAATGCGCCTTGTCTTCAAGTGATAGCTTTGTCATCACCTCTTCCTGGTTGATGGTGTTCTTTGTCACATTGTCGGCAGTGTTACAACCCGCGAGGAGTGCGGCCATGCCGAGAGCGGAAAACAATAATCTCTTCATAGTCTATTCAAGTTTTTAGTTAATGATGGTGCAAAGATACGAAAAAGGAAGCGAAAAACCAAATATTAACAAAAATATTTGGAAGCATGGGATAATTGTCTTATCTTTGCAGTCAGATAGCCATAAACCTTGCCAATAATAGAGAAGAAATGAGAAGTATACGTGTTCCGTTTGCCGGCTTTCTGCTGTCTTGCATGAGAAGGCTGACCTCTGTCATTGTCCTGTCTTTGTTCATATCCTTGGCGGCACAGGCCCAGGGGCGTTTTGTCTTCATGCCACAGTGGACTGCCCAGGCGCAGTTCGCCGGCTACTACGTGGCTATGGAAAAGGGTTTTTACACGGCGGAGGGAATTGACGTGGACATTGTGCATCCGTCGGCAACGCAGTCTACCCTCAGCCGCGTGGAGAACGACGAGATACATGCCACAACGCTACAGCTCTGCCAGGCCATGAAACTGATCGATGGCGGCGTCCCCTTGGTGAACATTCTCCAGACGTCGATGAACAACTCGCTGACCATTGTCTCGCGACGTGGCAAGAATCCCTTGACCCAGAAAGGTGCACGTGTGGCAATCTGGAGCACCGACTTCGGCGACATGGCTTTGTGTATGAGCACTCAGGAACACTTGGACTACGAGTGGGTGAAGTATGCCTCGAACCTGAACCTGTTTATCAAGGGAGCCGTCGATGCAGCCGTCGCCATGAGCTACAACGAGTTCTACCAGCTGGTGCAGACGGGCTTGCCGGTGACGGAATCCAGTGTCTACCGCTTCTGCGACCATGAATACAATGTGCAGGATGACGGCGTCTACATGCGTCGCGACCAGTACGAGCAACACAAGGCACAGGCTGTGAAGTTCGCCAAAGCCAGCCGCAAGGGGTGGGAGTGGGCTGCCGCTCATCCTGAAGAGACCTTGGAGATCGTAATGAAATATGTACGCGAGAATCATATTGCCACGAACCGCACGCTGCAGCAGCTGATGCTGGCCGAGGTGCTCAGGCTGCAGGTGGACCGTGAGTCGGGCAAGCGTGAGTTTCGCCTGCGTCCCGACATGGTTCGCCAGGCCAGCCGTCTGATGAAGGGGAGCCGCCTGCTCACCCGTGAGGTTACCTACCAGCAACTAACAGAGTGAATAATATGCTGCCGCTATGAAAAGTCCCCTGAAGTATATCCGCGATTCGCTCTCCGCACGACTCAGCCTGTGGATCGTACTCTTTGCAGCTGCCGTTTTCGTCGCAGCCCTTGGCTTTATGTTTGTCGAATCGCGCAAGACCGTCCGCCAGGAAGCCGAAAGCCGCGCATCGCAGGTGCTGGAAAGTACGGTGCTCCGCGTGAATAGCCTGCTCGACCGCGTGGTGGTGGCTACCGACAATCTGGAATGGCTTGTCTTGCGACATCTTGATGCGCCAGACTCGATGTTCGTCTACGCCCAGTGCTTCTTGGAGAACAATCCCGACCTGAACGGCTGTTCCATTGCCTTTGAACCCTATTACTTCAAGAATCGTGGCCGCTATTTCTCTGCCTATTCCTACAACGACAATGGAAACATCCTGGTCACGCAGGAGGGCAATGAACAGTACGAGTATTTCTACATGGACTGGTATCAGCTGGCCAAACTGCTTGACCGTCCATGCTGGACGGAGCCTTTCTTCGACTTTAACTCCCAGGACATCTACTCGAAGGAGATGATTGCCTCCTACTGCAAGCCCATCAAGAACGCACGCGGGAAGTATGTGGGCACCATCGCGGTTGACCTGTCGTTGAAGTGGCTTTCTAACACGGTGTCTTCCGTGAAGCCTTACCCCAACTCCTACAGTATTATGATAGGCGAGGGTGGTACCTACTTCGTCCACCCTGACACCACCAAACTGTTCTATCAGAGCATTTTCACTCCTATGATGGCCCAGAAGGTTCCTGCAGGTTTCTCCGACAGCGCTTCTTCGGTTGTGCAGTCAGATACTACGCTGACCGCCCTGGGGCACGCCATGCAGCGCGGCGAGGAGGGTATGAAGGAACTTAGCATTGGCGGCGAGAAATGTTACGTGTTCTACAAGCCACTGAGCACCACAGGATGGAGCGTGGCTATCGTCTGTCCGGAGAGCGACATCTACGGTGGCTACAACCGCCTGCAAACCACGGTGGTGGGCATCGCCCTCGCGGGGTTGCTGATAATGCTGCTCGTGTTCGGACGTATCGTGGGCAAGGAGCTGAGGCCACTGCGCCGACTGGCGAGCCAGACGGAAGCCATCGCCTCCGGCTATTTTGACATGGTGCTCCCTGACAGCAAGCATACCGACGAGATAGGCCAGCTGACCCACTCGTTTGTCGATATGCAGCAGTCGCTGGTCAGCTATATCGATGAACTGAAGAAAACCACCACCATGAAAGCTACCATCGAAAGCGAGCTGAAGGTGGCCAGCGACATACAGATGAGCATGGTGCCGAGATTATTCCCCGCTTTCCCCAACCGTAAGGACATTGACCTCTTCGCCTCCATGACACCGGCCAAAGAGGTGGGCGGTGACCTCTATGACTTCTTCGTACAGGATGAGCGCCTCTATTTCTGTGTAGGCGACGTGTCGGGAAAGGGTGTGCCGGCCTCGTTGTTCATGGCCGTCACGCGCAATCTGTTCCGTATCGTAGCCCAGCAGGGACACTCACCCGCAGAGGTGGCAGAACAAATCAACCTGATCCTTACCGAGGACAACGAGACGGGTATGTTTGTCACCATGTTCATTGGCATGGCCGACCTGCAGACCGGACGGCTCGATTTCTGCAACTGCGGACACAATCCTCCCATCGTTGACGGGCAGTTCATCCATATTGAGAACAGCAATCAGCCTTTAGGCCTATGGGAGGATGCTCCTTTTGTGGGCGAGAGTGTTGACGACTTCCGGGGCAAGCAGATGCTCCTTTACACCGACGGCCTCAATGAAGCGGAGAACCACGAGAAAGAAGTCCTTGGTGAAAACAGGCTGTTGGAGTTGATGGCTGACACGTCGAAGCTCAGTTCCAAGGAAGTCGTTGAAATGCTCAAGGAGTCTGTCGATGCCCACCGTTCCGGTGCCTACCCCAATGACGACCTTACGCTCATGTGCCTGAAGATATACTCGCCTTCCGACTTGGCATAAGGCACAAAAACAAAGCCGTCCGACGAATCGGACGGCTTTTATTATGCTATTATTTCAGTTGACTTCGTCGACTCAAATACGCGACTCGGCCAATGGTGCAAGCTTATTTCAGCTCAGCGAGGTACTTAATGGTGCGAACCATCTGAGAAGTGTAAGAGTTCTCATTGTCGTACCAAGCAACAACCT
>ONKY01000151.1 GCA_900318585.1 uncultured Prevotellaceae bacterium
CGTTCAATGTTCAATGTTCTTTGCAAGACCTCCGCAAAGCGCCTGAGCACCCACGGAGCGCAAGAAAGCGAGCAAGCTCGAGCGCAACGTTTAGAATTTCGCCATCTTAATAGCAACGACGGCGCACTCGTCGCCCTTGTTGCCCAAGCGGCCGCCTGCACGGTCTCGTGCCTGCTGCATATCGTTGGTGGTGAGCAGGCCGAACACCACGGGGATGTTGTTGGTGGCGTTCAGACGGGCAATGCCTGCGGTGACCCCCTGACAGATATAGTCGAAGTGGGGCGTCTCGCCACGGATGACAGAGCCGAGGACAATGACGGCATCGTAGCCGTCGTTGAGCGTCATCTGATGGGCACCGTAGATCAGCTCGAAGGAGCCGGGAACGGTCTTGACGTGAATGTTCTCAGGCAGCGCACCGTGTTTCTCAAGTGTAGAAACGCAACCGTCGAGCAAAGCGCCCGTAATCTCAGGGTTCCACTCTGCCACGACGATGCCGAATATCATGTTGGAGGCATCAGGTACCTTTGCCTCGTTATATTCCGAAAGATTCTTAGTTGCCATTATGTGCGGAGGCCTTACTGCGACACGCGCTCAATGTACTCGTCAATGCGCTGGTAGATCATGGACTGGAAGTACTTCTCCTTAATGGTCTGGTAGCACTTCAGAGCCTCTTCCTTTTTGCCCTGGCTCTCGAGGATCTCGCCAGCCTGGATGAGGTAGGTGGGTGAGAGCGAATAGTTGTCGGCCTTGTCGGCAGCCTTCTTCAGTGTCTCAACGGCCTTGTCGAGCTGGTTCAGGTGAGCATAGACGTTACCCAATGCACCAATCACGGCGGGACTTACCATCTGGTCACCCTTGCCGTCGAACTTCTCCAAATACTTGGCAGCATCCTCCCACTTGTCGAGGTTGGCGCAGCAGAGACCAGCATAGAGGTTGGCCAGGTTGCCGGCGTCGCCACTCAGCTCGTCAGCCAGCTTTGCGAAGCCTACGAAACCGGTGCTGTCGCCATTGAGAGCCTTCTCATACTGCAGCTGACCAAAGAGGTTCTGACCCTTGCCCAGCGTGGTATTGGCCTTGTTGGCAGCGGGAATGCCTACATACTGGTTGTAGAGAGCGCAGGCGGCCACGATGACCACCAGGGCTACAACTGCGATGATGATGTAGTTCTTGTACTTGAGGAAGAATGCCTCACTCTTGCTGAGCGTCTCCTCCACAGCAGTGGGAGCGCCCTTCTGATTCATTTTTTTTGCCATTTTCTATATACTTTTTCTTTGTTCTTTCTGACAAGATGCTAAAATTGCGCGGCAAAGTTACAGAATTTCTCGCAGATAGTGAAATTTATTGCAGACTTTTTTCGTTTTTAAGCAAGAAAAGCAGTATTTTTGCACCGTGATTCTCGAAAAACTGTCTATACTGAACTATAAAAACATAGCGGAAGCGACGCTGGAGCTCTCGCCAAAGATGAATTGTCTCATCGGGCAGAACGGTGTTGGAAAGACCAATGTGCTTGACGCCATCTACTACCTCTCTTCCTGCCGTTCCTACAGCAATCCCATCGACTCGCAGATTATACGTCACGACCAGGACTTCTTTATGCTCGAAGGCGAGTACTGTGAGGGTGTAAGCATAAGCTGCGCCATGAAGCGGGGAACGAAGAAACACTTCCGGAGGAACAAGAAGGAATATAAGCGACTCAGCGAACATATCGGGCTGATACCCGTGGTGATGGTGTCGCCCAGCGACACGATGCTCATTGAGGGAGGCAGCGAAGAGCGCAGGCGACTCATGGACATGGCAGTCTCGCAGACCGACCGCACGTATATTGAGCTGCTGAACCGATATAACAAGGCCCTGCAGCAGCGCAACACAATGCTCAAACGGGACGAGGAGCCCGACCCCGACGTGATGGACATATTGGAGGAACAGATGGCACAGAGCGGCGAGGAAATTTTCCGCAAGCGCACAGCGTTCGTGGAGCAAATGGTGCCGCCCTTCCAGCAGTACTACCAGCACATCTCCGGCGGACGGGAGCAGGTGTCGCTCAACTACGTCAGCCACTGTCAGCGCGGTCCGCTGCTCGACGTCATCCGGCAGGACCGGTGGAAAGACCGCGCCATCGGCTATTCGCTCCACGGCATTCACCGAGACGACCTGGAAATGCTTATCGACGGACATCCCATGCGGCGCGAAGGCTCGCAGGGACAGCTCAAGACATACGTCACCAGCCTGAAACTGGCACAGTTTAAGGTGCTCACCTCCTCTTACCCCGTCACCTTATCCCCGCTGACGAGCCCATCCGTAGCCCTTTACCCTATACTCCTGCTCGATGACATCTTCGACAAGCTTGACGCCAGGCGCGTGGAGCAGATTGTACGTCTGGTGGCCAGCGATGAGTTCGGCCAGATATTCATTACCGACACCAACCGCGAGCATTTGGACGAGATACTCGCCGCCTCCTCGCACGACTACAAACTCTTCTATGTGGAGAACGGGGAAGTGACGGAAAAGTAAAAAGGTAAGAAGGTAATAAAATAGGAAAAGATGTTCAAGCGTGATGTTCTGCCCATCAGAGACCTCATTCTCCGCAACCTGCGCGAACAAGGTTTAGAGACACCGCTCCTGCAGAAGCGGCTGGTGGAGGCATGGCCCACGGTAGCCGGCCCCCTCATTGAACGCTACACGCTGAACACCTATATCCAGAACCAGACGCTCGTGGTACACCTCTCCTCTCCAGCCCTACGTGCTGAGCTCTCCATGCGGCGTAGGGAGTTTGTCACCCGTCTGAACGAATATGTCGGCAACCAGGTGATTGCCGACATACGATTCTGCTAAGTAGTTTACGATAGTTTATGCAGTTGCTATAAGTGTGTACTTGGTGTGCGTGCCCCGATAGTCGTACGCCACCTTGCGATTCTTCTGCTCTGCGTCAGGCTCAGGCTTCTTGGGGAAGGCCTCGCCGGCCTTGAACACGCGGATGGTCTCGCGGATGGCGGGGTCGTCGCTGTTCAGGTATTCCACCCATGCCTGCTCGTCGAGCATATTGTAGATGATACGGCTGTTGATATAATGCTCTAACAGCCGGTGGCTCTTCTGAATCATGAGGTTACGGCGCTTCAGACCGTTCTTGTCGGCGTATGTGGCAAAGAGCTCCACGGAGTTGATGCGCTTCAGGTAGACCTCTAACTCCTTCGCCGTGCGGAACTTCTGCAGCTGCGGGCGGTTCTCGTCGGTATACTCGTAGGCAAACTGCAGGATGAGACCGCTCATTGAAGCTTCCTTATAATAGGAGGTGACGCCCAAGGTGTCCTCGCCCACGAAGATGTCTGGCGTAATGCCGCCACCGCCGTAGACCACGCGACCGTTCTTGGTGTGATACTCCGGTCCCTCGTGCTTGATGCTATCCTGCGAGAAGAACTCGCCGTGCTGGTAGCGTGTCAGGATATCTTCCTCGTAGTTCTTGTCAGCGCCCGATGTGTAGGGCTTCTGAATGCAGCGGCCCGAGGGCGAGTAGTAGCGGGCAATGGTGAGACGGATCATCGAGCCGTCGTGGAGGGTGACGGGCTGCTGAACCAGTCCCTTGCCGAACGAGCGGCGGCCTATGATGGTGCCGCGATCGTTGTCCTGAATGGCGCCTGCAAAGATCTCGCTGGCCGAGGCTGAGCCTTCATCGATGAGCACCACTAATGGCAACTGCTGGTAGGAGCCGCGACCGTCGCTGCGATACTCCTGGCGCGGCGACTTACGTCCCTCAGTATAGACTATCAACCGTCCCTTGGGCAGGAACTCATTGGCCATCTGAACGGCTGAGCCAAGATAGCCGCCCGTGTTGCCACGGAGGTCGATGACCAAGCTCTCGAAGTCATCCTGCGACAGCTTGGCCAGCGCAATGAGCAGCTCGGGATATGTCTTCTCACCGAAGTTCTTGATGCGGATGTAGCCCGTATTGTCATCGAGCATATAGGTGGCCGTCACGCTCTTCATGGGTATCTCGCCACGGGTGATGGTGAAATGGCGCAGCTTCTTTTCCTTATAGCGCAGGATGCCCAATTCCACTTTTGTATCCTTCTCGCCCTTCAGGCGGCGCATGGCCTCGTCGTTGGTTACCTCCTTGCCCACGAAGGGCTTGCCGTCCACCTCGACTATCTTGTCGCCAGCCAACAGTCCGGCGCGCTCCGACGGGCCGTTGGGTATCACGTTCTGCACGTGGATAGTGTCCTTGCGGATGGTGAACTCGATGCCCACGCCGAAGAATGAGCCTTTCAGGTCGTCGTTGGCCTGCTGCACATCTTTCGTCGAGATGTAGACGCTGTGCGGGTCAAGCTCCGACAGTATCTGGGGCACGGCCTTCTCCACGAGGTCGTTCACATTGACCGTGTCCACATACTGGTCGTCCACGATGTGGAGCAGGTCGTTCAGCTTATTGCTGCCCGTATTGATGATGCTCAGGCGGTTGCCTGAGAACCTGTTGGCAAAGAAGGTGCCGATGAAGATGCCTATCACCACACTCAGCGCCAGCCACAAGGGCATAAAACGATTCTTCCTATTCATATCCTCTATTTTGCAGGGTTGCTCACAGCCCCATTCAACATTCCAGATAAATCACTTCTATCCCGGCACGCTCCAACAGCTCGATGCCGTCGGTCAGCCGGTACTTCTCGCCATAGACCACCCGCTTGATACCAGCCTGGATAATCAGCTTGGCACACTCAATACATGGCGAGGCGGTGATGTAGATGGTGGCACCGTCGCTGTTGTTGCTGCTCCGCGCCAGCTTCGTGATGGCGTTGGCCTCGGCGTGCAACACGTAGGGTTTCGACACATTGTTCTCGTCCTCGCACACGTTCTCGAAGCCAGTGGGCGTGCCGTTGTAGCCATCGCTGATGATCATCTTGTCCTTCACCACCAGCGCACCCACCTGCCGCCGCTGGCAGTAGCTGTTCTCTGCCCAGATACGTGCCATGCGCAGGTAGCGCTCGTCAAGCTTTCTTTGCTTTTCGTTTGATTCCATTTCTCTTCAATAAAGCGTCAATCGTAGGCTCTCCGCCCCTGAATCTCTTATACAGCTCCATGGGGTTCTCCGTGCCGCCCTTTGACAGGATGCAGTCGCGGAAGCGCTGTGCCGTAGTGGGGTTGAAGATACCCTCACGCTTGAACACGGCAAAGGCGTCGGCGTCGAGCACCTCGGCCCACTTGTAACTGTAGTAGCCGGCCGCATAACCGCCCGCCATGATGTGGGAGAACTGCGCAGTCATACAGGTGTCGGGCAACTGTGGCAAGACCATTGCCTTCGCCCATGCCCGCTTCTCGTATGGGATAATGTCGCCGGTAAACTCCTCGCGCTGAGTATAGTAGGCCATGTCCAACAGGCCGAACGACACCTGACGCATACAAGCGTAGGCCGCCATGAAGTTGCGGCTCCTGACGATGCGGCGTATCAGCTCGTCGGGCAGTGGCTCGCCCGTCTGGTAATGGAAGGCGAAGGTACGCAGGAACTCCTTCTCCACGGCGAAGTTCTCCATGAACTGCGACGGCAGCTCCACGAAGTCCCACCACACGTTCGTACCGCTGAGGCTCTCGAAGCGCGTGTTGGCAAACATGCCGTGCAGCGAGTGGCCGAACTCATGAAGGAACGTCTCCACCTCGCCCAAGGTCAGCAGCGACGGCTTTTCCTCCGTGGGCTTCGTCAGGTTCATCACCACGCTCACGTGCGGGCGTACATTCTTCATATTTCCCGGACCGAAAGGTTTCTTCACGTCCTTGCGCTCTATCCATTGCCCCTGGTATTCCGTCATCCATGCGCCGCCCTGCTTGCCCTTGCGAGGGTGGAAGTCGGCGTAGAACACGGCCAGGAACGAGCCGTCTTTGTCGAACACCTCGTATGCCTTCACGTCGGGATGATAGACAGGTATGTCCTTGTTCTCCTTGAACGTGATGCCATACAGACGGTTGGCCAGCCCGAATACGCCGCCGATGACTTTCGATAGCTCGAAATACGGACGGAGCATCTCCGAGTCGATATTGTATTTCTTCATCTGCAGCTTGTGGCTGTAGAACGAGAAGTCCCAAGGCTCAATGTCTTTGCCTAACGCCTCCACTTCCTTCACGGCCGTAGGCTTGTAGGCATCAATCAGCTGGTTCAGCAGGCGGTAGACACCACGAATGGAGCCGGCCATGCGGTGCTTCAGCACGTAGTCGGCGTAGGTTTTGTAGCCCAACAGCTGGGCTATCTCGCGGCGTAGGTTGATGAGGCGCTTGCAGATTTCCAGGTTGTTCTCCGCGTTGTCGTGCGTACATTCCGTATTCTTCGCCATATACAGCTGGCGGCGGAGTTCACGCTGCGTGGAGTATGTCATGAAGGGCGAATAGCTCGGCTGGTCCAGCGTAAAGATCCAGCCTTCCATGCCCTGCTCCTTTGCTGCCAGTGCAGCAGCCTCGCGGGCCGTCTCGGGTAGCCCGTCCAACTGTGCCTCGTCGGTGATGTGCAGCTGGAAAGCCTTGTTCTCCTTCAGCAAGTTCTGCGAAAACTGCAGCGATAGCATCGAGGCTTCCTCCGTGAGCTGGCGCAGCCGCTCCTTGCCAGCTGCATCGAGCAGCGCACCGCTGCGTACAAAACCATCGTAGCAGTTGTCTAACAGCATCTTCTCCTCCGCCGTCAGCTTACGGTGGTGGCGGTGGACATACTTGATACGCTCAAAGAGCCGCTCGTTCAGGCGGATGTCGTTAGCGTGCTTCGTGAGGATGGGGCTCATCTTCTGTGCCAGTGCGTCCATCTCATCGTTGGTCTCCGCCGACAGCAAGTTGAAGAACACCGTCGACGTCCTCGACAACAGGTCGTAGTAGCCCTCACCGTCCTTGTCGTCGTCCACGTTGATAATGGTATTGTCGAAGGTCGGCTTCTCAGGATTGTTGATAATCTTCTCTATCTGCTCGTCGTCACGGCGGATACCCTCGAGGAATGCCTCCTCGAAGTCCTCTAAGCGAATACGGTCAAAGGGCACCGTATCGTGCGGCGTACCATAGTCTACAAACAGCGGATTCTTTCTATTCTTCTCTTCTGTCATAACATACTTTCTTTTCTGCCTCGGCCCCTTGTTTCTGCCTCGGCCAGCTTTCTCCCGTCTGGTGTGCTTACACCTTTGCGCGGCAAAGGTATAAAAAATATCTGAAACAAAGAAAGTTTTTACCTTTTTTTAGAAGAAGTCCAGGTCAAAGTCCAAGTCGTCGCCGTCATCGTCCGACTCGTCATTGTCATCTTCTTCCAAACCGCCCTCCTCAGGATCGACCGGCTGGGGAACAGTCGTGGGTAGCAAGAGCAACTGCTCTTCGCTGACAGGAAGGGGTAGGAAAGTATCCTCGTAGAACTGCTGATACTCGTCCAGCGTGAACCGCACGCCCAGCAGGGGCAGGTTCTGCTCGCTGACAAGCAGCAGACGACACTGGCGCAACATGGCGGAGAGAGCGTCAGGCGCCGAGGCGTGCAGCTGTCGTGCGTACTGGAGGGCCTCGTCATAGTTGAGGAAGCCACGGAGCATCAGGCGGCTTACGCTGACCGGCTCACCTGTTTCCTCAGAGTACTGCGTCTGGAGGTCGGTCTCTAAGTCGAAATTACGCACCAGGAAGTTGCTGAAATTATAACGCGCCATCTCGTAGAGCAGCTGGTGCTCATTGTTGCCTGTGCCGAGGGAGTCAGGATTATAGAGCAACAGGAACACGAAGCTGGTGTTTCGCTCGGCCGACAGGGTATCGGCGGCAGTGGAATCGGCAGTAGCAGAAAGCGTAACGTCACGCAAAGACCAAACGTCTCCCAGGTCGAACTTTCCACCATGCAGGCGGCGACCATCCTGGACACCCTTGACAATCATGCCCGCTAAGGGTGTCACCTCGCTTTGCGGATACTTCTCCACGACGTGCCGCAACTGGGCCACACAGCTGTCGCCGTCGCCTTGGTTCAGGCGGCTCAAAGCATTGATGAACATAAACTTCGGGCGGTTCTCACCCAAGGGGAAGCGTTGCTCGGATAGGCGGTGGTTGGCGGCTATCTCCTGATGGCGGTCGTAGCGGAATGCCTCGTAGGTGGCTGCATAGAGCGAATCCTCTAAGTGCTGGCCGAAGCGCTGGTTCTCCTGGAAGTATGGATCGCTGAGGAGTGTGGTGTACTGGCTCTCTGCATACTCTACCTTCAGGTGCGCCAGACAGCTGTCTGCCAAGTCAGGGCGACCCTGTCGGGAATAGAGCAGGAAGAGGTGGTACCATGCCTCGTCGTTCTTCTCGAAGTCAGGATAGTTGGTGGTGAGTCGCAACAGTTGTTTCTTGCTCAGGCGCAGGTTGTCGAGCTTGTCCTTGAAGATGACGCCGGAGTTAAACAGACCATCCATGATGAGGTCGTTGCTCTGGGCCATCTGCTCCTCTGTAAAGGGTATCTGCGCCAAGTAGTATTCGCGATTATGCGGGTCGGCGGCAAGACTGTCGGTCTGGGAGGTGTCCACAGAGTCGGTTACTTTCGGATTGTCCAGGTTGTCCGGGTTGTCCGGGTTATCCGGATCGTCCGGATTATCCGGGTTTTCCGGGTTTTCCGTCGTCTGTGCCAAGTTCACCACCGTCTGGTTCAGACGCTGCCAGTTGTCGGCATTCTCGCGACGTCCCCACTGCTGCTGGAACTGCTGCTTACCCTGACTGACGGCCTGCTGGTTATAGAAATACCAGGCACCACCCCGCTGCTGCTGGGAATTGGTAGTCATGCGCTGGTTAGCCTGAGAAGTGTTTCCAGAACTTTGCCGCTTCTGTAGTGCCTGTTCCACCTCCGCCTCACGGGCGGCATCCCGTTCCTCCTTTTCCTTTTTCTTCAATGCCTCAATGACACGGTCGATGGCCGCCAGCCGGTCTTTCTCATCCATCTTCGCCAACAGCTGGAGGGAGTCCTGCAGGTAGACGGCATCAGTATAAGGTACCAGCTCGTCGAGCACCTTTGAGCGCAGCGACAGCTCTTCGTAGTCAGGGCGTTCCTTGTCGAGCAGACCAATGGCCTCGCCGTAGCAGCGCTGGGCGTCGTTATATTTCTCACGGTCCCAGTAAAGGCCGCCCAGCCGCAGCAGTAGCACGCCCTTCTCCACCCCCGAACGGGTAGCTTTCTTGTTGCCTTCCTCGTAGGCACCGATGGCTCGGAGCGTATCTTTCTGTGTAAGGTAGATATTGCCGATAGCGTAGTAGACCTGATCCAGGAAGTCCTTGTTGTTGTCATTGCGCGCCATGCGCTTCAGGCGACTGATCATCTTCTTGGCATCACTCTGCGCCATCACTTCCGTCTGGGCAATGCGGGCGTTAAAGGCCGTTTCGTAGGGAGGGTTCTGGCGGATAACGCCCTGATACGCTTTGTAGGCCGCCTCGCGATGGCCAAGGGAAGCCTCTATCTGCCCCAGCAGGAAATACTCGCGGGCCTTCTGGTACTTGCGCGGTTCATGGCGGATAACTTTCCGCAGATAGGGCAGGGCCTTCTCAAAGTCCCCGTTGCGGACATAGTAGTCGGCGTAGGTGTAGTCCCAGTCTTTGGTCGTGCGGTAATGGATGGAGTCGCGGTTCATGTTGCGTATCACGTCCTCGGCATCGTAGAGCCAGCCCAACTCCACATAGCTCTTGGCCAGCCAGGCCCGTGCCAAGGAATTCTGCATGGGCTGTGTCTGGTAGAGGCGGCTCATGTAGCTGAACGTGGCTGCTGCCTCGTCGAAGGCTCCACTCTGGAACTGTGCCTTGCCCATTAGCAGCCATGCCTTCCAAAGGAAGGGGTTATACTCCTGACGCCCCAGCCACTCGCGGTCCTTAGGGGTCTTGCGGCGGCTTTTATTCCATTCCGGGCGTACCTTGATGCTGTGCAGCTTGATGGCTTTCTCCATCTTCTCCACCGTGCGTTCGTAGTTGCCCTTGCCTGTCTCCCGGCTACTCTTGTTGCCCACAATATAGAGGGGTAGCATCTCTGTGAAGTTGTCCTTGTTACCCTTCTCTTTCTCCTCGTTACCGTCGATGAAAGCCTGCGAACCGTTGTAGTACGTGTTATACTTGGCAGTGAACGACTGCCAGAAGCGGCTCTTCGCCGTATTCTTATGCGTAGAGCAACCGACCATCGCCGCGGCGATGGCCACCAAACATAATATGTATAGGTTCTGGCGCACAGTCACTCCTTTACTCCTTTAATTCCTTCGCTCGGCAAGCGCTCGACCTTGGTGGCTTGCAAGCAAGGACTCCTATCATACATAACTCCTTAACCGCCTGTTTTATTGCCTTCGCACCGTTTTTTCTCCATTCCCGACGTATCGTCGTCCGCTCGAACTTCTTGCGTCTCTTCGGTAAGGTCGAGCGGTTCGCTTGATTCATGAAGAAGCCGTTGCCTTTCCATCAGACAGGCAATCTTACATTCTCCGCTGTCCTTTGAACTGCATGAGGCACAGTCATGGCCCACGATAATCTCGTCATCACCCCCTTGAAAGTGGGAGACGACGGCAGCCACGATACCCAGGGCGACAAGTCCCAAAATACAAACCAATGCAAACGCCATGATCAGCTCTTCACTTCAAATCCCGCGGATTTGAGGTCTTCCCAGAAACGGGGATACGACTTGGTGACCACCTGCGGATTGTTGATGATGACAGGATGGCGGCAGGCAATGGGAGCAAAGGCCAATGCCATGCGGTGGTCCTCGTAGGTGTCGATACTGGCATCAGGTTGCGGCTGGCGGCACTCCCCATCCCAGAAGAGAATGCTGCCGTCCTGATCGTGCAGCACGTAGCCCAGCTTGCCCATTTCCTTCTTCAGCGCCTCAATGCGGTCGGTCTCTTTGATCTTTAGGGTTGACAGACCCGTGAAGCGGAAAGGTATCCCCATCAAGCAGCAAGCCACGACGAACGTCTGCGCCAAGTCGGGCACACTCCCGAAGTCATAGTCAAGCCGCGACACGCACAGTCCATTTTTGCGAAGCGTGACGGTCTGCGGCACATTGACCTCCTTTGACTCAAACTGCGTCTTCACACCAAGGAGACTGAAGATATACTTCACCATGGAGTCGCCCTGCTTTGAACCGTCCATCAGCCCCGTCAGCCTGATTTCCGCATCCCTGTCCTCCGACAGTGCCAGCATCTCATACCAGTAGCTGGCACTGCTCCAGTCGCTCTCAATGAAATAGTCGCGGCCATGGTAAGGCTTCGGCTTCACCAGTATCGTGTCGGGTAACGTCCATTCAACATCAGCGCCAAACTCACGCATCATACAGAGCGTCAGGTCAATATACGGCTTCGAGATGATGTCGCCCGTCAGCCGCAGCTCCAACCCCTTCTCCAATATCGGGCCAATCATAAGCAGCGCCGAGATATACTGCGAACTGATGTTGCCGGGAATCTCCAACAAACCGCCTTCCAGGGTGCTGCCAGTGATACGCAGCGGCGGGAAACCCTCTTCGCCCACATATTCTATGTTAGCACCCAGGCGGCGCAAGGCATCCACCAATACGGCAATGGGCCGGTGCTTCATGCGCTCCGTTCCTGTCAACACGTGCGTGCCTCCCATGACCGACAGGTAAGCCGTCATGAACCGCATGGCCGTACCGGCAGCTTTGATATTGATTTCCTCGGGCATCTCACGCAGCGCCTCAATGATAACCTCCGTGTCGTCACAGTCGCTCAGATTCTGTGGCAGGTCCTTTCCGCCGCTAAGGGAATAGATGATCAGTGCGCGGTTCGATATACTCTTCGATGCAGGCAAATTCACTACCGTGTTAAGCCTATTTGGTGCTTCTATCTTATATTGCATAGCATTATCTTTCCATTTTGAACGGCAAAGATACGGCAAAATTGCAAAAAAACGAAAAAAGTTTCCCTAAAATTTGCAAATGTCAAAGAAAGTATGTAATTTTGCACCCGCATTCGACCATTAGGGTCAGTGCTAAGCGAAAAAGGATCGGGATTTAGCGCAGTTGGTAGCGCACACGTCTGGGGGGCGCGAGGTCGCTGGTTCGAGTCCAGTAATCCCGACCAGAAGAAAATCCAAACAGCTGATTATCAGTAGTTTGGATTTCTTTTATGCTCTAAATTGGCGTGTTTTTGGCGTGCTAGTTATTGTTTTGGCGTTCCTTGACTC
>ONKY01000150.1 GCA_900318585.1 uncultured Prevotellaceae bacterium
AGCGGTAGCGGTCTTGCCGGTACCGATGGCCCAGATGGGCTCGTAGGCGATGACAATCTTGCGGAAGTCCTCTTCGCTGAGGTTGAACACGCTACCTTCCAGCTCGGCCTTCACCACCTCGTTCTGCTTGCCGGCCTCGCGCTCCTCCAAGCTCTCGCCGATGCAGAAGATAACCTTCAGGTCGTTCTTCTGAGCCAGCAGCACCTTCTCCTTCAGGATCTCAGGTGTCTCCTTGTAGTACTCGCGGCGCTCGCTGTGACCCAGGATGACATACTGGGCACCCGTCGACTTCACCATTTCTGCGCTTACCTCACCGGTAAAGGCACCCTTCTCCTTGTCGGCACAGTTCTCGGCGCCCAGACCGATGATGCTCTGGTCGAGGAACTCGGCAATAGAGGCGAGGTGGATAAACGGGGTGCAGATAACCACACCACAGTTGGGCTTGTTAGCCTTCAGGGTTTCATTCAGCTCCTTTGCAAGAGCGATACCGTCCTGGAGATTCATGTTCATCTTCCAGTTTCCTGCTACAATTTTCTTTCTCATTTTCTTTGTACTGATTTAGTTTATAATAAATGTTTACTCTGTATCTTTTTTCCTTTTCTTCCGTTTGAGCCATTTCGTCCACATCCACAAGCGGTCGGCTATGCTGAGCAGAGCCAGCGGCAGGGCAAACCACAGCAACAGTTTCAGAATCTTGCTGGGCACGCTGTCCTGCGGCATCTTGCCTATCTCCATCTTCTCCAACGGAAGCGAGGCCTGCTGCTCATTGATGACAGGCAGGTCGTTATGGCTCCACTTGCGGATGATGGTTCCGTTCTTCAGCAGCAGCAGTCCGGGGTTGCTGCGGATGACGGTTTTCAGCGTCGTCTCGTCCGTCACGCAGAATGGGTATTCTGCTCCCGTTCGGTCGCACCACTGACTGATTTCCTGCGCGGTACTGGCAGTGAGACAGTAGAAGGGGTAGCCGTGTTCACAGCTGTATTCGTACAGCTCGTTGATGAGGTCGAGCCGTGAGTCGTCAGCGTGTCTCAAGTGGGGTGAGATCAGCAGGAAGGTATAACCTTCGTGGCTGAGCACTTCCTGGGTGATGTCCCCGCTTTCCTCATACGTGGTTCCTGCCTCTTCCTTCTCTTCACTCTCCTCTAAGAGCATGATGGAGAAGTCGTGTATCGGCGGTGTATAGCCTTTGCTCAGCTGTCGTGTCTTTGAGTCGATGAATGTCCATGTGGAGTCAGGATAGTCGTCGAGTGCGAACTCCTTCTGCTCTCCGTCCTTCTCCAGGATGAAGGTGGTCTCAAACTGCGGTGGCTCCTCGCCTTCAGGAATCGTCATCCCCTCCTGGATGTTCGCGCCGATGTGGTAGGGGCGGAAATCGAAGAGAGGCAGGTAGTAGAGACACCAGCCTGAGATGGCAAGGATGAACACCGCCGAGTAATTGATGACAATCCACTGGGTAGACTTGCTCACGAAGCGGAACATCTCCAACGGCCAGCGGGCTACCACGCCAGCGGCTGCCAGCAGCACCACGTTTTTGCCGAATGTCTGCCAGTTGGTCAGTACCAGCGCGTCGCCGAAGCATCCGCAGTCCTTCACAGGGTCAGTCAGTGCCAGCCACAGCGTCAGCGGCGTCATGATGAGCAGCATGAGCAGGATGAGACGCGAGGTGATGCGTCGCTGGATGGCGAAGAGCAGGAACACGCCCAAGCAGAACTCAACCGCCGACAGCAGTACCGACGCTGTCAGCGTCAGGAAGTCGGGCACCAGTCCACCTAATGACATGGCCTCTAAATAGTCGGTAATCTTGTACTGCGTGCCTAATGGGTCTACTGCCTTGACGAATCCCGACAAGATAAAGACCACGGCTACCAGCAGCCTACAGATGTTGACTAAAACCTTCTTCATTCTCTCATCTCTCACCTTTCACCTCTCAACTCTCATCTCTCCGTCAGCTTGATAATGCCGAATGCTGCGTAGTTGATGATGTCCATATAGTTGGCGTCAATCCCCTCGCTCACCTTCAGGTTCTCACCCCGTTCGGCTATATCCTCAATTTCCTTGATACGCTCAATCTTTGTGAGTATCAGGTCAGTGTATGAACTGACGCGCATGGAACGCCACGCTTCGTCGTAGTCGTGGTTTTTCCGCTTCATCAGCTCCAAGGCCTCGTTGGCAAACTGGTCGTAAAGGCTCATGGCCTCCTCGTTGCTGATGTCCACGGTGTCGGAGAAGCTCTTGTCTAACTGTATCAGCCCCACAATGCCGTAGTTGACCAGCGCAATGAACTCCGGCCGTATGCCTTCGCCCACCAATGACTCTTTCTTGATTTCCAAGGAGCGGATGCGCTTAGCCTTGATGAACAGCTGGTCGGTGAGTGCCGTGGGACGCAGGATGCGCCACGAGGCACCGTAGTCGTGTAGCTTCTTTGAAAAGAGCTGGCGGCACTCGGCTACAGCCGCTTCAAACTCCTTGTTGGTATGCTCAAACTTATCCACGTTCATAAATCAAAGCTCTAAACACTAAACTATTATCACTCCTTCTGCTTCTTGTGTATGTAGCGTATTTTGCCGCAAAGCACGTTGAAGCGTGTCTGTAGCGAGTCGCGGCGCATCCGCGTCTTTGTGAGCATGGTCAGCTCCTCGGCGGTGGCGCGCAGCTGCTCCTTGTCCTTCTCCACCTTTGCGCGCAGGTAGTCATAGTCGTGTTTCACAGCTTGCAGGGCGCTGTCCACCCATGCCAGCTCCTCCTGTGAGCGCTTCAGCTCGATGTCCTGATAGAGCTTTAGCGCCTGGCGACGCGTCTCGATGGCGTTAGGATACACCTTACGCAGCGAGTCAATACTCAATAGAGCACGGCCGTACTGGCCTTGCTCGAACTCTTGACTCGCCTTTTCCAGCAACATTGTTGCCTCATTCTGTTTGCTGTCAGCGCAGGCTGTCAAACCCACAACCAGCAATATTAATATGAAATGTTTCATTTCAGGGTGCAAAGTTACGAAAAAGTTTCATGTTCCGTGCAACTTTCTCGCTGTTTTTGTGCGTCTAACGGGCAAAAGAATGAAAAAAAAGAGACCAAGGGCCTGCTCTTCGCCGGGAAATAGCCTCGTGCGTGGATCGGTAATCCTCCCCCTGACTGCTCAATGCAACGACTCTGTCAAGCGATGCAGTCAGGGGGAGGATTCGTTTGGGAACCGGCTGAATGGCTACCCTCAGTCGCGACAGAGGTAAAACGAAGTTAAAATTTCCGCAAAAGCGTTTATGTTTGGAATAGATTTTGTATCTTTGTACCATATTACGCTATTTGTATCATGATCGAAATGTGAGAAATATGGCAACTAACCAGAATCAGAATTCATCGACTATCACTGGCGACGTCAAGAGCCGGATAGACAAGATATGGGATACGCTGTGGGCAGGTGGCATCACTGTGCCTGTGACCATTCTGGAACAGCTGACGTACCTGTTCTTCATCAAGCTGCTCGACGATAAGCAGCGCCACGAGGAGAGCAACGCCATTGAGTTTGGCTATGAGCTTGAGAATCCGCTCTTCAAGAAGGGTGAGAAGTGGCTGAATCCTGAAACCAATCAGGAGGTGGCTTACGAAGACCTGCGCTGGTCGGTGTTCAAGGGCTTCTCTGCTCAGAACATGCTACACCACGTGCGCAACAATGTGTTTGTCTTCATCAAGGGCATTGGCAAGGAGAGTGGTTCTGCCTATAGCCGTTACATGCAGGATGCTGTGTTCAGCATTCCCAAGGCCGACGTGCTGCAGAGTGTGATTGATGATATCGATCTGCTGGATATGGAAGATGCCGACACTATGGGCGATGTCTATGAGTATATGCTAGCTAAGATGTCGGAAAAGGGTCAGAACGGTCAGTTCCGCACCCCTCGCCACATCATCCGTATGATTATCACGATGGCAGAGCCCAAGATTGATGATATCATCTGCGACCCTGCCATGGGTAGCGCAGGATTCATTATGGAGGCTGCTAGACAGATTTACGACCAGAACCGCGCTACCATCCAGACCAATGAGGATGTGCGCAAGCGCTATTACTCCACCATGTTCAATGGCTTCGATACTGACCAGACCATGCTGCGCATCGGAGCGATGAACATGCTGCTGCATGGTATCCCCAAACCCAATATCAAGTATCAGGACTCGCTCTCAGAGGATAATACGGACGCAAGCCGCTATACCCTCTGTGTGGCCAATCCGCCTTTCTCTGGCAAGGTGCTGAAGAGCACCATCAGCAAGAGCCTGCTGTCGATAGCCAATACCAACGCCACGGAGCTGCTGTTCCTGGCCCTGTTTGTACGCTCGCTGAAGGTAGGAGGCCGCTGCTTCTCCGTGGTGCCCGATGGTGTGTTGTTTGGTAACGACAATGCCCACATGGCCATCCGCAAGGAGCTTATCGACCATCAGTGTCTGCGAGCTGTTATCTCCATGCCGGCAGGTGTCTTCCAACCCTATAGCGGTGTCTCTACTGCCATTCTGGTGTTTACCAAGACGGATGCCGGAGGTACGGACGATGTGTGGTTCTACGAAATGCATGCCGATGGCTTCACGCTGAATGCCAAGCGCACACCCACCACTGAGGATGATATCCCTGACCTGCTGCAGCGTTGGCAGAACTTGGAGGCAGAGACTTCAAGAACTCGCAAAGACCAGAGTTTCTTTGTGCCAGTAGATGAGATTCGCAAGAACGACTACGACCTCACCTTCAATAAATACAAAGAGGTGGTGCGCGAGAAGGTGGTCTATGATGACCCCAAGGATGTCTTTGCCCGCATCGAGGCCCTTGAGGCTCAGTTCGCTGCCAGGCAGCAGGAGTTTAAAGAGAAGTACTTAGAAAAATGAAAGAATGAAAAAATGAAAGATCAGATATGGAAAGCAAAATAACACCACTGCTGACTGCCCTTCGTGAGCAGAAGGAGATGAAGATGAAAGGCAGTATCTATCACAAAACGCAGATAGACCTGACCTATAACTCGAACCATATCGAGGGTAGCCGATTGACGCACGACCAGACACGTTACATCTTCGAGACGAATACCATTGGTGTGACTGCTGACGAGGCGGTGAACGTGAATGATATCGTAGAGACGGTGAACCATTTCCACTGTATCGACCTGATTATCGACAAGGCAGGCGATCCACTTTCGGAAGAACTGGTTAAGACGCTGCATGGCATCCTGAAATCAGGTACATCCGACAGTCGCAAAGACTGGTTTGCCGTAGGCGATTACAAGCGTCTGCCTAACGAAGTGGGTGGCCAGGATACATGTGAGCCAGAAAAGGTTCAGGAAAGTATGCAACGACTGATAGAAGGTTACAATGCGAAGGAGCAACATACCTTAGAAGACATTCTCGACTTCCATGTGCGTTTCGAGAAGATACACCCATTCCAGGATGGTAATGGGCGTGTGGGACGTCTCATCATGTTTAAGGAGTGTCTGCGTAGTGGTGTCGTTCCCTTCATCATCACTGACGAATTGAAGATGTTCTATTATCGTGGCTTACGTGAGTGGGGTCATATTGATGGCTACCTCACAGATACCTGTCTCACGGCACAAGACCAATACAAGGCCGCACTCGATTATTTCAGAATCAAGTATGAATAAAAGAGAACGAGTAATGGATAAAAGTAAGTGGGAATATAAGAAGCTGGGAGAGGTTGCAACGTTCCTTAACGGCTATGCTTTTAAACCAGAAAACTGGTCAAAGCATGG
>ONKY01000148.1 GCA_900318585.1 uncultured Prevotellaceae bacterium
CGAGGTCGGTGTCTGTCTCGAAGCGCGGTAGCTTGAGGTCTACTAGATAGGATGAGAAGCCTTGCACCCAGCCCTTGCCGTCCATCTTCTCTATTACGTCTGCAATGGTCTTGCCCTCGCGCGGCAGTATCACCGTCATCTGGTATGCCATGTTACCGTAGGGCAGCTGCACAGCTTGGTAGAGGTCGTTCTCCGTATAGCCGAATTTCGCCATCGTGTGCATCATTGGCACCTTCTCCTTGGCCGCCCCGAATGCCTCATCCTGCGTATTGTCGGGGTTGAATTTCTCCACCCACACGCCGTTGAAATAGATGGCGTTCAGCAGGTAGCTCACAGCGTCGGGGTTGAACGACTCATCCGTCAGAATCTTGGGAATCATGCCGTTCGTGTGGTTGCTGGCCCACTGGTTGATGACGTCCATCGTTTGGCCATCATGGAAGTCGCGGCTTTCCGGCGTGGCGTCGTAGAATTGCTGCACCTTCTCCACGAACGGTGCCTTCAGGTGGTACCCCATGCCCTCGTTCACGTAGATATTGTTGGCTATGTCTACCTTCGTCGTTTTGTCCAAGTTGGGACACTCCGTCAGCAGTTTGCGGCAGAACTGGTTGATGGCGTCAGTGCCACCGTCCTTCGTTGCAGTCTTGAATCCCAGAACCTCGTTGATTTCCTGCTGCGTCTTGCCAGCCGCGCCATTGTTCAGCATACCCAGGGCGTATGTAATGCTCAGCGGGGACATCACCTGATTGTCGCCCGTACGTGCCTGCCGGAAGAGGTTGAAGGCGAAGTCGTTGTTGCTCTCCACGAGTTTCTGTTCCTCATCCGTCAGCGTAATCTTGTGCTTCGGGTTGTCAATCTCCTCGCCCATATACTGGCCCATGAAGAAGATGGCGCCTGTGGACTGCTCGCTGATGATATAGAGGAACGGACGATCGGCCATGAACTTAGCAAACCCCGCTACGCCGTTCTTCCGGCCTATTACCGTCACGGCAGCCGCCTCCGAGCCTTCCTCGTCCACCTTGATCTTGGCCACCTGCTTCATCAGCTCAATCTGGAACACATGAGGCTGCTTCTCGTCATCGCCCTCATAGCAGAAGTCCGTGAAACCCTCGCCGCCAAAGGCGTTGACGATGCCCATCTTCGGCAGGATCTCCTCCAAGTATCGAGTGGTCTCCATCTCGAAGCGTGGTAACGCCACCGCCACATTATACAGTTGGTAGCCGTCGGTATTCAGGCTCTTGCCGTTCAGTGTCTCTAACATGTCGCCGACGCTCTTCCCCTCGCGCGGCAGCAGCACAGTCATCTGGTACGCCCCCATACCGTAGGGCAGCACCACAGCCTGGTAGAGGTCGTTCTCCTGATAGAGGAAATCCCCCTTTACGTTCATCATGTTGCACGCCATGTTTGGGTCGTTGTTGAAATAGGACGGCAAGGTATAAGCCTTGTCGAACGGCTGCTGCCAGGCACCCTTGAAATAGAGGGCATTCAGCAGGTAGCTCTCGCCGTCAGGATTGAACTCGTCCTCCGACAGTACCTCGGGAATCATACCGTTTGTATGGTCGCTGCCCCACTGGTTGATGACGCCTAACGTCTTGCCGTCGTGGAAGTCGCGGGCTTCGGGCGTCACGTCATAGTACGTGGTAGCCTTCTCCACGAACGCCTTCTTCAGGTGGTAGCCTCTGCCTTCGTTCACGTAGATATTGTTGGCTATCCCCACCGTCGTTTCCTTGTCTAACGTGGCAGCCTCCTTCTGCAGCTTGTGACATAGAGTGTTGATAGCGTCCATATCCCCTCCCTTTGAAAGTTCGAGGGAGGTTCCCCACAGCACCTCGTTGATCTCCTGCTGCGTCTTGCCGGTTGCGCCGTTGTTCAGCATCTCCAAAGCGTAGGTGATGCTCAGCGGCGATATCATCATGTTCTTTTCGTCGCGAGCCTCACGGAACAGGCGGAAGGCGAAGTCATTGTTTTTCTTCACCATCTCCTTCTCCTGGTCGGTCAGGCTGATACCTTTGGGCGCATCCTGTGCCCATGTTGCCGCTGCCGTCAGCAGCAGGCATGCCAATACAAGTACTCTCCTTTTCATTGTTCTCCTCATTTTTGTTGCAAATATACATTTTTTTTCCATACGTTCCAAATCTTTTTGGAAAAAAAACATCCTGCTACACCAATAAGCACAGAAAATGTAACCTTCAGCGAATGAATTACTTTCCCGCAATGTCAAAGCTCCGAGCACCTATGATCAGAAAGAGATGGGCGAAGAACGCCTGGCCCGCCAGTATGTGCGGGTACTTATTACAAAAAATAATTGTCGCCATCTGCCGCTGCGCCTGGGTATAGTTTGAGGCGAACGAGTCGGCAGTCTATAGGCTGACGTGATGGGCAGACGGTGCGCAGGATCCATCTATTCGGTTAGCGACGACTGCATCTGCCTCAAAAATCTGGGCGCAAAGACAGTGCAAGCCGAATGCAGAGAGCTCGCTCTCTGCTGAGGCGCAGCCTGTCTTCGCGGTGTGATTCCAAATCACGCCGCAAAGGTACGACATTTCTCCGAACCGTGCAAGCATTTGCTAGGGGTTGGTGGAATCCTAAAATATCAAGTCGCTGATTACCAGTGGCTTCGAGCTCCGTTTTCTGATTTTACGCGCGCGTAAACGCTAAGTATATACAAAACGGAAAAACACCCGCACGTGTCGCACGTCCCGCACGTAAAAAATACGAAAACACAACGATTGTATTTTTAAACGACAACATAAACAACTTAGACAACCATATGTTTAATAACTCTTGGTTGCTTCCGGTTCAGGGTGTTGTGGCTGGATCCAGTAGACGGCAGTTGCCGTCGTAGGCAAAAAGTTCTTGCCTTCTTGCTCTGGCAAGCGTCTCCTGTTGTCGCCGAGCGGCAAGCGACCAGAGGTCGAGCGGTCCTTGTTGTCCAAGTTCTTTCTATGAAAGCGACCAAGGTCGAGCGGTCGTTTATAATTAAATA
>ONKY01000147.1 GCA_900318585.1 uncultured Prevotellaceae bacterium
ACAAAATTTCCGCGACATACGGAAATCCCTGTGCTCTTTTTTGCGACCTTATCTCAACTAATTTTTAACTTGCGAAACTTGAATTATGTATATAATAATGGTGTGGTAAGAGGTGACAAGGACGTCTATAAGCGTCTCACCGCTCAGGTCAACGCTGACTATAACATCACCAAGTGGTTGCAGGTTGGTTCTAACAATTCTATTGAGAAGTGGGATACCAAAGGCGTTTCTCAGCGTTCATACGGTTCTTCGTTTGAGCAGATGCTTCAGATGGACCCGCTGACTCCGGTATATTGGACCAAACCTGAGGAAATGTCTCTCTCAGTAAAGACCAAGTACGACCAGCTACAGGAAGGTACTGCTGATGCCAACTATCGTCTCTTCCGCGATGAGAACGGTTGGTTTGCTAACTCTAAGTATTCCGACATGGAAGGTAGCCCGTTGGCAAAGCGTGATGCTACCGATGGCAAGAATGGTGGTTTCAACGTCAGGGGAACGCTCTATGCCAACCTGATGCCTCTCAAAGGCCTGACCATCACCACACGTTTGGGTTACCGTCTGAACTACAGCGTACAGCACAGCTATTCTGATCCTTTCTGGATTGGTGACCGTGGTAACCAGACCAATTATTCTATTTCTGCTAACGCCAACACGGGTTGGTACTATCAGTGGGAGAACTTCGCAAACTACAACTTCAGTATTGCAAAGCACAACGTGAACGTGATGGCTGGTATGTCTTATCGTGAGACCAACAGGGACAATGTAAGTACAAGTTCTTCTGGTGCTGACATCCTCTCGTCCTACGAGCCCAACTTCCGTTATATGGACTATGTGAAGTCTGACGCCCCCAAGTCATTCGGCAATGCACCCAGCAAGAGCGCTGAGTTGGCATACTTCGGCCGTTTGACCTATAACTACGACAACCGCTACTTCCTCCAGTTCAATATGCGTGCTGATGCCTTTGACTCGTCAAAGCTTCCGAAGGAAAACCGTTGGGGTTACTTCCCCTCAGTTTCTGCAGGTTGGACCATCAGCAACGAGAAGTTCTTCAAGGAAGCCATCTCCGATGACATCATTTCCTTCTTGAAACTCCGTGCTTCTTGGGGTCGCAACGGTAACATTTCCGTGCTGAGTGGCTATCCCTACACAGCTCCTATCTCTAAGGGCAGCAGCTGGTATCAGTACAATGTAGACCAGATTGGTACTACTTTCGGTTCTGCTCCTGACAAGCTGGCTAACCCCGACTTGACTTGGGAGACCTCCGAACAGGTTGACCTCGGTCTCGATGCCCGCTTCCTCGCTAACAGGCTGTCTTTGGGCATTGACTACTTCGACAAGCGTACCAAGGATCTGCTCTTCAACCTCACCGTTCCCAGTGAGTTGGGCTTTACCTCAGCTGTTGCCAACGGTGGTAACGTGCTGAACAGAGGTCTTGAGTTCCAGATTGGCTGGCGCGACCGCATCGATGATTTCAGCTATGGTATCAATGCAAACTTCTCTACCCTGCACAACGAGGTGCTCGAACTGGCTAAGGGTGCTACGCCCACCTATCGTACCGATGCAAGCTCTACGAACTACAAGATTCGTACCGTATTCGAGGAAGGTCACTCTATCTGGCATTTGGATGGCTTTACCTACGAAGGTATCGCAGATAAGGATATCTTAGCTGTCGACGAGGCTGGTAATTATATCAAGGACGGAGATGGTCAACCTATTGTGATGTTCAGGCCTGGTGATCCTATCATTAAGGACGTAAATCACGATGGTAATATCACTACCGACGATATGACTGATATCGGTCAGACCATTCCTTCTTTCACCTATGGCATCAACATCACCCTTGCTTGGAAGGGCTTTGACTTCCTGCTCAACGGTTATGGCCAGGGTGGCAACAAGATTTTGCCCGTGCTCCATCGTGCTGGTTACAAGAATGGACTGAAGTACTATCTTGAGGAAGCTCAGACTCCTGAGAATCCTGGTGGATCTATTCCTAACCCGAAGAACATCCTTGGCCCGGACAATGAATTTTGGTCTTCAACGGGTAATATGTTCAGTGGCAACTACTTCCGCTTCAAGCAGCTGCAGTTAGGTTACACCGTTCCTTCTAAGATTACCAAGAAGGCAGCTATCAGCAACCTCCGCTTTTACGTGTCGCTCGACGACTTCTTCACCATCACCAGCTATCCCGGTCTGGATCCGGAGACGGCTTCCACCAACAACACTTCAGGTGCTGGCCTCGACTGGGGTTCCTACCCGACCATGAAGAAGCTGATTCTGGGTGTTAACTTGTCATTCTAATTTAATGATGCAAAACAATATGAAAAAGATTATAATTCCCGCATTGTTCGTATTCGCATTAGGATGTGTTTCTTGCGAAGACAACCTTGATATTGCTCAGAAGGGCGTAGTCAGCTCTCTTGACTTCTACTCTTCCGATGAAGATGCTGATGCCCTCCTTGCCAATATGTATTCAAACTTCTGTCAGCAGGTTGCAGGTACCCAGGGTATTAATAACCCGGAACAGGTGATTCTCAATTACGCTGCCGATGACATTCTGGCCGCTGGTGGCCATATTGACGACCACCTGGATTTCCGCGTATTCGACGAGTTCAGGTATGGTGAGGACAACGGCGTACTGAAAGAGTGCTACAACCGTTATGTTGGAGCTATCTATACCGCCAACCTCGTGATTTCCAATTTCTCTACAGAGAACCGCGACGGTGCTTCACCCAAGTTTGAAAGCAGTTACACAAAGCAGTGTGTAGAAGAGGCTCGTGTGATGCGTGCATACCTTCACATGATGATGGCTATTATGTGGAACCGTCCCGCTATCGTCGATCGTCTGCTCTATGCCGATGAATTGCCTCAGCAGGCTGAGAGCCAGGAGCAGGTGCTCAAGTGGGTTGTGTCAGAGTGCGACAAGGCTATCAATTCTGGTTCACTGCCCGAGCGTAGCAGCGCTAGCGATAAGAATAGCACAGCCCGCATGACCAAGGGCTTTGCACAGTTCGTAGCTGGTAAGGCTGCTATGTTTGCCAACGATCCTGCCACTGCCCGCAAGTATTTGGGTGACCTCATCAACTCCGGTAAGTATAAGCTCGTACCTTCTGACGAATACTGGACCAACTTCCACGTAGCCGGCGACGGTAACAGCGAGAAGATCTTCGAGCCCAACTTCATCAATGACGAGAGTATCGGCGTATGGTCTGGTAGAGTATGGCGTAGCCGTTGGATGGTTGCCGACGTATTCTGCTGGCGTACTGACCACCTGGCTTCCATGCCCGCTTGCTGCCCGGCAGCAGGTTGGAACGGTGGTGCCATTCAGGAAGACTTCGCCAAGAAGTTCCTGGAGCATGATGGCAACTCACCCCGTCGTCGCGCTTGCTTCCTCACAGGTGAGGAGTGGCTGTACGATATGGAGTGGAATTCCAAGTTGAACGATGCTTCTCTTGATGAGAAGAAGACTGACCCCGACCGTGGTATCAATGCTACGGATGGTGTATACAGCCACGGCCCGTATTTCGAGTGGAAACACATGGCATACGCCTCTATCCCCAAGATCCTGTCTGGTGGCAAGGAGTATCCGCGTGACAATGTTCCCACCATCATGGGTGGTGCTTCTACCGAGAAGAACTTCATGGTAGCCCGTTATGCTGAGGCTCTGCTGCTCTATGCTGAGGCTTGCATCGGTGCTGATGAGGCCAGTGGTCTGAAGGCCCTCAACGAGGTCCAGCAGCGTTCCGGCTCTGGTAAGATCAGCTCTAAGCTCTCCTTCGAGGATGTGATGGAAGAGAAGCAGTACGAGATGTGGTTCGAGAACTGCCGCTTCCCCGACCTCGTTCGCTGGAGCAATCAGGGTAAGGTCAACATCAACGAGATCTACAACACCAGATACGGTGGCATCCACAAGCATGTACCTATTGTGTTCGATGCCTTCTTCACGAAGAGTGCTGCTGAGCATCAGCTCTATACTGAGTATACTGCAGTGAAGTACAACGACTTCTCTGACAAGTACAAGTATCTGCCGTTCCCGCTCGAATGCCGTCTGGCTAACCACCTCAAGAATGTCCTGGGCTGGGAGAACCTGAATGGATCAGATGCTGAAGAATAACAAGAGATAAAGTTACCGACGATATTATTTTTACTGTTAGTACTTAGATATACATTGTTATTGGTATTATTCTTTAGACAGGGTGCTGCGTCGTGATGACGCGGCACTTTTTTGGCTTTTTGTTTTGCTAATCGCCAAAATTTGTGTAAGTTTGCAGCCTGAATACTAAAACAAATAATAATATGTATAAGACAAGACGATGGAAGAGGCTCTTCTTTGCAGCACTTTTTCCTCTTTTCACCCTTTCTTCAGCGGCTGCGCAGACAACGTCGGTGGCGGGGCTGTTCCCTTTGGAAGGCAGCGGGCGTGTGGTGTATAATTTCAACGAGGGCTGGCGCTTCCTGTTGGGCGATGCCCAGGGTGCTGAGGCTCTTAAGTTCGACGATTCTACATGGGAGGTGATTTGTGCACCTCATATCGACCGTCTGGAACCGTCGGAAGCCAGTGGTGGGCGTAACTATCAGGGTGTCTGCTGGTACCGTAAGCACTTCACAGTGCCTCAGGATATGCAGGGAAAGAATGTCTCCGTACACTTTGAGGCTATCATGGGGAAGCAACAGGTTTATGTGAACGGCAAATTGGTGAAGGAACACTGGGGCGGTTACCTGCCCATCACCATTGACCTGACAAAGGAAGGTGTCAAGGCGGGCGACGAGTGTCTCATTGCTGTTCGAGCCGACAACAGCGATGACGCGGACTATCCCCCGGGCAAGAAGCAGTCTCAGCTCGATTTTACCTATCATGGTGGTATGTATCGTGACGTGTGGCTCATCGGCAAGTCGGCAGTAGCCATTACCGATGCCATTGAACGCAATCAGGTTGCAGGCGGTGGCGTCTTTATCCATTACGATAACATCACCGAAAAAAGTGCCGACGTGTTTATTGATGTGGAGGTGGAAACAACTCCCTTCACCCTTCACCCTTCACCTATCACCCAAGGAACCTCCTTGCCAGTAGAGGTGACAGCAATCATTAAGGATGCCGACGGCAAGCTGGTAAAAACCCTGAAGCAGAAGAAAACGGTAACAATTAATTCAAAGGCTACGGGTAGGCGCGATAGCGGGAATCTCTTCACCCTTCACTCTTCCCTTAAAAAACCTCACCTATGGAGTCCTGAAGACCCTTATCTCTATACTGTCGAGCTAAAGGTAACTACTCCCTCCCTAAAAGGGAGGACGGGGGGAGGGTCTCCTTCTTCCGACGGTGGCATCGTCCGTATGGGCATCCGCAAGGCGGAGTTTCGTGGCAAGGACGGTTTTTGGCTTAACGGCAAGCCCTACCACCAGTTTGTCGGTGGTAACCGTCATCAGGATTTTGCATACGTGGGCAATGCACTGCCTAACTCTCAGCAGTGGCGTGACGTCATGCGTCTGAAGCAGGCTGGAATGACTATTATCCGTGCCGCCCACTATCCGCAGGATCCATCGTTTATGGATGCCTGCGACGAGCTTGGTCTGTTCATCATCGTGCCTACGCCCGGCTGGCAGTTCTGGAACAAGGATCCCAAATGGGCAGAGATGGTTCATCAGAATACCCGCGACATCATCCGCCGAGACCGCAACCATCCATGTGTGCTGATGTGGGAGCCCATCCTTAACGAGACGCGCTATCCCGAGGACTTTGCATTGAAGGCTTTGCAGGTAACCCGCGAGGAATATCCCTGGCCGGGTCGTCCCGTGGCTGCTGCCGATCTGAACTCGGCCGGCGTGAAGCAAAACTACGACGTGCTCTATGACTGGGCATACAACATTGCCAACGGTAAGTACGATGATATTGACAAGTGTATCTTTACCCGCGAGTGGGGCGAGTATGTGGACGACTGGTACGCCCATAACGCCATCAATCGCGCTGCCCGCGGCTGGGGTGAACACGCACAGCTGGCTGCCGCACTTTCTCTGGCCGACACCTATGGTCAGATGTATCACGGTCAGCGCCAGTTCATCGGAGGCTGCCTGTGGCATCCCTTCGACCATCAGCGCGGCTATCATCCTGACGCTTACCTCGGCGGCATCTACGATGCCTTCCGTCAGCCCAAATATGCGCTGGACATGTTCAAGGCGCAATCATCTATGGACCATTATCAATTAACCATTGCTCATGAAATGACCCAGTTCTCGCCGGCTGACGTGACCATCTTCTCCAACTGTGACAGTGTACGGCTGACAGCCCTCGACGGTTGGAAGACGGCGACGCTGCCTGTTGTCCATAATCCTGAAGGGCAGCCGAATGCTCCCGTCGTGTTCAAGGACTTCTGGGATTTCTGGAAGGCACGCGAGCAAAGCTACACGAAGCGCTCATGGCAGACGGTGAAATTCGTAGCGGAGGGAATCGTGGACGGAAAGGTGGTGTGTCGAACAGAGAAAATGCCGTCGCGACGCAGCACGAAAATCCGCCTTTATGCCGATGAAATGGGCAAAAAACTCGTTGCCGACGGCTCCGACTTTATCGTTTGCGTGGCTGAGATAACCGACGACAACGGCAACGTGCGCCGACTGGCACGTGAGCATGTCACCTTTACCGTGGAGGGCGAGGGCAGCATCATCGGTGATGCTTCCATCGCTGCCAACCCGCGTCAGGTGGAATGGGGTAGCGCCCCGGTGCTCATCCGCAGCACCCACAAGGCAGGTAAAATCCGCATCATTGCACGCTCCACCTTCGAGGGTATCCACGCGCCAGTCGCTGACACGCTTACCATTGAGAGTATTCCCTACGAAGGGCAGCAATGCTACAAGGAGGTGGCTACCCCCCAGCCGTATGTGATGAAAAACGGTTGCTGGGTACTTGATCCGTCCTATCCGCCCAAGGCTGGTACTCCTGCCGATCGCCGCAAGCTACTGGAGGAAGTGGAGAAACAGCAGCAGGACTTTGGTATTCAGTAGCCACGCTTTTGATTCTTGCCACGGTTTTACACGGTTCTATACCACCGTGTTGAACCGTGGCAAGTTCCGTGGCTGTAAACGTTTACGTCCTAAAAATAATTAAAAAGATTGGACGTTTACGAATAAAGTAGTATTTTTGCGCAGTAATTCAACAAATTAATAATATCTAAGCGCTTATGAAGAAGATTTTTACATTAATCAGTGTTGCGCTCTGTGCCTTGACGGTTCAGGCGCAGGACGTTTACAATGCCATTCAGGACGGAAAGCTCGCCCCCGAGTTTGCTGCCGTGGCTGGCGAGGAAGGCGGTGCGGCTAACAATGCCGTAGATGGCAAGTCTATTGTCACTTTCAAGGCTGGCAAGGCTACCGTGACTGCTGTGGGCGGTACTACTCCTGCCAACAAGGTGGATCCTGATGACAAGACAAAGAATGTCGGTCAGGATATTACTATCGGCACTGTGATTGACGAAGAAAACCACATCTACGAAGTGGCTTCGGTAGGTTCTTGGAACGAAATCACGTGGGGAAAAAAGAGCCAGGGCGACATCGACTTCTGGTATATCACTGGTACTGGCAACCCCTACGTCAAGCTGCGTGCCAAGGAGAACAAGAAGGACGATGAGTGGCAGGGACACTATCAGGCCGACTACATCTATTATGAGCCCGACGGATCACAGGGTATGCCTGTGACGGGTCTCTACTATAAGTTCACCGCTTCGGCCCAGGGTGCCTTCAAGGTGAAGGTGTGGGCCAACAAGGGTAACCGTAAGACTTTCGTGGTGAATGCCAAGACGATGAAGGCTGAGCGTCTGTTGGCCTCTGGCTACATCAACGGCGTGAACGACGAGAACGGTAAGAAGAAGCTACTCACTGTGGAGCAGGTGGACTCCGTACACCATGTTTATATCTATGGTAATTACGATGCCGCAGTGGCAGCAGGTGAAAAGACAGAGGAAGAGCTGGCTGCCATGAAGGCAGAGGCCGACAAGAATGCTGAGGAGCGTCAGTTCGTCATTGGTAACGGCAACCAGAACTTCTGGGGCTGGCTGACGTTCGACGTGGAGGCTGGCGAGGAGTACTGGGTGTTCCAGCACTCGTCACAGATTGGCTTTGGTGGCTTTGAGTTCCATGAGGGCAAGACGGCTGAGGATCTGATCAGCGGCATTGAGGCTGCTTACGTCTACACCACCAACTTCTCTACTTACGAGGACGAGGAGACGGGTGAGCGCGTGACGTGGAAGGGCGAGAAGGCTGTTGGTGCAGGGCAGTTCGCTTCCACCGATGAAGAGGGGGCTCCCTTTGGCGACTTCTATCAGAACGATGGCAGTGCCGTACGCACAAGCTACTGCCTGTTGCCTGAGGATGTGCTGGCACACTCGGGCAAGACCCATGAGCTGACCATCGCCTTCTGGGTAAGTGCAGAGGGTTTCACACCCGATCAGTACACCTACGCTCCCCTCTTCACGGCCTACGCTCAGAAGAGTGCTGGTGCCAACGGTTCACCCATGCTGGCTTTGCAGAGCCGCGGTTTCGCACAAGTGAACTGCAGTGGATGGTGCGACTTCACCGCTGCCAACAACGTGGCAGGTAAGAACAACGTCTACAACAAGAATGCATGGGAGGCTACTGACCCCGACCACACCTTTGTGAACAACTGGTTGGAAGACCAGAAGTGGCACTACTATACTGCTGTCTTCACTGATAAGAACTGCAAGATATTCCTCGATGGCGAGGTGAAGAACGAGTGGAATGTTGACGGCACGACTGAGGGACAAGTCATCAGCGGCCTCTTCACCAACGGTGCCGACCTGAAGTATGTATGCCTCGGTGGTAACCAGGCTTGGGACTGGAACGACAATGACGCTCCCTTCCGTTTTGCCCGCTTGATTATCAAGAACAGTGCATCTACCGCCGGAGAAATCAAGGCTCAGATGCTGGCCGATTTCCCTGGCTATGAAGAGTATCAGAAGGCAGAACCCGTAGTTGACGCTATCCAGACTGTGGCTATTACCAAGGCTGAAAGCAAGAGTTTCAATCTGGCAGGTCAGCAGGTCAGCAGCAGCTTCAAGGGTCTCGTCCTGAGGGATGGTAAAAAGGTTGTGATGAAGTGAGAATAAAGCATGAACTTGCTCATGCTTTATCGAGCGTGAACAACTTAGAGCATAGCTCAAGGTTGTGATGAAGTGAGAATAAAGCATGAGCGAGTTCGCTCAATATGAATCGCGGGATTCAGGCATGCCTGAATCCCGCGATTCGATTCTAACCCGTTGCTACTTATCCATGAACTCGCGAATGGCTTCCACCAGCATGACGTTCTGTTCTGGCGTCTGGGCAGATACGCGGAAACATGGGTCTGCCAAACCGTGGAAGTTGGACGCATCGCGGATGAGAATGCCGTAGTGGTTGATGAGCCACTGCTTCAGCTCGCGTGCCGTTCCCTGCTCTAAGTAGCCCAGCATGAAGTTCGTGTCCGACCCCATCATCATAATACCATTCATTTGCGACAGCTGTTCGTGCAGGTTCTTCGCCTCTTCCAAATAACCCTCGCGGTCAGGCAACACATCCACGTGATTGCCCACTAAGTATTCGCCGGCTTCTATTGCCAGAGCGTTCACCGTCCAGGGCTGGCGCAGTAGGCGCAGGCGGTCGATGATGATTGGCGAGGCGGTGATGTAGCCTAAGCGCAGGCCGGGGATGCAATAGCGCTTTGTCATGGAGTGTATCAGAATCAGGTTGTGACAGTCCTGCATCTCGTTCGTCTTCAGCAGCGGCTTGTCCGTATAGTCCTCATACGACTGGTCAACCACGAATATATACTGCTGCTGGTGACGGATGATATAGTTGATAAGCTCCTTCTGCATCACGTATCCCGTGGGGTTGTTGGGGTTGCATATCCAGAGCACTCGGTTCTCCGGCAGGTGGTCAATGTCGTCGTTGTGGTAAGTAATGATGTGATTGTGTGCCGCCGCGGCATCAGCATATTCGTTGAACGTGGGCTGCGGGATGACCGACACGTAGCCGCTATAGAGCTGTGCTATGAGATAGATGGCTTCCGTGGCGCCGGCTGTGACGAGCACCTGCTGGGGTGTAACGCCCTCTTCCTGCGCTATCAGCTCTTCTAAGTGCCGTGCTTCAGGCTCGGGGTACGACGAAATTACATCTAAGCGCGAAGCCAGATGTGCTTTCAGCCCCGACAGATCGGCGTGCGCCGGAATGTTCGAGCTGAAATTGTATTTGATCTTGCCCCCGTAGCGGTAGGCGTCATCCCCGTGTCCGAAAACCATTCGTTTTTTATTGTTTATATTGTTAGGTAATTATTCTTGAAGTCTTTATTAGGTCTCTTTGATGCTGATGGTCAGCGTTTCCCGATTGAAGGTAACCTGTGGGCGGTCAATGAAAGCCGAGAGTGTCCCTTGGTCGGCTAACTGGCGCGCCGTGCCCACGTGAAGGCCGTCGCGACTGTCCATCAGCCAAAGCTTGTCTGCCGTCTGCAAGGCCAGTTCCATGTCGTGGGTGGAGAGGAATACGGTCTTGTTGGCCTCACGGCAGATGCGTTTCAGTAGCAGCATCGTCTCCACCTTGGAAGGGTAGTCGAGGAAGGCTGTCGGCTCGTCTAAGAATATCACAGGCGTCTGCTGTGCAAGCGCCTTGGCTATCATTACCTTCTGTCGCTCACCGTCGCTCAGCGTGTCTACCATCCGCTCCTTCAGCCTTTCTATACCTACCAGACTGATGGCCTCACTGACGATGCGCCGGTCCTCCTTGCCTAACCGTCCCCAGAAATCGGTGTAGGGTGCCCGTCCCATAGCCACCAGCATGGTTGCCGTCATGTTGCGGATGCTGGGCTTCTCCGTCAGCACCACCCCGATGAGGCGGCTCAGATCCTGTGCATTGTAGCTGTCGATGTTGCGCCCCAAAACATGAATGTCACCACCTAAGCGTGGCTGGAACGCTGAGAGTGTACGCAACAACGTGGACTTGCCCACGCCGTTGGCACCTATCAGGCAGGTCAGTTGGCCGCAGAAGATAGCGGCATCGATACCCTCGGCCACAACCCTTCGCCCATTCTTAGTGGTATAGCCGATGCTGAGGTTGGTCAGCCGGATGGTCTCTTCATTCATTCAGTACCCCTAACGGAACTATTCTCGAATTCCTTTCTAAGAGACCTCGATAAGATTTGGGCATTACGTGAGTACATTCCTGACCCAACGAAGCCACAATACTCAACGAGGTGACAGAACCGTTTTTGTTATTTTGGGTACAAAGATACATGTTTTTTTCAATACGACCAACTATTCAGACTTTTTTTTCAAAAAACCGCGCATTTGAAAAAACAGAAACGACCCAAAACACAGATAAGCCCCCAAGGTAGGGGGCTTTCACCCATATTCATGCTATATTGCTTTTCAAATGTGAAATATCCGTAAAACTATCAAGGTTTTAGGCTGAAACGGAGTGAAGATAGAAAACTTTTCACTAACTTTACACCCAAACAACAAATCTGAAAAGTATGCAAGACGTAAATCGCCTAAAACTAGTGTTAGTTGAACAATAAGCAAACTTATTTTAACGTGCTAGCATCTTTATGTGACATGGAGTTTTTAATTATTATCATAGTTGCTTTACTTCCTGCCGCCTTACTTTGGTGGTTTATTTGGAAAAAGGATCAGAAGAAGGAGCCTACTAAATGGCTTGCTAAGGCAACATGTTATGGGGTGCTTATATGTTTCCCTGTAGTCTTAGTAGAAATGGCGATAGGTTCCGTGTTATTTTATCCAGAGGGGCATCCAACAACGCTATTAGGTACAACTGCATGTGCTTTTTTTGAAGCGGCAATTCCGGAAGAATCATTTAAATTATTGGCATTGTGGCTTGTTCTTAGAAAGAATCCATACTTTGACGAACACTTTGATGGGATTGTATATGCAGTATGCATTGGATTGGGGTTTGCCGCAATAGAAAATGTGGGTTATCTATTTGATAATGATGAAAACTGGATGTCTGTCGCATTTCTTCGCTCGTTAATGGCAGTCCCAGGGCACTATGCTTTTGCTATTTTGATGGGTTATTATTACTCCAAATACCATTTTGTAGATCATTCCCGTAAAACTGCTGTTCTAATTATTGCCGCACCAGTTTTAGCACATGGATTGTATGATGCATTATTAATGACCTCAATGATTAATGAGGTACTTGGAGGAGTTTGTTTTATCATTACTGTTATTTTTGTATGTAAACTTCATGTATATGCTCGTAAGAAGATTCTTTCGATGATTGATACTGACAATTACTTTGGGGGTGGAGTGTTAAACTTTAAGATGCCAAATGCGAAATGTTGAGTACAATTATGGAACGCATGTAACTGAAAAAGAGTCAAATGTTATAAATGATGTTTAACAAATAACGATTAATAATTGAACTACGGTGATTATGAAGATAATATATCGTCATATATTGGTTTTGCTATAAGGAGTTTCCTTTGGTTGTACAAATAGGAAAAGGGTAAGTCAGATAAGAAGCAATAATCTGATAACAACCTTTCAGTAAAACAAATGTGACCCAAAAGTAAAATGACGTTTTATTTATTATTGTCTAAGTTACTGGTTTATAATAAATAGCGGCTAAACACTTTATAATAGGTAGTACCCCGACCGAGAATCGAACTCGGAACTAAGCTTTAGGAGAGCCTTGTTATATCCATTTAACTATCAGGGCAACATCTTTTGTGGGTGCAAAGGTACGAATAAGTGAGCAAAAAACAAAAGGAAATTGGATTTTTTTTAATCCCTGCATTACAGTCGCCCCTTCTTGCGTCCCGATGGTAGCAAGCGACCAAGGTTACATAAAAAATAAGCGTGCCGCGAGCGGCACGCTTGTTCTCTGTGTGTTAGTTATACCAAATTGATGTTTCCACTTCGGGTGAATAACTGTCGACATTCTTGCTGTCGAGTTTCACTTCCTCCTTACTTAGTTGTGTTTTTGTTGACATAGGTCGTTCCTCCTTGGATGATTAGTTAGCATTCGTTGCAAATATACGAAAAAATCTGTCAAGTTGTTCTTTGTTACGCGTACTTTAATGATAATTTAACACAATTTGGTCGGTTATTCACAAATTAGTTTATATCTTTGCGCAAGAAATGACAACAATTTATCATAATTCCCAAGAAACCCCCAACATGCAACTGATTAAAGACAAACAATTTGGTGGCGAACGCCCGTTGTTTGCTGCACACGACCTTCGATTAGAGAATGTGACGATAACCGACGGCGAGAGCGGTATCAAGCAATGCCAGCGGATGGAGGCATACCGCTGCAAGTTCTACGGAAAGTACCCGTGGTGGCACGTGGACGGCGCGCTGATAGAGGACTGCTACTTTGCCTTAGGTTCGCGTTCGGCCATCTGGTATACGAACGACATGGTGATGCGTAACTGTCGCATTGACGCGCCGAAGTTCTTCCGCGAGATGAATAACCTGGAGTTGGAGAACGTGGAGATAACCGATGCCGACGAGACCTTCTGGAAGGTGGATGGCCTCAGGTTGAAAAACGTGAGGCTGCACGGAGGGACATATCCTTTCATGTTCTCGCAGAATATCTTTGTGGACGGTTTGGAGAGCGACTCGAAGTACGTGTTCCAGTACTGTAAGGATGTGGAGATACACCATGCGAACATCCTGACGAAGGACTCTTTTTGGGAGTGCGAGAATGTGACGGTCTACGACTCCGTGCTCGACGGGGAGTACTTGGCGTGGCACTCGAAGAACGTGCGCATAGTGAACTGCCATCTGGCAGGTGAACAGTTGCTTTGCTATACGGACAACCTGGTATTGGAGAACTGCACCATTGACCCGATGTGCGATCGGATGTTCGAGTACTCCAATGTGGAAGCTGACATCCGCGGACATATTGAGAACATCAAGAATCCGACGAGCGGACGCATTGTCGCCGATTCCATCGGCAGCGTCACCATCGACGAGAACGTACGCCAGCCGAACAATTGCGTCATAGAGGTGAGAAGTAAGGAGTAAGAGAATGAAATACGATTTCGATGAGTTAGTAGAGCGCAGGGGAACCAACTGCGTGAAATGGGATTTTGAAACACCTCTCCTTTTGGAGGGGACTGGAGAGGCTACAAAGGGGACGGGGGAGGCTCTGATTCCCTTGTGGGTGGCCGATATGGACTTCAAGGTGGCACCAGCCATCTTGGAAGCTGTCAAGAGGCGTGCTGAGCACGGCGTGTTTGGCTACAACATTGTTCCGGAGAGCTATTACCAGGCCGTCATCTCCTGGTTCCGTCGCCGTCATCAATGGGAGATCCAACGCGAGTGGATCCTCTATACCACGGCTGTTGTGCCAGCGATGTCGTGTGTCATCAAGGCGCTCGCTATGCCTGGTGAAAGGCAACGGGTAGGCGAGCCCGAAGGCTCGGGAATGAAAGTGCTCATATTGTCACCAGCCTATAACTGTTTCTTTTCCAGTATTAGAAACAATGGCTGCGAGGTGCTGGAGTCGCCCTTGAAGGCAGTGGGCGACAGTTTCCAGGTTGACTTCGATGATTTCGAATCGAAGTGTGCCGACGAGAAGACCACGATGTTCCTGCTCTGCAATCCCCACAACCCCTCTGGACGTGTCTGGACGCGGGAAGAGTTGCAACGAATGTATGACATCTGCAAAAAATATGGCGTGAAGGTGGTGAGCGACGAGATCCATTGCGAACTGATGATGCCTGGCCATCAGTTTGTACCTTTTGGTACGATTACGGACGATGCTGTGGTGATGAACTCTCCTTCGAAGAATTTCAACACTGCCGGGCTTCAGATTGCGAATATCATCTGTTCGCATCCCTCGTGGCGCCGCCGAATAGATCGTGCCATCAATATCAACGAGGTGTGCGACGTGAATCCCTTTGGCATCGTGGCTCTTCAGGCAGCATACAACGAGAGCGAGGAGTGGATTGACGAGCTCTGCCAGTATCTGTGGGGCAACTATCAGCTGCTCTGCGACTTCGTGGCTGCGCATATCCCCTCTTGGCGTGTCTGTCGCCTCGAAGGAACCTATCTCCCATGGGTCGATGTGTCTGCAATGGGCATCACTTCCCGGGAGCTCTGTGACCGTCTGCTCCGTGAGGCCAAGGTCTGGGTGAATCCAGGTACGATGTACGGTCCTCAGACGGGTGAGGGTTATGTTCGCTTCAACATCGCCATCCAACGCAGCCGTCTACAGGAAGCGTTAGAACGAATTGCAAAAACAATCAATAAAGGATAGAAATGGAAGAAATGAAGACACAGCTGCCCGAGAATGCGTTCCGGGAGCTGAACGAAGGAGAGAAGTATGAACCTATGATGTCGCCCAGGGGTCAATATCCTGAGGTGAATGCCTGGTCGGTGACGTGGGGTGTGGTGATGGCCATGCTGTTCTCGGCTGCTGCCGCCTACTTAGGATTGAAGGTTGGTCAGGTGTTCGAGGCTGCCATTCCCATTGCGATTATCGCCGTGGGTGTGTCCACGGCGGCAAAACGCTCGAAGGCGCTGGGTGAGAATGTGATTATCCAGTCGATAGGTGCCTGCTCAGGTGCCGTGGTGGCTGGTGCTATCTTTACGCTGCCCGCCATTTATATCTTGCAGGCGAAGTATCCGGAGATGTCGGCTTCGTTCCTGAAGATTTTCATTGCCTCGCTGTTGGGCGGTATCATCGGCATCCTGTTCCTGATACCGTTCCGCAAGTATTTTGTTTCAGACATGCACGGCAAGTACCCCTTCCCTGAAGCTACGGCTACTACGCAGGTGTTGGTGACAGGCATTTCCGAGGGTACAGGCAAATCCGGGACTGCCGGCAATTCTGGTGCTAAGCCGCTGCTCATCGCCGGCATTGTGGGCGGACTGTACGACTTCATCGTGGCTACGTTCGGCTGGTGGAACGAGAACTTCACGAGCCGTGTGGTGTCGTGGGGCGAGCAGTTAGCTGACCAGGCGAAGCTGGTGTTCAAGATTAATACAGGCGCAGCCGTCTTGGGTCTCGGCTATATCATCGGTTTCAAGTATGCGCTGATTATCACCTTAGGCTCACTCTCGGTGTGGTGGATTATCGTGCCTGGTTTGGCACTGCTCTTCGGCGGTGACGTGTTGGACCAGTGGGATCCCAGCATCACGACGGCCGTGGGCGATATGTCGCCCGAGCAGATCTTTAAGGCCTACGGCAAGAGTATCGGTATCGGTGGCATTGCCATGGCTGGCATCATCGGTATCATTAAGTCGTGGGGCATCATCAAGGGGGCCGTAGGACTGGCAGCAAAGGAAATGAAGGGCGGAGGTGGCGCTGCAACAGAGTTGCAGCGTACCGAGCGGGATTTGCCGTTCAAGTTCATTGCTATTGCCTCCATCGTCACCATCCTGCTGACATTCCTGTTCTTCTGGTTCGGCGTGATGGACGGCAACGTGTTGCAGGCTCTGGTGGCCATTGTGCTGGTAGCCGTCATCGCTTTCCTCTTTACTACTGTGGCGGCTAACGCCATAGCCATAGTAGGCTCCAATCCCGTCTCTGGCATGACACTGATGACGCTCATCCTGGCCTCCGTAGTGATGGTGGGCGTTGGTCTGAGTGGCACCAGTGGCATGGTGGCAGCCCTGGTCATGGGTGGTGTAGTGTGTACGGCCCTGTCGATGGCTGGTGCCTTTATCACCGACCTGAAGATCGGTTACTGGTTAGGCACAACTCCCCGGAAGCAGGAGACGTGGAAGTTCCTCGGTACCCTCGTGTCGGCGGCTACTGTCGGCGGCGTGATGATGTTGCTCAACGAGACCTACGGTTTTGCCTCCGGACAGCTCGCAGCTCCGCAGGCCAATGCGATGGCTGCCGTCATCGACCCGCTGATGAACGGCGTGGGTGCCCCGTGGCTGCTTTATGCCATCGGTGCCGCTATCGCCATTGTCTTGACGCTCTGCAAGGTGCCCGCCCTGGCCTTTGCTCTGGGTATGTTCATCCCCTTGGAGCTGAACGTGCCGCTGGTCATCGGTGGTGCTGTAAACTGGTATGTCACCACGCGGTCGAAGAACAAGCAGGTGAATGAGGCACGTGGCGAGAAAGGTACGCTCATTGCCTCTGGCTTTATCGCTGGTGGTGCCTTGATGGGTGTGGTGAGTGCCCTTTTGCGCTTCGGCGGCTTCAACCCCGTGAGCGAGTCGTGGCTGCAGAATCCCCTCTCCGAGGTCTGTGCCCTCCTCGCGTACATATTATTAATAGCCTACTTCATCAGGGCTACGAAACCAAACGATAGGTGAGAAATTCTCACCTATCACTTCTCAAATAGTGAGTAGATCGAGGCATTTCTCAATGGGGATGCCTCGATTTTTGTCATCAATGTCGCGGTTGCGGTCAATCATGTTGAATACCACATCCATTGCTTTGCGGGTGCTCTGCTTCAGTTGCTCGCCATTGAGCAGATGGCCAATGAGGACGGCAGAGAAAATGTCGCCCGTGCCGTGGAACAGACCAGGAATCTCCTCGTATTCCAAGTGGAAGTACTCGCCTGTAAAGTGGTTGTAGCCACAGACAGAAGGAATGCCTTCAATCTTGCAACTCGTTACCAACGCTGAGCGGCAGCCGATGTCGCGGAGTGCTGCCAGTAGCTCGCGGGCTTCCTGCCACGTGATGCCATCCTGTTGGAAGGGCGTGTCGGTGAGATAGCAGGCTTCCGTATAGTTGGGGAATGTCAGGTGAGCCACGCTGACCATCTCGCGCATCAGCCTTACCTGTTTCTGCGTCACGCCGTTGTAGAGCCGTCCGCCGTCGCCCATGATGGGATCGACGAACACCGTCGTACCTTTCTTTCCCTGTTCCTTGCAGTAACCAGCTACTAAGCGGGCCTGCTCGTCGCTGAACATCAGGCCCGTGCAGACAGCGTCAAACGAAAAGCCCAACTCCTTCCATACTGGCAGCGTACCACGGATATAATCCGTCGTATCCTGAATATTGAACTTGCCGTAGTCGAGCGTGTTCGACACCAAGGCTGTGGGCAGGCTGTACGTGGGGATTCCCAAATAGCTCAGGATGGGTAGCATGGCGCCCATGCCCACCTTGCCGTAGCCCACGACATCGTTAATGAGTAGTATCTGTTTCATTCTGGGTGCAAAGGTACGAAATAATTGTGAATTACGAATTACGAATTAAGAGTTTTTGTTGGCGATAGAAAATTCTTTACTCTGTTCCCGAGCAGACCTCGCCCGCTCGACCTTTGGTCGCTTTCAAAGAAAGAACCCGTAGCCTTTCACTTTTCACTTTATTTCGTAATTCGTAATTCATAATTCATAATTATTTTGTATCTTTGCAGTCGATATGGAGCATCAGGAGATATATACTCAGGCACAGCTAATGGAGCTGATCAGGCAGATGGGATTCCTTCCGCTGCTGTATAGCGGCATACGTGGCTTTTCTGCAGAGGAGCTGGTGAGCGACGACTGCCGTTACGTTGTATTTCCCGACGGTGGCTGGGATTGGCCCCTATGGAAGTGGAAAGGGCCGATTGTGACGGAGGGCGACGTGGTCTACGGCAAGTTCTTTGCCGGGAAGGCGGGATTCATCAGTCGCGAGTGGTGGCCCGACTTCTACAACTATCGTCGCAGCCGGCATCCGCAGCCCGAGGAAGGCTCCATTGAGGAGACCATCGTGTTGACGCTCCAGGAGCAGGGCAGCCTGATTACCCGTCAGTTGCGGGCTGCCTGTGGTTTCACCGGCCCTAGGATTCGCAGCAAGTTCGACGGCTATGTTACCCGTCTGCAGATGGGCTGTTACATCGTCACCGAGGACTTTGTCTATCCGACGGACAAGCATGGGCACGAATATGGGTGGGGATGGTCGCTGCTCACCACCCCTGAGCAACTCTATGGGCGTGATGCCTGCCACTGTAGCAGAACGCCCGAGGCATCCTTCGAGCGTCTTTTCCAGCATTTCCGGAAGATGCTCCCCGAGGCTACCGACCAACAGATTCTCAAACTGCTCAAATGATTCATGCGATGGGAGGGCAAGGCATGAACGCGATACAAGCGCTACAACAGCAACGGCTTCTGCTCCAGTTGGAGTATGAGACGGAGAAGGAGACCTATCGCCGCCAGACCGAGCAAATGGGAATGGCGCGGAAGGTAAAGCGCGGCGATGCGTGGTGGCCAGTGCGTATGGGCAAGAGCTATTACAACTCGCTGAACCAGCTTGTTGTAGAGGTGTTCCGCACTACCGACGAAGATATTGAGCACAATTTCGAGCCGGGGCGACCGGTGGCGTTCTTCTCAGAAAAAACCGGATTATCTGGAGATTCCGGGGGGACCGGAATCCACTTTTTCCCTTTTACAGGCACCGTCAGTTACGTCAATGACGACCGCATGGTGGTGAGTGTGCCTGACAATGGGCAGCTCATCGATGTGCAGGGTGCGGAGAACATAGGCGTGCAGCTGTCGTTCGACGAGACCAGCTACCGCACGATGTTCGAGGCCTTGGACCGCGTGATGCGAGCCAAGGGACGGTTGGGCTACCTGCGCGATCTCTTCTATTCCCATGCAGGAAAGAACGGCGGCGGCATGAAGGTGGAGACTTTCTCGTTTAGCCCGTTGCGCTTCCCCTACCTGAATCGCATACAGGAGGATGCCGTGAACAAGGTGCTCAGGGCGAAAGATGTTGCCATCGTTCACGGCCCGCCGGGAACGGGCAAGACGACGACACTCGTCGAGGCCATCTACGAGACGCTGCGCCGCGAGAACCAGGTGTTGGTATGTGCGCAGTCGAACATGGCTGTGGACTGGATATCGGAAAAGCTCGTAGACCGCGGCATCAACGTATTAAGAATAGGTAATCCCACACGCGTGAACGACAAGATGCTCTCGTTCACCTACGAGCGGCGCTTCGAGGCCCATCCCGACTACGAGCTGCTGTGGGCTATCCGCAAGGCCATCCGCCAGCTGCGCAGTTCCTCCTCCAGTCGGCGGGGGCGGGGGGAGGCTTACCACCAAAAGATGGAACGGCTGAAGGACCGTGCCAACGAGCTGGAGATACGTATTAACACCCAGCTATTCGACGAAGCTCGTGTCATTGCCTGCACGCTCGTCGGGAGTGCCAACCGCCTGTTGGACGGTCAGAAGTTCGCCACGCTGTTCATTGACGAGGCAGCGCAGGCCTTGGAAGCCGCCAGCTGGATTCCCATCCGCCGCTGCTCGCGTGTCGTGCTGGCTGGCGACCACTGCCAGCTGCCGCCAACCGTAAAGAGTATTGCCGCCTTGAAGGCCGGCTTGGGAAAAACACTCATGGAACGCATTGTGGAGAACCGTCCAGAGGTGGTGACGCTGCTGAAGATACAATACCGCATGAACGAGGAGATTATGCGCTTCTCCAGCGACTGGTTCTACGGCAATCAGGTGGAGAGTGCGCCGGAAGTGAAGTTCCGCAGCATCCTCGACCTGGACACCCCTATGACGTGGGTGGACACCTCACAAATCCAGTTCCCTGAGGATAGTGCTGTGTCATTTAAGGAGCAGTTTATCGGCGAGAATTTTGGAAGAATCAACAAGGCCGAGGCGGAGCTGACGTTGCTGGCTCTACAACAGTATTTTGAACGTATCGGCAAGCAGCGCATCCTTGACGAGCGCATCGATGTAGGCGTCATTTCACCCTACCGTGCCCAGGTGCAGTACCTGCGTTCGCAGCTGAAGAAGAAGGAGTATTTCAAGCCCTTCCGCAGCCTGATTACCGTCAACACCGTCGACGGTTTTCAGGGGCAGGAGCGCGACGTGATCGTCATCTCGCTTGTCCGCTCGAACGACGAGGGACAGATTGGTTTCCTCCGCGACCTGCGCCGCATGAACGTGGCAATCACCCGTGCCCGCATGAAGCTCATCATCCTCGGCGACAGCCAAACCCTGACCCGCCATCCCTTCTACCGCAAGCTCTACGAATACGTGGAAGCGCTGAAGTATGTGTGAACAACTAAGAAAAAGGGCGGTTTCTTCTTAATAAAAACTAAAAACTAAAGGATTTAGTTGGATAGAACTAAAAGTTTTAGTTACTTTGCAGTCGGATACAGATACAGACGCAAGAACGTTCTTCGCAAGCGAAGCGTCTCCTGACGTCGCCGAGCGGAACGATGAACGATGAACGGTGAAACTTAAGATTAAAGAAATGAAACGACTGACCACCAAGGAAAAGGAAATCATGGAGCTGTACTGGCAGCACGGCCCGCTGTTCGTGAAGGAACTCTTGGAGTACTACGACGAGCCGCGTCCGCACTTCAATACGCTCTCGACGACGGTGCGCATCCTGGAGAAGAAGGGATTCCTGGATCACAAGCAGTTTGGAACGTCCTACCAATACTTCCCCACCATCAGCGAACGGGAATACGGACGGAGCAGCCTGACGGGTATCATTAAGAACTACTTTAACGACTCCTACCTGAGTGCCGTCTCCTCGTTTGTCAAGGAAGAAAAGATTTCCGTGGAAGAGCTGAAAGAACTGATTGAGCAAATAGAAAATCATAAACCGTAAACGAAAAGAGGTATGATGGAGTTTCTGATATACGACCTGAAGGTAGCGGCATTGCTGGCAGTATTCTATATGTTCTACCGCCTGCTGCTGAGCCGCGAGACGTTCCACCGCGTGAACCGCGTGGTGTTGCTGCTGACGGCCATCGCTTCGTTCGTGCTGCCGCTCTGCGTCATCACGCTGCACAAGACGGTGGTGGTGAGCGGTGTCCAAGGAGTGGTTTCGCTCGATGGCTTCGGCATGATGGAAGTTGCGGAGCCGCAGACGCCTCTGTGGCAGACGCTCATTGTAGTCGCATTCTTCGCCGGCATGGCGGCTACGCTGGGCTTCACGCTCTACAACATCCTTCGGGTATGGCAACTCATCCGCCGCAGCGAGCGCCATCCGCAGCCTGACGGCACGGTGGTTTGTGTGGTGGACAGCGACGTGTCGCCCTTCAGCTGGATACACTACATCGTACTCTCCCGCAGCGACTACGAGGCGCAGGACGCCTCCGTGCTCGCCCATGAACGGGGTCACATCCGCCTGCACCACTCGGTAGATGTCCTCCTCGTTGATACGCTCACCGCCCTGCAATGGTTCAACCCCGCCATGTGGATGCTGCGCCAGGACCTGCGCGCCATCCACGAGTACGAGGCCGATGCAGCGGTGCTCTCTCAAGGCATCAATATGCGTCAGTATCAGTATCTGCTTATCCAAAAGGCCGTCACCACGTGCGGGTACTCCGTGGCTAACGGTATTACTCACAGTACCCTCAAAAACCGCATACACATGATGCTTAACAATAACAAAACCAACAGTCGCACGGGCCTGCTCAAGCTGCTCGCCCTTGTGCCCATCGTCGGCGTCGCCCTTGCGCTGAACGCCGAGACCGTCAATGACTATGTCTACGACCAGCCGCAGAAGAAAACCATCGTGAAGAAAGGCCGCCAGGACGGGAAAGTCCAGTTAGGCAACCAAACCATCCAGGTGAAGTATGACTCCACCGCCACGAAGGATCAGAAGGTTGTCACCAACTACGAGGGCAGCATTACCTATCGATTAAAGGACGGGGAAAAAGATCCGCTGATCGTCATCGACGGTAAGGTCGCCACCGTTGAACAGATGAAAGCTCTCGAACCGAAGGCCATTGACAACATGAGTGTGGTGAAAAGCGAGGAGGTGAAGAAGCTCTATGCTAAGCATTTCAATGCCGACACCTCGAACGGCATTATCTTCATCAACACCAAGGAGTACGTCAAGAGTGGCAAGAAGGATTTGGCTGGGGTGGTTGTCAAGGCCAAGGATTCTGAGAAGGAAGGAACGCCCGAGGCTATGGGTACGTTTACTCCGAATACGCCAGAAGAAGACAGGGCCTTCGACGTGGTGGAGCAGATGCCGGAGTTCCCCGGCGGCGCAGCGGAAATGATGAAGTTCCTGTCAATGAACGTCAAATATCCCGCTTCTGCCGAGAAAGACAGTATTCAGGGGCGCGTCATTGCTACGTTCATCGTCGAGAAGGATGGCACCGTCAGCTCGCCCAAGGTTGTGAAGCACGTCAGCGATGATTTGGACGCTGAAGCTGTTCGCGTCATTGAACTGATGCCGAAGTGGAAGCCAGGCAGGCAGAGCGGCAGGGAAGTCCGCGTGAAGTACACTATCCCCATCACTTTCCGCCTGATGTGAGCCTGATAGATGTTTTTACAACCCGTGTCTTACGAGATTTGTCGAAGATCCACGAGGAACGCAGTAATTACACGACTTGATTTTTGCCTGCGGCGCTACACAAATAGGCACATGTTTGTGTAGCGTCGCAGGCTACATACCTACACTTTTTAACGTAATACTCTATGTTTCTTGATGTTACACGGTGTAGGTTGGTCGTTAATCCTACACCTAACCTACACTCAACCTACACCAAAGCTCCGAAATACGAGCGTTTTATTGTTTGTTCCAAGCATGGAGTTAGGATGAAACTGCGTATTTCACCAATGAGATATGGCTGAATAGAATTGTTTTTCACGATGAAACAACTTGTAAAGCACGATAAAACAAACAATACTCAATACTTTACAAATCTAAAAACCTGCTTATTATCAGAAACTTATCGCTTTTTGATAGAAAAGTATGGCAAGAAATCTGTAAATGAATGTAGGTTTATACAAACCTACATCACATACCTACACTAATTAACCTTTTGTATAACAATAAGTTAATATGAATAGTGCAGGTATGTACCTTTTTGAAGAAATTCTACTTTTCTATTGTTTTGTCAATATCATGGGTGCCATACGTATAAGGTAACCGTGCCCGACTGTGTAACTCTGCCCTCCTCATTAGGTCGGACGGTGCAGTCACCAGGATTGCGATTTATTGTTAATGAAACATAAATAGATGACTGCTCATGCAGTCTTTTGGGGGATAGCGGCATTTTATAGGAAATAAAGCTATAAATTTGCACACAAAAGAAATACAGGTATGAAAAAGCGAAGTAAGTTTTGGATTTTGACGTTCCTGCTGTTGGGAATGACAACTTTGACAGGCTGTTCATCAAACGATGAAGAATCGTCGGATCATGAATCCAATGTTTTCGAGGCTATGGGGCTGTCACGGAAAAAGGCTCAGAGTGACAACAATGGTATCGTCATCAAGGTGTTTGAAAGGAGTGGCATGAAACTGCGGTTGGTGGACGTCACCGATCAGTTCGCGTCAGCGACAGTCTTTAATTATAAGGTACCCGTCAGCCATGTCCCTGTAGAGCAGTTGCCGGCAGCCATTCAGGAGTTGGCCATCGATTATGGTGTGGGCTCAAGTACACGAGTATGCCGGTTTGAGTACAAGGGAGAATATTACTACGACATCTACAGTATGCTTTCAAGCAGATGGGCAAACACGTTCAAGAGCAATGGTAAACCCTACGATTTCAGTTGGCCTGGCACAGCGGAATACGAGGAGTTTATGAGCAAGGTCAAGGATATGAGCTGCATCCTCGTCCTGACCACAGAGGTTGTGAAAAACGCCGAAGGAGCACCCAATTATCTCGTAGGCTATTGGCAGAACGACTGGCAGAACCTGACGTATAGCACTTACCAGGACTACGAGAAAGCCCATGTTGCCCTCTATCCTGACCTGCCCTTCAGCATTACTGAGGTGATGGCCTTCAACGATGACGGTACAGGCTATCTGCGTACCGTCAAGACCTACAAGAACGGTGCCAACGAGGTGGCGCTCGATCCCTTTGCTAAATAAAAGTCTATCAAGCCAAGAATAGGTATATAATAAATGGTTAAAGAATTTTTGTATTATCATAATCACCTACTGTAAAAAAATCATAATAAG
>ONKY01000146.1 GCA_900318585.1 uncultured Prevotellaceae bacterium
TACTGTGTCATTCGTCTTTGCCGTAGACTTCGAGAGGAACATATCGCCGTTGGACATGTCCTTGAACACGACGGGGCGATAGTTTTCAGGATGAATACCTTTTTTCATTTTATTTGTCTGTTATTTGTTTGATGATAAATTTCGGGCTGCAAAGGTACTGCTTTTTTTCCGAACTGCCAAACTTTTGCCCTTATTTTTTCTTTAGTCAAGGCCAAACAGCGTACGAAGCCCGCCGTCAACTCCCGAGAAGCCCATGAAGGCAAGGCTCAGCAAACCGGCGGAGACCAGCACAATGGCCATGCCGCGCATACCCTTGGGAATGGCTGCCATCTCCAACTGCTCACGCATACCGGCAAAGACCGTCATTGCCAAGCCGAAGCCGATGGCCGTGGAGAAGGCGTAGATAACAGACTGCAACAGATTGAAGTCCTTCTGGATAACCAGGATGGCCACACCGAGCACGGCGCAGTTGGTGGTGATGAGTGGCAGGAAGATACCCAGTGCCTGATACAAGGCGGGCGACACCTTCTTGAGCACAATCTCAACCATCTGCACCAAAGAGGCAATGACGAGGATAAACACAATGGTCTGCAGATACTCCAGGCCGAATGCCTCCAGCACATACTTCTGTACGAGCCACGTAACGATGGTGGCCAACGTCATCACGAAAGCCACGGCTGCCGACATGCCTAACGAGGTGTCTATTTTCTTCGAGACGCCAAGGAACGGACAGATGCCGAGGAACTGCGCCAATATGATATTGTTGACGAAGATGGCGCTAATGAAAATCAATATGTATTCCATAGTTTATGCGTTTCTGAGTTTATTGACAATGGCGATGAGGAAGCCGAGGGTGATGAATGCACCCGGAGGCAGCACGAAGAGCAGGATATTATAGGTCTCCGGCAGCAGCGTCCAACCGAAGATGGAGCCTGAGCCAAGCACCTCGCGGACAATACCCAGCAGCGTCAGACCCAACGTAAAGCCAAGACCGATGCCGATGCCGTCGAACAGCGAGGCTACGGGCGACTGCTTGGCGGCGAAGGCCTCAGCGCGACCGAGTATCACACAGTTCACAACAATCAGGGGGATAAACAGTCCGAGGGCTGCGTCAATGTCGGGCAGGAACGCCTTGATGACAAGCTGAAGGATTGTCACGAAAGCGGCAATCACCACGATAAACACAGGGATGCGCACCTTGTCAGGAGTAATACTCTTGAGGCATGAGATGACAAGGTTCGTGCAGATAAGCACGGCCATCGTGGCAAGCCCCATCGACATGCCGTTCATGGCAGAGGTTGTCGTAGCTAACGTGGGGCACATTCCCAGCATCAGGACGAACGTGGGGTTCTCCTTAACAATGCCGTTCTTGATGATACTTATATAGTTCATAGCTTTGAATACATAGTTCGTTATTAATTATGATGCTGCTTTGAGGCACCGGTTTCTGCGTCGGTAGCAGGTGTGGCCTTGTAAGCATTATAAGCATTGTTCACTGCCAGCAGGAAGGCGCGGCTGGTGATGGTGGAGGCCGTGATGGCATCCACCTGGCCGCCGTCCTTCGATACGGTCAGCTTCTCCTTGGGATCCTTGCCGATGATGTCACCCTTCTCTCCCTTCTGGAACCACTTGTCGGCCTTGGCACCGAGGCCAGGTGTCTCCGCATGTTCCAACAGGGTGTAGCCGAGTATCTTGCCATCAGGATTAAAGCCCACCAGCACCTTCAGATCGCCGCCAAAGCCACCGGTAGTACTCTCCACAGCGGCACCGAGGTCTTTACCCTGCGCGTCCTGGGTCTGATAGATAATAAAAGTGAGTTCCTTACCCTTGGCATCGTTCTGGCGGACGGTATCAGTATTCGCAACGGTGATTCCGTCACAAGCCATCACCGCCCTAATGCCATCGGCCAGTGCTTTCTCCTTCTGCTGCGCAATGGGGCCACTGGTCACGTCGTTCACCAGTGCGAGAATGCCGCCCATGATGACGGCGACGCCCGTAAGCACCAGCACCATATTCGTTAAAGATGATTCTATCTTCTTCATAACTTCTTAACTCCTTTAACTCCTTAACTCCTTTAACTCCTTCCTCTACTTCTTCTCCGGCACTTCTCCAAAGCGCTTGGGCTTGACGTAGTTGTTAATCAGCGGTGTGAAAGCATTCATGATGAGGATGGCAAACGACATACCCTCGGGATAGGCGCCCCAGTTTCGGATGATAATGGTAAGCAGACCGATGGCAACACCATAGATAATCTGCCCCTTCGGGGTCATGGGCGAAGTAACGTAGTCCGTTGCCATGAAGATGGCTCCCAGCATCAGACCACCAGAGAGGATCACCGATAACGGGTCAGCATAGACGGGATTGGCTAAATGCATCAGGCCACTGAACACAAACACCGTGGCGATGATGCTGACGGGGATGTGCCAAGTGATGATCTTTCTCACAAGCATATAGACCAAGCCAACGAGCAGTGCCAAGGCACACACCTCGCCAATGGTTCCTGCACCGCCTGCCATGGCGTGGTCGCCCAAGAGCAGGGAGAAGGAGTCTGGCAACTGCTGGAGCACGGAGGCATCGCCTTCTTTGATGGCCGTTTTCATCAATGACAAGGGCGTGGCGCCCGTCGTGGCATCGGTATAGCCGCTCAACCCTAACTGTCCGGCAACGGGCCACGACGTCATCTGGGCGGGGAAGGCCACGAGCAGGGCGCAGCGGCCTACCAGGGCGGGGTTAAAAATGTTCTGGCCCAAGCCGCCGAAGGTCATCTTACCTACGCCGATAGCAAAGAGGGCACCTATCAGGATAATCCACACGGGCAGGTTCGACGGCAGGTTCATACCCAGTAAGAGACCTGTCAGGGCTGCAGAGCCGTCGAGGACGGTATTCCGTTCGTTCTTCAGCATGTATTTGTTGATGGCCCACTCAAAGAATACGCAGGCTACCACACTGGTCAGGCACACGATGGCCGAGCCCAGGCCGAAGTAATAAAATGACACGAGCAGTGCAGGCAGCAGGGCGACGATGACGCCGTACATGTTGCGCTCAACGGTGTCGGTGCCGTGGGCGTGTGGCGAAAGAGAAACGATTAACTTTCCCATAATATTAATTCATAATTAATGATGCATAATGCATAATTACTTTTTAGCAGCTCGGCTGCGGATAATTCCCATAACAGTGCTCTTGCCCAAGCGGATATTGTCGAGCAGCGGACGGTGGGCTGGACAGGTGAACTGGCACGAGCCGCACTCTATGCACGAGGTGATCTCCTCATGCTCGCACGTCTCCCAATTCTTGAACGCTGAAAGTTTTGCCAGCAGGTAAGGCTCTAAGCCCATCGGACAAGCGCCCACGCATTTGGCACAGCGGATGCACGGCTCCGGCTCCTTGCGAACGGCATCGTCACCGCTGAGGACTGTCACCGAGTTCGTTCCCTTGCAGATGGGCACTTCCACCGAAGTCAGCGCCTTGCCCATCATCGGGCCACCGGCCAGCAGTTTGTTGTCGCCTTCGGGCATACCGCCGCAGGCATCTATCAAATCCTTCATCGGCGTACCCATGCGAACGAGGAAGTTTCCGGGATTCTTGATTAGCTTGCCCGTCACGGTGGTATAGCGTTCAAAGAGCGGCTTGCGCTTCATAACTGCCTCATACACAGCGTATGCAGTACCAACATTTTGAACAATTGCTCCAACGTTTACTGGAATGGCTGGCGGGGCGGGCACCTGACGGCGGATAACGGCATCGACAAGTTGCTTCTCACCACCCTGAGGATAGCGTTGCTTCAGGGGCACCACCTCCACATGGTATTCCGAAGCGGAAAACGCGTCGGCACACTTCTTCGTCAGCAGCTCTATTGCGGCGGGCTTGTTGGTCTCGATGCCAATATAACCGGTTTTTACCTTGGCGGCTTTCATCAGCAGTTCCAAGCCTACGAGTATCTCGTCGGCCTTCTCCATCATCAGGCGGTAATCGGCGGTGATGTAAGGCTCGCACTCCACTGCATTGATTATCACGCACTCGGCCTTCGCCGTAGGCGGCGGGGTGAGTTTGATAAAGGTGGGGAAGCCTGCGCCTCCCATACCCGTGACTCCTGCCACTTTTACGCGCTCAACAATCTCCTCGGGTGTCAGCTCGGGGTGTTCGGCCACCGTTTCCAGCTTCGGCGAGCGGTCTATAGACTCTTCCCACTCATCGCCCTCCACATTGATGATAATCACTGGCTTACGATAGCCCGTGGCATCAATGGCGGTGTCAATCTTGAACACCTTACCACTGACTGACGAATAGATCGGGGCCGACACGAAACCGCCAGCCTCAGCAATGAGCGTGCCCACCTTCACCTCATCGCCCTTTTGGACGACAGGCTTAGCGGGGGCGCCGATGTGCTGACTCAGGGGGAATATCGCCTGCTTGGGCAGCGCTGCCACCTGGGTAGCGGCCTCGTGTGTCAGCTTGTTCTCTTCAGGGTGTACGCCACCTATTCGGAATGTCTTGATTTTCATGCTTCTGCCTCCTTTCTTGGTTGATTAACCGGAATTTCCGGTTTTCCCAGAGATTCCGGATTTTCCGGTTTGACCGAGGGTTCCGGCTTGGGTTTCGGTGCAGGGAAGTTCACTGCTACGATGGCATGCGTGGGGCACACCTTCTCACATTTGCGACAGAGGCGGCACTTGTCTGGGTCAATGTAAGAACAGTTACTCTCCACGGTAATGGCTCCAAACGGGCACTCTTTTTCGCACTTGCCACAACCTATGCAACTCACCTTGCAGGCCTTCATAGACACGGCACCTTTGTCCTTATTCACGCAACTGACGAATACTCTCCTACCCATCGGGCCTTTCTTGCGCAGTTCAATGATATTGCGCGGGCAGGCTTTCGTGCACGCACCGCAGGCCGTACACTTGTCTTCGTCAACTTCCGGCAGACCCGTCTCGGGGTTGATGTGAATTGCATCAAACTGGCAAGCCTCCACACAGTCGCCGCATCCCAAGCATCCGAATCCGCAGGCTGTCTCACCAGCGCCGCAGGCGTTCATGGCGGCACAAGTACGCAGGCCAGCATATTCAGCTATCTTCGGGCGCAGCTCACACGTGCCATGACATCTCACCACAGCCACCTTCGGCTCACCGTTGGCAATGGCCATTCCCAGCAGGTCTGCCACCTGACTCATCACGTCCTGGCCACCCACTGGACAGGACAGGCCGTCAAGGCTTCCGGCGTCGGCCCCTTTTACCAGTGCGTCGGCCATACCTCCACAGCCAGGGAAACCGCAGCCGCCGCAGTTGGCACCGGGCAGCAGCGCGTTCACCTCTGCAATGCGAGGATCTTCATAGACAGCGAACTTCTTGGAGCACAGGTACAGCACGACTGCTGCCGTCAGGCCGATGGCTCCAAGTACAATCACTGCGATTAAAACGAAATTCATAATAATGTATGACTTTTATTTGTTTTAGTTTGTTTTTTATGCTACTTCCAGCTGGAACGACACGCGGCGGCTGACACTGTCGCGCAAAAACCAGAGTATGATATAATAAGGTATAAGGACGCCAATGGCGGATAGTGCAGCCACACCTTCACGGGATGTGAGAAACAGTACTCCCACCAGCACGCTGACAAGCAGCAGGAGCGGTAGACCGAATCCTAAGATCAGCGCACGGTTGGCTACACCGAGCGAAGTGCTGACCACCACTTGCTGTCCCTTATGGTATCCCGTGCTATCGGCGCAAGCAACATCCACCATCTTCACCTTGGACTCCGAAGCATTGCAATGAGCAGCCACCTTACAGCCAGCACAGGCAGATGTCTGAAGGATACGCACCTTCACACACCCGTCAGCAATACTTTCAATAACCCCTGAATGACTGATCTTGCTACTCATAGATTCTTGTCGTTGCCAAACGACACTTGGCCTGCCTTATCTTATATATTCCCTGCAAAGGTACAACAAATTTATGGATTATTGGGCGGCAAATTGTTTTTTTTTCAAAAAAAAGCCGTAATCGTTTGCAAGTACAAATCATTTTTTATACTTTTGCGGAATAATACGAAAAAACAGATACTGATGAAAGCAACAGAACAAACGCAACAACAGCTGGAAAGGGCTATTAGGAAAATAGCCGAGAAGTATCCTACTACCATGGAAGCCACGGTTTTGACTGACATACACATCCGTGTCACGCAGGAAACTGGAGAACTGATGGCCTTCGACGATGATGACCTGGAGGTGACTCGTTGTGTCGTGGAGCAGTGGATTGACAACAAGGACGACGATTTCTACGAGCAGATCACCACCATTCTCCGCCGCTCGATTGAACGACAGAAGAGCTTAGTGGAGAACATGGCCATCCTGAAGCCCTACTCCTTTGTGCTAGAAAATGATGACAAGGAGAACATGGCAGAACTCTATGTTGTAGATGATGATACCGTCATCATTGACACAGAACTGATGGCTGACTTGGACAAGGACTTGGACAGCTTCTTCAAAAAACTACTGAAAGACTAAAGGCAGGGAAAGAGCGTTTCACTGCTTGATGAACGTCCGCCCATCGCCCACATGATACACCTGCTGATTGGTCTTGCTGACGGACAGGAATTCCCTCACAATAATCTCATAGTCGCGACTGATGATACAGTCGGAGACAGGTTTCTTCTCTGTACCTAAAGTAACGGGTAAAGGGGAGTAGATTTTCAACTTGTCTACAGGTGCATAGCTGTCGTCCAGCGAGTAGAGCCAGAGTGAATAGCCCTCATAGCCCTGCGACAGTGCAATCAAGATGAGCTTTGCACCAAAGCTTTCAGGGAGAGCTATTGCCAACGGTGCCTGCTCGCCACTAACCTCCAGCACATCTGCCACATAGTCGGGAACACTGACAAAGCGCGGAAGCGTCGTGGCGTATTCCTCATCACACACTACCGGCAATGGCTGAAGGAGCAGACTGTCATAGAATGCCTTTAGCGGGTTCTCCTCCGCCACGCGTATGCCCTGCAGACGCAGGCGCTCCAGATTGTCGAGCGCCATGACACTGTCTATCTTGTGTTGCAAGTCGGCAGGATCCTGACGCTTGCCTCCGCACGCCGCCAGCAAGACAGCCATCAAGACAAGCATGGCAGCGATAAGCTTTTCACCTCTCATTTCTCACCTTTCATTTCTTAGTTCTCATTTCTTATTTATAAAAAAGCACTGCCCCTGTAAGCCGGGTTCTGTACTGACATTGCTGCCAGTGTCTGCCATTTATCTACGCCATGAGTCACCCCATGGCTCCAGCGTTCTACCCTCCATCGCACACGCCCTTGAGGGGTGACTCGGACGGACAGCCCTCAATCGATGGTATACGCGAACTTGCAGCCCCCAGTTGGCACAGCACGACTGTCACCAGCCGTCTGGTGGTCTCTTACACCACCTTCTCACCCTTACCTCCATCCAGAAAGAAAGGAGGCGGTTGTTTTCTTCTGCCGTCACCTGCCGTCACCGACAGCTTCCACTTTCAGAAGTGGGGTGTCCTATGCTGCCCGGACTTTCCTCCCGTGCACTCCAGGCACCAGCGGCAGACCGGGGCAGTGCTATCCGGGTGCAAAGATAGCTAAAAAAATCGAATAATAAGCCGATTGAGACAAAAATAGTTTGCCATTATGCACGAAAACTGAGGATTATTCATTAATCTTGTACCCGATAGGCCAACATCCGCTTCATGACAACCAGCCGCACAGTGCTGACCATTTACCGTCTCCTCTCTGCCGGAGTGCTGGTGTTGTTCGGCGCACTGGCAAGGAGCCGACATTCCACCGAAGCCAGCTGCCAGAGATTAAAAAAGACTTGCATGTTGGGAGTAATCCCACCACCCATCGGTTCAACCAAATAAGGACAGATCGCGTCTGTATCCTTCCAAATCAGGAGATAACTACAGCAGTACCGCTAACGGCCACCATCAGCATTGAACCGTTGCCACCAATGGTCTCATAGTCAATGTCGATACCTACGACGGCATTGGCTCCTAAGGCATTGGCACGCTCCATCATTTCATTCATCGACGTGTCCTTGGCCTCGCGCAGTACCTTCTCGTAACTGCCCGAGCGCCCGCCAACGATGTCGCGGATGCCAGCAAAGAGATCCTTCACAAAGTTTGCACCAATAATTGTCTCGCCTGTCACCACGCCCTTATACTCGCGAATCGTGTGACCTTCAATCTGTGGAGTTGTTGATAGTATCATTTTTCTTCAGTTTATGATCAGACACCGCAAAGATAAAAAGAATAAGCGTCACCACAAGCGAAACGAAGTAAAGTTTAAGGTAGATTAACAGCATTACGACTACGAAGTACCATTCTGGTTGAACGCCTACTGACAGTAAGACACTTTACTTTGCCGACCGTGTGCTTTTCTTCTTTCCATCCTTGGTCCAAGTATATATCCAGGGACCCATCCGGCTGGTGAATGTATCACCCGCCACACCAAGGATTTCGCCAACAGAACTTGCGCCAAAGGTGTGCAGCCTCTTTCCGTTTACATCATAGGTGATAAAGAAGGCCCTGCCCTGCTTGATAATATAGAACGATGAACTGTAACCCTCCAATTTCCCCTGACTGGTACTGAGTGTCCTGATTTTCTTTCCGTCCTGGTCGTAGATGTAGTACCAGTTCTTGGTTGTCTCGATATGGCTGATGCTCTGCGCCTTGATTCCGACCACAGAGAGCAGAAACAGGCAAGCCACGATAGTCATTAGTCTTTTCATCCCTTACTCTCCTATAATTTGAGTGCAAAGTTAGCAATTTTTCCCCAATTAATTGGAAAAAGGCAGAAAAAAGTGCGCAGGAAACATTATTTATTTGTACCTTTGCAGCCGTGAACGTAGAAACAAAAAGACATATTGCTTCATGGGTGCTATTGGCAGTGTTTGTGCCAATGCTGCTCCTGTCGTCTGTTCATGTTCACGAAACAGGCAAATCCATCGGCCACGAATGTAGCGAATGTGTACAGCATCACTGTCATGGACACTTGGGAGAGCTGACATCTACGACGCACGCCTGTGTGTTATGTCAGTTCCTCACGCTGTCGTTCGTGGCAACGACTGTTACTGCAGCCATTTTGTTTAATAAGGTAAGTAATATCCACTTTGCCAAACGTCAAGACAACATCTGCCTTGACACTTACGGCATCCCGACACTCCGTGCGCCTCCGTCTGTCTGAATTATTGGGATGAAATCCTACAATCTCTTTTTTCAGTAATTCAAACAGACAAACAAAATGATAAACTTGTTACTGGCTGCTATGCTTTGTGCATCAGCACCAGCCGACACTACTATCACGCTCCGTAACGTTACCGTAACGGGGCAGCAACGCCGCGACTACCAAATGCGTACGTCGCAGTCGGAAGTGCAGATAGGCCACGAGTTCCTTCAGCAGAACTTCGCAGGCAGTCTGATGCAGACGTTAGAGGCCATCCCTGGTGTGAAGGCGATGGCAATAGGCAGCGGACAGTCGAAACCCACCATCCGCGGACTGGGATTCAACCGCTTAGCCGTATCGGAAGACGGCATTAAGCATGAGGGACAGCAATGGGGCGACGACCACGGTCTGGAGATCGACCAGTTTTCCATTGACCGCGCCGAGGTTGTCAAGGGCCCTGCAGCACTGCTCTATGGCAGCGATGCTATCGGCGGCGTACTCAGCCTCTACACCAACCACGTGCCCACGAAGCCGTTCAGCGGTAGCGTGCAGCTGTTTGGCCGCACGAACAACGAGCAGGTAGGCATCTCAGCGAAGGTAGGTGGCCGTCAGGGGCGCTGGTTCTATCGTGCCAACGCCACGCTGATTGACTATGCTGACTACAAGGTACCGACGGACAGCATCCAATATTACTCCTACTGGATCAAGCTGAAGGATCAGCGCCTGCGCAACACCGCCGGCTGCGAACGTGACGGCAGCGTGATGCTGGGCTATGCGGGTTATAACTTCCACACCGACGTGCGGGTGTCGGACAGTTACTCGAAGAGCGGCTTCTTCGCCAACGCACACGGACTGGAGGTGCGCCTCTCAGACATTGACTACGACCACTCTCGGCGCGACATAGACCTGCCGTATCAATGGGTGAACCACCTGAAAGTGCTCAGCCACGCCACATGGCGCAACGACATGACATCAGTAGAACTGAAACTTGCCTATCAGAACAACCTACGCGAGGAGTGTTCGGAGCCCGTCAGTCACGGCTACATGCCACAGCCCGACGGTTCCCTGGAACGCCGTTTCAACAAAAGCACCTACACGACAGGCTTGCAACTGCGGCATACACTGGGTAACCACGAGTTGCGTGGAGGCCTGAGCAGCGAATACCAGCACAACCGCAGAGACGGATGGGGCTTTATCATTCCTGATTTCGAGATGCTGAGCGCGGGCGGCTTCGTAATGGACCGCTACACCGTGAGCGAGAACCTCATCCTGAATGCTGGTCTGCGCTATGACTATGCTAGAACCAACATCCATGAGTACTATGACTGGTACGAGACCAAGGGTGAAGCCCTCAAACGTTCGGCTGACATAAGGCGTAACTTCAACAGCCTCACGTGGTCGGCAGGATTCAGCTACAGCACTGGCCTATGGGTGATGAAGATGAACGCAGGCAAGAGTTTCCGCGTGCCCATCCCCAAGGAGTTGGGTGCCGACGGCGTCAACTACCACATCTTCCGCTACGAGCGTGGCAACGCGCAGCTCGACCCCGAGGAGTCCTACCAGTTGGATGCCAGCGTCAGCTGGAGCAATGATGAGTGGGAGGTGCAGATAGACCCCTACCTGAACTATTTCCCCAACTACATCTACCTGAGTCCCACGGCGCAGTATGTGGAAGGATTGCAACTGTATAACTACACGCAGGCTGAGGTGCTGCGCTACGGACTGGAGGCACAGGTGAAGTGGAACCTGAATGAACACTGGCAGACCCATGCACAGGGCGAGTACCTCTATGCCCGCCAGCAGTCGGGCGAGAAGAAGGGCTATACGCTGCCTTTCAGCACCCCATGGTCTGTGGATACGGGCATAAAGTACTCTTTAGGGCAGTCCTCACCCTTCTATATAGGCCTTAGTGCCCATATCGTTGGCGCCCAGCACGAGATTGTCCCTCCCGAAAAGCCCACCGACGGGCATTGGACTTTGAACCTCGCAGCAGGGAAGGACTTCCAGTTGTGCAGTACGACCCTACACGCAACGCTTCATGCAGACAACCTGCTGAACCGCCGCTACTATGACCACACCAGCTATTACCGCCTCATCGACGTACCCGAACCGGGGCGCAACGTCTCGCTATTGGTGGAGCTGGAGTTTTAGCGCTTCGCTAAAGAATAAAGAAACAAAAGAACGTATTAATAGAAACAATGAAAGATATGAAATACTTGAGCCTCATGCTGGCTCTCACGTGCTTAATAACTATAGGTTTCACCGCCTGTACCAACGATGACGATGACAACACCCCTGCGCCATCCATCGTCATAGACGAGGCAAACATCGAAGACGGCACAATCTGCGTCAAGGCCGATGTCTACGCCCCGGGACGTACCACGACCATTCGGATTACCATCACCGACGCCATGGGTAAAACTACCAAGGTTACAAAGAACGTCACCGATTCCAAATATATCGGTGTACTGAACATTGACGGTTTCCACGTCCATGTCGACATTACCGGCAAGGGTGTCACCGTGGGCGACTTGCTGAATCTGAAGGTGACCGACGCCAACGGGAAGCAGACCACCGTCCAGAAGAGCATCACCGAAGAAGATGATGACGACGAATAGAATTGACAATGGAAAAAATTGATAACTGACAATTGAAATGATGAAGAAAATTACTCTTTCCCTTATGTTGCTGTGCGCACTAAGTGCGTGCAACGGCTCTGACGATGACGAGCAGAAGGACATGGCCTATCCTGTCATCAACACGACTGACATTGTGGCTGTACCGACTGACTGTGACGTATACAAGCGCGGAGACGTCATCCCCCTCAATCTCCTGTTCACCGACGACACAGAACTGGGAGCCTACAACATTGAGATACACCACAACTTCGACCACCACACCCACAGCACCTCGTCTATAGAGTGCCCGATGGATGCCCAGAAGCAGGCCGTCAGACCCTGGGTCTACAACCAGGATTTCAACATCACCGCAGGCCTGCGCACCTACACTGCCCGCCACGACATCGCCATCCCTACTGACATCGATGCTGGCGACTACCACTTTATGGTACGCCTCACCGACCGTGCTGGTTGGCAGCGACTACACGCTGTAGCCATCAAGATAACGGAGTGATGACCGCTATGCATGAAGGTTCTTGAAGAGGACAGAACACGTCGCTATATATAAAAAACGAAGGAAAGATAATTGCTTAACTTTCCTTCGTTTTCTGTTTATACAAGTAGCAGCGTGGTTACTCCTCCTCAAGGGGCACGGTGAAGTAGCCCTTCTTACCGGTAGGATAGATACCCTGCACCCAAAGTACGGGCGTCTTCGACTTAGAGGCCTCCTTGACAATCTTCTGCAGGTCTTCAATGGTCTTGACACTCTGATCGTTCACACGCTGGATGATGAAGCCCTGGGGCACACCGGCATCCTTCAGCCGGCCACCGCTGACCTTCGTCACCTGCAGGCCATAGCCAATGTTGAGCTGCTCTTTCTGCGAGTCGGTGATGGCACGGAACTGTCCGCCAAGCACATCGAGGTCAGCATCCTTCATGACCTTGGTATTGCCCTGCTCGTTCTTCAGCGTGAGCGTGACGTTCTGCTTCTTCTTGTTACGCAGGTAGGTGACAGAGATCTTGTCGCCCGGGCGCTTCTGTGCAATGACGTTCTGGAGCTCTCCGAACTTGGAAATCTTCTGACCGTCGATGTGGGTGATGACGTCACCCTTCTGCAGGCCACCCTCTGCGGCAGCACCGTCGTCAACGACCTCAGCCACGTAGATGCCCTCCATAGTGCCGAGGTCTACCTCGTTGCCCTTCTCTTTCTCTGAGTCCACATAGGCATTGACGTCGCTGCCCTTGATGCCAATCATGGCACGCTGCACGTTGCCGTACTGCTTGAGGTCGGCCACTACCTTATTCATAATAGTAGTGGGGATGGCGAAGCCGTATCCAATGTTGGATCCTGTCTGCGAGTAAATCATGGCATTGATGCCGATGAGCTGTCCACTGGCATTGACAAGTGCACCACCAGAGTTACCCTGGTTGATGGCAGCGTCGGTCTGGATCATGGACGATACGCCCTGCCCCATGCTGCGCGCCTTGGCCGAAACGATGCCAGCGGTGACAGTATTGTTCAGGCCAAGGGGATTGCCTACGGCCAGCACCCATTCGCCTACGCGGACATCGTCGGAGTTGGCAATCAAGATGGCTGGCAGGTTCTTGGCGTCAATCTTGATGAGCGCCAGGTCGGTAGTGGCATCGGCACCGATAATACGTGCGGAGTATTCTTTATTGTCGTTCAGCGTAACCAGAAGTTCGTCAGCCCCGTCAACCACGTGGTTGTTGGTGACGATATAACCGTCGGCAGAGATGATAACACCCGAGCCGGCACCGACGCGTTTAGGCGTCTGAACCTGACGCTGGCGGCGCTGTCCTTGGCCGTTGCCCTGGCCACGTCCGAAGAAACCGCCAAAGGGGTCGCTGAAGAAATCCTCAAAGGGGTCACTGTACTCTACGGTCTGAGTCTTTGCGTTCTGGGTGTTCTTGATGTAGACCACCGAGGGGAGCGACTTCTCGGCTGCATAGGTAAGATCCACAGGCTGCGCAACGGGAGCTGCTGCTACTACAGGCGTAGGCGACTGCTCGGGCGTGGCGGCGTTAGTGTGAGTGAAAGCTGCTACCGAGAAAATAATAGCTACCACTGCTGAAGTGGGAACTGCGATGTTGATAATCTTTTTCATATCCATTTTCTTATTTGTTTAAAGTTCTATAATCTGCTTACTGTATGGTGGCAACTCACCATTTCTACGTTTCAGGGTGCAAATATAGGTGCATTTTTCCAGAAACTGACAAAATGTCATGCAGATTTGTCGCAATTTAACAATTATCTTTCTGCCATTAACGCTGCTTTGCGTTTAACAGTTGATTTCTTAAATGATAGATAAATTTAAGAAAAACAATACATGTTGGTTACTTATACGAAACTAAAGACGTTCAAACACGTTGACAGTCACAAGGGCGGGAAGCATCCTGCCAACTAAGACTTCTGTAACTCTGCCTACGCCGAACTTACTTTGCACTTAGAAAAACTCAAAGATATTTAGCTCCGTTGACGCGCATCTCGTTAGAGAACGGCTCTGCACCCGTGGCCATCCCCGATTTTACGCGAGGGGCATGGGACAGAATTCAGGGCTACAAGTACACCTTTCAATAATTCCTGGTGAGAACGGCAGAGGCCAACAAGGCCGACTACGTGTCTTTCACTTTTTTATCGGCGCCCGCAAATTTTTCGCTATTCACTATTCACTTTTCACTTAAATTTTGTACCTTTGCCAACGAAATACAATAAAACTTAGAACTACAGAAGAGATATGAAAGTAAAGAAATCAGTATTCATCGTCTGCAGCCTGCTGTTGGCAGCGATGACCGTGCATGGGCAGCCTCTCCTGAATACCCAAGTAGAGACGGGCGCTGTTGAGGGAGTCCTTGACGGCCAACTCGCCGTGTATAAAGCCATTCCCTATGCCGCGCCGCCTGTGGGTGACCTGCGCTGGCGCGATCCGCAGCCTGCGAAAGCTTGGGAGGGAGTTAGGGTTTGCGACAAGTTCGGTCCTTGGCCGCCACAGCCCACACGTCCCGGCCTGACGGCTGACATCATGAACGAGGACTGCCTCTATCTTGGCATCGCCACACCCGCCACCTCCAAAGCCGACCGTCTGCCGGTGATGGTGTGGATTCATGGCGGCGGCTTCCAGACGGAGCACTACGGCGGCGACCTGTGGAAATACTTAGCCATGCGCGGCGTGGTCATCGTCAGCGTGGAGTACCGCACGGGAGCCCTCGGCTTCATGGCACATCCTGAGCTGACGAAGGAGTCGAAGAACGGACACTCCGGCAACTATGGCCTGCTCGACCAGATTTTCGCCCTCCAATGGGTACAGCGCAACATCACCAACTTCGGCGGTGACCCCACGAACGTTACCATCTTCGGCGAATCGGCCGGTGCTATCAGCTGTAGCATCCTCTGCGCCTCACCGTTAGCAAAGGGACTCTTCCACCGCTGCATCAGTCAGAGCGGCGGTTCGTTCGCCCCCTGGAGCGACAAGCCCCGTTCTTTAGGCCTGGATGCCTCGCAGAAGGGTGCCGAGCAGCAAGGACTAGCCTTCCAGAAGCACCTGAAGAAAAAGAACTTGAAGCAACTAAGGAAGATGGATGCCATGTCGCTCTGCGACGGTAACGTGGGCTTCGCCGGCTTCTGGCCCTGCGTGGACGGCTACGTGATCTGCGATGACCAGTACCGCCTCTATGAACGCGGCGAGTACAACGACGTGCCTGTCATCGTGATGACCAACTCTGACGAAGGAGCCCTCTTCTCGCCGGGCAACATCAAGGCCGAAAACTATCAGAAGCAGGTGCGCCAAATCTTCGGTGCCTTCGCCGACGAGGCATTGAAGGTATATCCTGGCAACACCGACGATGAGGCCTGGCACGGCAACGGCGACGCCTTCCGCGACATGGGCTTTGCCTGGCCGTCATACGCCTGGGTGAGCCTGCAGGCCAAGACGGGCAAGAGCCCTGCATACGCCGCCTACCTGGCACAGCCCTCCACGCGCAGCTTCTCGCAAGACAAGCGCCGCAAGGGTGTGGCTCATGCCGACGACATTCTCTACCTGAACGGTGAGTTCCTCAACCAACCCGACAAGTATCCCGCCGAGTCGGCCGTAGCCGAGATCATGCAGCAGTACTGGGTGAACTTCGCCAAGACGGGCAACCCCAACGGCAAGGGTTTGCCCTACTGGCCCACGTTCGACGACACGAAGCCCACAACAATGCAGTTCTCTAACGGTGCCTCGCTCATCATGCGCCCCAACCGCGAGCAGGTGGACTTTGTAGACCGCTACTACAAGGCCAAGCGTGAGGAGACGGAGCGGGAGAGAAAGTAAACGCACCATTGCACCGTGATTTATCCGAACAACTTTGAGCAGAAGATAGGCTTCAATGACATTCGCGGCCTGTTGAAAGAGCGTTGCCTCAGCACGCTGGGCAAGGAGAAGGTGGACGAGCTGCAATTCTCCACCGATGCCGCCCAGGTGAGGGAGTGGCTCCTTCAGGTGCGTGAGCTCAGGCTGCTACTGCAGAAGGAAGACAGCTTCCCCATGCAGTATTTCTTCGACGTGCGCGAGAGCATTAGCCGCATCCGTCTGGAAGGCACACACCTGGAGGAAAACGAGGTATGGGACTTGCGCCGCTCGTTAGAGACCATCAGCAACATCGTCAGGTTTCTGAACCGCACAGAAGTCACCGACAAGAACGGCGAGCCTGTCTACCCCTACCCTGCCCTGCACCGCCTGGCAGAGGACGTGGCCATTTTCCCAGCCATGATACGCCGAATAGACTCCATTCTCGACAAGTTCGGGAAAATCAAGGATTCGGCCTCAATGACGCTGGCAGGCATACGCCACGAACTGGCAAAAACGGAGGGGAGCATCTCGCGTACATTATATACTATACTCCACGCTGCACAGAAGGACGGACTCGTGGACAAGGATGCTGCCCCAACCTTGCGCGACGGTCGACTGGTGATACCCGTGGCGCCCAACCTGAAGAAACGCATCAACGGCATCGTACACGACGAGTCGGCTACGGGAAAGACCGTATTCATTGAACCGACGGAGGTGGTGGAGGCCAACAATCGCATCAGGCAGCTGGAGGCTGAGGAGCGACGCGAGATTATCCGCATACTCACGGTGTTCAGCGACGAGGTACGCCCCTACGTGCCCGACATTCTGAGTTCCTACGAATTCCTCGCCACCATCGACCTCATCAGGGCAAAGGCGGAGCTGGCAGAGCTGACCAAAGCCATCGACCCACAGCTGAGGGACACCCCATACATGGACTGGATTCATGCCGTCCACCCCCTGCTCGCCCTCTCATTGGAGAAGCAGGGTAAGAAGGTGGTGCCGCTGGAAATAAGATTAGATGGGCAAGAAGCAGGGAGCAAGGAGCAAGAAGCAGGGAGCAAGGAGCAAGGAACAGGGAGCAAGGGGCAAGGGAGACTGCTGATTATCAGCGGACCGAATGCCGGCGGCAAGTCTGTATGCCTGAAGACCGTCGGGCTGCTGCAGTACATGCTCCAATGCGGCCTGCCCATCCCCGTGGGCGAGCGTTCCACGTGCGGTCTCTTTGCCGACATTATGATAGACATCGGCGACGAGCAGAGCATAGAGAACGACCTCTCCACCTACTCCAGCCATCTGATGAACATGAAGCAGATGATGCGGCAGGCCAGCAGCCAGACGCTCCTCTTGATTGACGAGTTTGGAGGCGGCACAGAGCCCACCATCGGCGGAGCCATAGCCGAGGCGGTGCTGAAGCAGTTCTGGCAGAAGCAGGCCTTTGGTGTCATAACCACTCACTACCAGAACCTGAAGCACTTCGCCGAAGGGCACCCCGGTGTGGTCAACGGCGCCATGCTGTACAACCGCCACCAGATGCAGGCGCTGTTCCAGCTCTCCATCGGACAACCCGGCTCGTCGTTCGCCATCGAGATAGCGCGCAAGACAGGACTCCCCGAAGAGGTTATCAGCGACGCCACCGACATTGTGGGCCGCGAGTACATACAGAGCGACAAATACCTGCAGGACATTGTGCGCGACAAACGCTACTGGGAGGGTAAGCGACAGACCATCCACCAGCATGAGAAGTCGCTGGAGAGCAAGATTTCACGCTACGAGGACGAGCTGACAGAGATAGAGCAGCAGCGCAAGGAAATCCTGCGCCGAGCCAAGGAGCAGGCTGAGGAACTGCTACGCGAGAGCAACAAGAAGATAGAGAACGCCATCCGCGAGATACGCGAGAGCCAGGCCGAGAAGGAAGAGGCGCGACGCATTCGCGAGGAGCTCAACGCATTCAAGGAGGAAGTGGCCACCATCGACTCCAAGGAGAACGACGAGATGATTACCCGCAAGATGCGACAGATACAGGAGCGCAAGGAACGTAGGGAGAAGCGAAAGGCTGAGAAAAGGGAAAAGGGGAAAGGAAATAGTGGAGAATCTGCTGCTGCCATAACTTCACCCTCAGGAACACCGGGAGGAAACTCTTCACTCTCCACTCCCCTGCAAAAGGGCGACACCGTCCGCATCAAGGGTCTTCAGAGCATCGGCACCATCGAGAGCACCGACGGCAAGATGGCCACCGTCATCTTCGGCGACATGAAGACCAAGATGAGGCTGGAACGCTTGGAGAAGACCGAGGCGCCGAAGGAGCAGAAGTCGAAGACCGAGGAGCGAAATGCCTCCATTGCCGGCTCCTACGCACAGGTGTCGAGCGAGACGCGTGACGTGATTGACTCCCGCAAGCTGAACTTCCACCAGGACATCGACGTGCGGGGCATGAGAGGCGACGAAGCCATCAATGCCGTCACCTATTTCCTCGACGACGCCATCCTCGTCGGCATGTCACGCGTGCGCATCCTCCACGGTACGGGCACGGGCATACTGCGCCAGCTCATCCGACAGTATCTGGCCACCGTTCCCAACGTCTCCCATTTCCGCGACGAGCATGTCCAGTTCGGCGGGGCGGGCATCACCGTTGTCGACCTCGCCTGACCATTCACCTTTCACTCCCCCGTAGGATAGAGGAAATCATTGTAAGGGTACTTCTGAACGTGGAGTTCCCTTACTTTTTTGTAGAGCACGTCGCGCAGCTCGTCGATGTTCTCCTTGTTCTTGGCAGAAATGAAAAGTGGAGCGGCAACGAATTCATCACTCTTCAATTTTCCCTTTTCACTTATTTTCGCCATCCAAGTGTGTTTCAGGTCGTCCAACGAGATATTCTCGCGTGTGGGAGGTGTCAGGTCGTCCTCATCCTGTGGTGTCCAGGTGTAGGCGTCAATCTTGTTGAACACCATCATCCACGGCTTGTCGGCACAACCCAGTTCGGCCAATGTCTTTTCCACCACGGAGATTTGTTCCTCGAAGTCGGGATGCGAGATATCGACAACATGTACCAGGAGGTCAGCTTCGCGTACCTCATCCAGCGTACTCTTGAACGACTCCACGAGGTCAGAGGGCAGCTTGCGGATGAAGCCCACGGTATCGGCCAGGAGGAAGGGCAGATTCTCTATCGTCACCTTACGCACCGTTGTGTCGAGCGTGGCGAAGAGCTTGTTCTCGGCGAACACCTCACTCTTGGCCAGGAGGTTCATCATCGTCGATTTTCCCACGTTGGTATACCCCACCAAGGCCACACGGATGAGACGCCCGCGGTTCTTGCGCTGGGTGGTCTTCTGCTGGTCAATCTCGGCCAGTCGCTGTTTGAGCAGAGTGATGCGGTGGAGGATGATACGGCGGTCCATCTCCAACTGCGTCTCACCAGGGCCGCGCAAGCCCACCGAGCCCTTGCCACCGCCGCTGCCGGAGCCGCCGCCCTGACGTTCCAAGTGTGTCCACAGACGCTGCAGGCGGGGCAGCATATAGCGGTGCTGCGCCAGCTCCACCTGGGCCTTTGCCTCCGCCGTCTGAGCACGCATGGCGAAGATGTCGAGTATGAGTGAGGTGCGGTCAAGTATCTTAACCTGCAGTTCTTTCTCGATGTTACGCAGCTGCTTGGCTGTCAGCTCGTCATCGAAGATGACCATACCCACAGGCTGAGGCATATCAGCCTCCGACTCGTAATCCTCAACATGATCACGCGCTTCGTCATAGGCATCCTCCTGCTGCTTGATATACTCCTTGATTTCCTGCAGCTTGCCGCTACCCACATAGGTTACGGCGCTGGGGCCGCCCACGCGCTGCATGAACCGCTTCACCACCTTTGCTCCGGCGGTATCGGCCAGGAACTCCAGTTCGTCCAAGTACTCCTTGGTCTTTGCCTCGTCCTGCTGGGCAGTAATCAGTCCCACCAGCACGGCCGTCTCTGTCTTAGCTTCTGATATTACAAATTCTTTCATACTAAGTTGAACATTGCAGCGTTCAGAACAACGAACGGGCGATGCGGAGGCTGACGACAGGATAAACCTTGAACTTACGGGCTAAGTCCACATAGTCGCCCACCTTACCGCCTATATTCTCCACGTCGTTCATCAGGTCTGTGCCGTCGTGCGTCACAATACTGGGCGAACCGCCCCAGAACATCACACCGCAGTCAAAGCCTATCTGATAACGGTTGTCGTTCTTGAGAAGCCGACCGCCATAGCCGAAGCCCAGATAGGGGCGGAACCGATTCACCTTCATCGTGGCCTTGACCATACCGTTCTCGTCAGGTTCCATCATGTAGGGGGTACCTTTCCGATAGACTATTGCTCCCTCTGGGATGGCATCATCGGGCATCCAGGATGGTGAATAGCGCTCGTCGGCCGTCTGTACCACATTGTGCTTCCAGTTACCCACATGAATACCCATTCGCCCTGAAGAAAGGAGGGCATTCGTAAAGGTCTCGTTGGAGATACTGATTTCCGTTCCCCTGTAATTGGTAATGGGTTCCCCCGCCTTCACCTTGTCATATATATTGTTATACAGTCCCACAGCCAGGAGCGAAGGCATATCCTCCGTCGTGTTGTAGGTCCGGGCAATGGTGGAAGGCCCCCAGTAGCAGCCAGCCGTGATGTGCCAATGCTTGTTCTTCTTCATGGGGAACACGTCGACCAGCAGCTTGAAATTATAGAAGGAAGGCTCGCCTATCATGTCCACCTGATCGTCCACCTGATAGCCAGTGATGTCGTGCATCATCTTCGACATTCTGTCAAGCTTGGTCTCGACGCGATTGCCGGCAGCATCATATTTGCTCTCCTTGCGGTCGCCCATCTGGATGTCGAACTTCATCTTCATCTCAAAATGAGGCATGAAGTCGAAGCCGGCACGCAGCGCCAGATAATCGCCAACAGGGGCGGTGACATCCACACCCACACCTGTAGAGCCAGTTGATATGGCAGCGTCCAAATGATTGAACAAGCCCAACTTAGAATTACCGACCTGAGCCTTTGCCGACGGCAAAAACACAAGGGCAGCCACAACCATATAGAGAAACCTTCTCATCTTGATAATCCCAATAAAATCCTGTTAAATCCGTAATTCGTGTGCAAAGGTAGTGCAAATCGAGCGAAATGCAAAATAAATCACGATTTATTTTCATTTCCGAGATGCCGCCTACCTTCGACGGAACGTCAGAGGTACGAAATTTTAGGGAAAAGTGAAAAGTGAAAAAATTTGCTGCCGCCGAATAAAAAAGGGAAAAGTGAATAGTGAAAAGCGAATAGAAACTCTCCCCCAACCTCCCCCTTTAGGGAGGGGGGCGCTGACGGAATTCGCGACAGATAGCCTCTACAAGATAGGACAATTAGCCCTTGTTACACCCCGAATCGGCCACCAGATTGGCCATTAAGGCCGTCGGTTCCTGCCAAATGAGGTCAGGATACTGAAATTCTGCACCGCTCATGTGTGCGCCAAGAGGAGGGAAAAGCATCGGAATGAGCGGCTCGTGCATGTCTTTTGAGGCCTGTGAGAGCAGGATTTTGATGCATTTTGTCCCTTTTCCGAGTGTTGGCATCTTGGTACTGTTGGTTTTGTAATATCGTATCTCATTGTGTTTCAACGCTTTAAATGAATACTAACTGGTCTGAGCGTTCCAGTTCCAATTGTTCCAGTTGTTTTTTGAAGGGGGTGTTACCACCGTTAATATATATAACTATCTAAATATTAATTAGTTATACAATCTTTAAGGCAACTCCACCCTCTCATTTTTTTATTGGAACAACTGGAACTGGAACAAGCTCGGCTTTTTTACTCTCCTATAAGGCCCTCCAGCGCCCACATCAGTTCGTTACTCACGCCGATGGCATAGCGCTCCGGGCTGAAGTCCTCGTCAATCTTCAGGGGCTTGAAGTTCGGGCGGAGGCCACGCTTACGGCTTCGTTCCCCTCAAACAGGTTTGCTGCTGCAAAGGTAGGCAAAAGGGCAAAAAAAGTCTTATATAAGACCTACCACAATTATTTCTTAGATTTCTTCCCGAAGAGATCGGAATGTGTGCCTGTATTGAGCATCAGCAATTCCAACTCGTCGTCATATTGGTTCCAGATGAACAACCAGTCAGGCTGGATGTGGCATTCCCACTGGTCTTTCCGTTCACCGTGCAAAACGTGGGGGCGATATTCAGCAGGCAGAGTACCCTTTTCTGCCAAAATAGAAATGGCAGTATGGAGTAACTGCATATCGTATCCCCTGCGCTGACAGAGACGCATGTCGCGCTTGAATTGGCCAGTATACTTGATGCGATACTTCATTAGCCTAATACCTGCTTGAATAGGTCATCCACGTCTTTTGCCTCATACACGCGGCCCTCTTTGACATCGAGTAGCGACTGTTCGTAACGTGAGAGGCGTTTCTTGCGTGGTACACTAACCTTTTCAACCCCCTGCAGCGACTTGACAATGCGGCGGATGTTGGGCAGGTACGACTGGTCTTTCAATGTTATCACTAACTGTGTCATGATGATTGATATTGATGTTACGTCGGCAAAGATACAAACTATTTACGAAACCTCCAAGAAAATATTGAAGATTTTTGTGCCCCGCGAATATCAGCTCCGCCTAGCCACTTCAGGGTAGGCGCGACAGCGGGAATGACGCTTGCCAAAGCAAGAATACAAGCGCTCGACCTATAGTCGCTTGCAAGGCAAGAACTTCAGAAACTTGAATTATGCTTTCAAGGAGTTGTATATCCGGGCGACGATGGCACCGCTGATGTTGTGCCACACGCTGAACACGGCGCCGGGGATGGTGGCCATGGGATAGGCGGCGAAATGGAGCGTGGCCAGCGACGAGGCGAGGCCGGAGTTCTGCATACCCACTTCGATGCTGACGGCCTTGCGCTTGGCAGCCGAGAGGCCCAACACGGTGCCGATGGCATACCCGACAGCCAGTCCGCCGACATTGTGGAGCATCACCACGAGGATGACGATGAGTCCGCTCGACATCAGCTTCGCAGCGTTTGCAGCTATCACGATGAGCACAATGGCGCAGATGGCCAGCGTAGACAGGGCAGGAAGATAGGCGGTGGCCGCCGTAGTCTGTCGGGGCCAGAGGCGCTTACCGACGAGACCCGCCACGATGGGCAGGATGACCACCCAGAGAATGCTGAGTAACATGCCCGTAACGTCCACATCCACCGTCTTGCCGGCCAGCAGCAACACCAGCAGTGGTGTCAGCACGGGAGCCAGCAAGGTGCTGACGCCTGTCATGCCCACCGACAGCGCCAGGTCGCCCTTAGCCAGATAAGTGATGACGTTCGAGGCCGTGCCACCGGGACAGCAGCCCACGAGCACCACGCCCACCGTCAGCGCCTCGTCGAGTGCAAAGAGCCGCGCCAGCGTCCATGCCAGCAGCGGCATCACGGTGAACTGAGCCAGACAACCGATGATGACGTCCTTCGGGCGGCTGAACACGATACGGAAATCGTCGGCCCGCAGGGTCAGTCCCATGCCGAACATGATGACGCCCAGTAGCGGATTGATTACCGTGGGCTTCACCTGGCTGAACACGCCAGGGAATGCCAGCGCCGCTATCGCCGACAGCAGCACCAGGACGCCCATATATTCCGAAATGTAATGACAGAGTTTCTTCATTGCGGTCAATTTTGTTCCATCGTGTCCCTTGCACGAACGTAGTTCCGTGCGGACTCTCACGTTTGGCGTGCAAAGGTACAACTATTTTCTGAGATTCGTCGCCTCGCGTCGATAATTCTTTCACATCCTACAGATTTATCACTCTTTTTTGTCTCAGATGGTGCTGCCGGTACCGTCCTCGCTCAGCGCAATCAAGATGATTTATGTCATTTTAGGGATTTTCCTCTCCATATTAGGGAAAATCCTTTGCATAGGTCAGGAATTTTGGGTTTCTTTGCATCGTGAATATTAAACGAATGTTGAACAAATAAAACTTTTACCACTATGAAGAAGATGTTATTTGCACTGGTAGCCTTGCTGACAATGTCGGCATCTGCCTCCGCCATGAGCTATGAGCAGGCCCGCAGGGAAGCTCTGTTCCTGACCGACAAGATGGCCTACGAGCTCAACTTGACTGATGCCCAGTACGAAGCAGCGTACGAGATCAACCTCGACTACCTGATGGGCGTCACGAGCGTGAATGACGTTTATGGTCCCTACTGGGAGCGCCGCAACCTCGACCTGAGCTATATCCTCTATAGCTGGCAGTGGGATATGTTCCGCGCAGCCTCTTATTTCCTCCGTCCGCTTTACTGGAGCGCAGGCTACTGGCATTTTGCCATTTATGCCCGCTATCCGCATCGTGACTACTACTATTTCGGACGCCCGCATTTCTATGCCACCTATCGTGGCGGACACAGCTGGCACATGAACGGCGGTCGCAGCTACTATCACGGTCGCTCCAACACGTTCCGTCCGGCATTGGCCAGCAACCGACAGCACAGCGGAATGCGCGACGGATTCAACCGCGGCGACTACCGTGGAGGTCGTCTGAGCAGCTCTACCCGAGTAACTTCTGGACATAGCCGGATGGATGGCAACCGTAGTGGTCAGGGAATAAATCGCCCGAACCGCGACATTCAGGGAAGCCGCAGCCTGCAGGGCAGTCGTGGCTTAGAGGGCAGCCGCGGCCTACAGGGCAACCGCAGCAATAGCGGTAACTTCAGCGGAATGCGTTCCACCAACCCCAGCCGCAACTTTAGCAACAGCCCAAGCCAGAGCCGTTCTGCCAATGGTCTGAATGACAACAGCCGGACAACTACCCCCAGCCGTTCGCTTTCAAGAGGCAGCAGCTCCAGCAGCAGACTCGAAGGCAGCGGACTTAGAAGTGGCTCCAGCAGCAGACTTGGAGGTAGCGGTCTCGGTAGCGGTTCCACCAGCCGTCGTGCATTGGAAGGCGCTGGTACCAGCGGCAGCGCAGGCAGCCGTTCCTACGGCAGCTATGGAAGTGGTTCCAGTAGCCGTTCCCTCGGAGGCAGCAGTCTCGGTAGCGGTTCCAGCAGCAGACTGGGAGGCAGCGACCTCGGCGGAAGTTCCAGCAGGCGTTCCCTCGGGGGCAGCAGTCTCGGTAGCAGTTCCAGCAGCAGCAGACTGGGAGGCAGCGACCTCGGCGGCAGTTCCAGCAGGCGTTCCCTCGGGGGCAGCAGTCTCGGTAGCAGTTCCAGCAGCAGACTGGGAGGCAGCGACCTCGGCGGCAGTTCCAGCAGGCGTTCCCTCGGAGGCAGCTCCAGAAGCTACTCCTCAGGTAGCTTCGGCGGAAGTTCCAGCAGCTCCAGCACCCGCTCCTTCGGTGGAAGCTCCAGCGGTCGTTCCTCAGGCAGCTTCAGTGGGGGAGGTTCACGCAGCATGGGCTCATCCAGCCGAGGTGGTGGTGGCGGCTCCAGCCGTGGCGGAGGTTTCTCCTCTGGCAGACACCGTTAAGTGATGATAAGAAGATTTAAAGATTCAGGAGCCTGACCTCACAATTCGTCATCCGCTCCACTTCCCGCATCTGCTTGCCGTAGAACACAGCTTGTATCGCCTTGTTGATGATACCGTGTCCTACGGCAAGCACGATTTTTCCCTCATAATGCTCACGGAAAAAGCGCAGGCACTCCACTGCCCTGCTAAGCAAGGCGTCCAGGGACTCCACGTCGGCAGGCCACGGCTCGCCCTTCAGGTCGGGGATGTAGCGTCCGGTGAAACCGCCCCAGTCACGCTCCCTCATCAGCGGTGTGGTCACGACAGTCAGCCCTCTACCCTCTGCCAGTATCTCTGCTGTCTGCACAGCACGGTGGAGGTCGCTCGACACAATGGCGTCGAACGATTGTCTAGACAGTTCCCTGCGCAACTCTTCTGCCTGGCGTATACCGGTCTCGTTGAGCTGCCCTTGCGTCTGTCCTTGCATGATCTGGTTGGCATTGTCCACGGTCTCGCCGTGGCGTGTCAAATATACGGTTGTCATGTCTTTTCCTGTTTTTGCTGCAAAATTACATAAAACTTTCTTCTTTTCTGAATTATTTATGTAACTTTGCGACATATTTTATAGAATACATTATGAGACTACTACAAAGCTCTGTTTTCCGTGCCATCTGTGCCATTGTCATTGGCATCCTGCTCATTAAGTTTCCTGACAACACCGTCACAGGCATCACCATTGCCATCGGCGTGCTGTTCCTCATTTCAGGACTTGTGTCGTGTATAGCCTACTTCCAGGCTCGCCGAAACGCAGGAGAGTATAAAATCTATGATGCCGAGGGACACCTCATCAGCGGCGCTATGCCCACTTTCCCCATAGTGGGTGTAGGCAGCATCATCTTAGGCCTTATCCTGGCACTCTCGCCCACAGCCTTCGTATCCGCCCTGATGTATATCATCGGCGCAATGCTCATCTTAGGAGCCATCAACCTGTTCTGGGGGCTGATAGCAGCCCGCCGCTTCGGCAACATCTCCCTCCTGTTCTACGTTCTGCCCACGGTCATTCTCGTCATCGGGCTATACGTCATGATCAAGCCCCTGGCACCCGTCAGCACGGCAATGTTCGTACTCGGCTGGTGTACGTTGCTCTACGGCATTACCGAATTGATCAACGCCCTGAAGTTCTACTCCAACCGCAAGAAACTACAGCATGAACAGATGCCTCAGCTGGCCGAGGAGGTTTTCGAGGAAATCAGGGAATAATGTTGGTGAAGGGTGAAAGGTGAGGGGTGCACCCTTCACCTTTCACCAGTAACCAGTCACCAATCACCGCTTCACCGTCCGAGCGCCATAGATAGCTACGACGACGAAACAGAGGAGGGGAAGAATGAAGGAGAAGTTGGTGGCGGGGAATCCACCGAAGACGTTACCCTGGTCAATGATAGCAGCCTGCAGCGGAGGCAGGACAGAGCCGCCGAGGATGGCCATGATCAGGCCAGCAGCGCCGAACTTTGCATCGTCGCCGAGGCCGTCAAGGGCTATGCCATAGATAGTGGGAAACATGAGCGACATGCAGCCGCTGACGCATACCAAGCAATAGACTCCCATGCGGTTTTGGAACAGGATGACGCCCAATGTGAACAACATGCCTAACACGCCGAAGATAACGAGCAGGCGGGCGGGCTTCAGCCATTTCATCAGGTAAGTGGCCAGGAAGCGCGAGCAGATGAAGAACAGCATGGCAAAGATATTGAAGCGCTGTGACAGCACCTCAGCCTCCTGTTCGCCCATACCCTCGGCCATAAACACGCGCGTACCATATTGAATAATGAAGGTCCAGCACATGATTTGCGCACCTACATAGAAGAACTGGGCAATAACGCCCTCACGATAATACTTCAGGCCGAAGATGCGCTTCAACGTAGGCAGGAAGTGAACATCGTGGCTCTGGTCGCCATTCTTCGGCATCTTGGAGAAGAAGATGATGAGGAACATGGCGACGATGACCAATCCAATAATCAGGTAGGGTGAAATGAGCACACTCAGGTCGGCCTCCTTCACCGCCTCAAACTCCGCATCCCCCAATAGCGCACGCTCATCGCTGCTCATGGGGTTGAGCTTTGCCTGAATGAAGTTCATGGCCACGAACATGCCAATGATACTTCCGCAGGGATTGAAGCATTGCGCCATATTCAGGCGACGTGTAGCAGTCTCCTCGGGCCCCATCGTGAGGATGTAGGGGTTGCAACTGGTCTCCAGAAACGACAGGCCGCAGGTCATGATGAAGTAAGCCAGCAGGAAGCACCCATAGACTCCCACCGTCTTGGCCGGGAAGAACAACAGCGCACCTGCGGCATACAGACCGAGCCCCATCAGCACGCCAGCCTTGTAGCTGTACTTGCGAATGAAGATGGCAGCAGGGAAGGCCATGCAGAAGTAGCCGCCGTAAAATGCCACCTGGACAAGGGCGCCTTCGGTGACATTCATACGGAAAATCTTCGAGAATGCTTTCACCATGGGGTTGGTGATGTCGTTGGCAAAGCCCCAAAGGGCAAAGCAAAACGTGACAAGGATGAAGGGGATGAGGAAGCTCACCCCGTCCTTGGTGATAAGTGATTGTTTCTTTTCCATTATTGATAGATTGGTCCAAAGTTCTGACAGGCACGATAATCGGCGCCCTCCTTGTCCATGCCGAAAGCATTCCAGGCTGCCGGGCGGAATATGTCGCTATCGGGAATATTATGCATACAAACAGGAATACGCAGGATGGAGCAGAGTGTGATCAGGTCGGCACCCACGTGACCGTAGCAGATGGCTCCGTGATTGGCTCCCCAGTTGTTCATGACCGAGTAGACATCCTTGAAGGCATCCTTTGTGGGGTCAAGACGCGGTGTGAACCACGTGGTGGGCCAAGTTGGGTCTGTACGCTTGTCCAGAATATCGTTCACCTCGGGAGCGAGGTCTACCGTCCATCCCTCTGCCAACTGTAACACGGGGCCAAGACCTTTCACGATGTTGACACGAAGCATGGTCATCGGCATTCCGCCTTTTGTCAGGAAGTGCGACGAATAGCCGCCACCACGGAAATAATCACGGTCGGCAGGCATCCAACTCGTGGCCTTCAGGCAAGCTTCCACATCGGCCTCCGTCATGTTCCACGGTTCTTTCATAGTAGGCTGGCCGTCTGCATCGTTCATAGCACCGGTGGCGTCGAGCGTGGTAGCACCGCTGTTGATGAGATGGATAAAGCCCTGGGCAGGCAAACCGCTCAACACGTGACCCGTGACGCGTTTCACGGCCTCCGGGCTCCAGTAGGTACGAATGTCAGAGAACAGCACGCCACGATTGGTCAGCAGGTGGCCAAAGAGCATGGAGATGCCGTTCAGCGAGTCGTTCTCCGTAGCCAGTACATCAGCCTCACGGATACCGTTCCAGTCGAACGACGTACACATCAGAGCCTCGGGGAAGTCGAAGTTCGGCTTATAGTCTGTCCACTGGCGCTGGCCCTGCACACCGCCAAGGATGGCATTGTGACCCTTGGCCTCCTCTTTGTAGCCCATTTCCAGCAGACGCGGGTTACCGTGCATCAGGTCGCGGATAATCATCATGCACTTCACGGTGAACTCCCAGTCCTCGTCCTTCTCCTGGCGGTTCTTGCCCTTACCCTTACCGTTGAAGGTAGTCATGGGCGTGCCAGGGAACAGCGGTCGCTCCTCGTTATAGTCGTGACCCTCCTGCGGCTTGCAGTACTTGTCTACCCACGACATAGCCCGTTTCAGCTCTTCAGGGTCGTAGATGCCAAAGTCCACACGGCGTAGTATCTCCACCAAGTCAGCATATTCTGTACGGATACCTAAGTAATCCTGGAAGAAGTCGGCGTTGACGATTGAGCCTGCGATTCCCATGCAAGTATTTCCCAACGACAGGTAACTTTTACCTCTCATCGTAGCTACAGCCTGAGCAGCACGCGCAAAGCGAAGTATCTTCTCTGCCACATCATCAGGTATCGTATTGTCGTCCAAGTCCTGCACATCATGACCATAGATGCCAAAGGCTGGCAGTCCTTTCTGGGCATGTGCCGCCAAAACGGCTGCCAGATAGACTGCTCCTGGACGCTCTGTACCATTGAATCCCCAGACGGCTTTCGGATACAACGGATTCATATCCATTGTCTCCGAACCATAGCACCAGCAGGAAGTGACAGTAATGGTACTTCCTACTCCCTCACGTTCAAACTTCTCTGCGCAGGCAGCACTCTCTGCCACGCGACCGATGGTTGTGTCGGCAATGACACACTCCACCTTAGAGCCGTCACCATTGCGGAGGTTGCTCTCTATCAGGTTCTTCACGGCCTTTGCCAAGTTCATGGTCTTCTCTTCCAGACCCTCACGGATTCCCCCCTGCCGTCCATCAATAGTAGGGCGGATACCAATCTTCGGATAATTCTTCATTGTTGTCATTAGTAATTTGTAGTTTGTCTTGTTATGAATTATGCATTGTGCATTATGAATTATGCATTGTGCATTATGAATTGTGCATTATGAATTGTGCATTAACTAAAGTCCACCAAGATGCGGAACACCTTACCAGGAGCGGCAGCCCATTGCTGCATGGCTTCCTCAGCCTGTTCAGGACGAACACAGCCGGAAATCAGAATGTCATAGGGAGGATTGCTCTTCTGAAGGTAACGGATGACACCCTCGAAGTCCTCGGGCAAGGCGTTGCGCGAGCCACGGATGTCGAGTTCCTTCTGTACAAAGAGCTTGGTTGTAAACTGCACATCCTGCTTGGCATAGCCAATGCAGACGACACGGCCCGTGAAAGCTACTTCGTTGACAGCCATCTGGTAGGTGACAGGAGCACCTACAGCCTCGATGACCACGTCACAACCACGACCCTGGGTAATCTCCTGCAGACGCTCGTGAACATTCTCCTTGGCAGAGTTGATGGTGTACTCGGCACCTAAGCCACGCACAATGTCGAGCTTCTCGTCGTCCATGTCGCAAGCAATCACCTTTGCACCACGCATAATGGCACGGACAACGGCACCCACGCCCACCATGCCACAGCCAATGACCATCACCACGTCGGTATCGACCACCTGAGCCCGGCTGACAGCATGGAAGCCGACAGACATAGGCTCAATGAGGGCAGCGTGCTGGACGGTGATGTCGCCAATGGGGATAATCTTCTGCCAAGGCAGCGCAATATATTCACACATAGCTCCCCAGCGCTGCACGCCAAGGGTCTCGTTGTGTTCACAGGCATTATAGCGACGGTTACGACAAGAGGGGCACACACCGCAGTTAGTATAAGGATTGACAGTAACGGCCATCCCCTTCACGAGGTGCTGAGGAACGTCGGCTCCCGTCTCTTCTATCACGGCACCAATCTCATGGCCAGGCACCACAGGCATCTTCACCATAGGGTTTAGGCCTCGATAAGTATTGAGGTCGCTGCCGCAGAATCCCACGTACTGGATACGCAGCAGCACTTCACCTGCCCCGCAATGGGGCTTCTCCAAGTCTACGACCTTCATCTCAGAAGGTGCGATAATCTGTATTGCTTTCATCTTATTCACTCATGTTCTTTATGTAAGGTAATGCTTTCAGTTCACCAAAGCCATAGAAGCGGCGTGCGTTATCGCCAAGCAACTGTTGCTTTTCCATATCGTTAAGCTCAGCGGACTTCGTGATGAAGTCATATGACATTCGATAGGTTATGGCAGTAATCGTCCGTGGATAATCCGATCCCCACATCAACTTGTCCATTCCCACCAAGTCAGCAGCCTCGCGGATAGCACGAATGGCGGAGGGGAAGGGATAGAACTCGGAATTATATAGCCAGGTGATGCCACCCGTCTCTACCATGACATTTTCATTCCTAGCCAACATGATCTGCTCACGCCAACTCTGATTCTCCCACGGTGGCGTCAGCGGTTGGTCTGCCATGCCTAAATGACCAATAGCCACCTTCAACAGGGGGCACTCAGCTATCACCTCTTTCAATTCCGCTACCTGCTCGTCACCGTCGGCCAACGTAATTGAGAGTATCACATCCTTGGTTTCCATTAGCTTGAACAAACTCATCATCTCGTCATCCGTCAGATGAACATGGACTTTGTCGGTCTTCAGTCGATGGCCAGGAATGGCCATTCCACGGAATCCATCCTCGATGATGAGGCTCTCAGCCTGAGTATGGAAACCTGGCGTCAGGTAGTCGGCCATGCCACAAACAAAGAAGCGGTCGGGATACTTCCCAACCACCTCTTTAAGATAGTCATTCTGCAGACCGTCGATGAACTCCTGAACGACCACGGCAGCACTCACCTGTGCATAGTCCATGTTAGAGAGAAACACCTCGGCCGTGTTATGACCGTCAATCATGAACGGTGGCAACATCTGTCGCTCCTCACCAAGGAACATGCAACGACCATTGGGCAACGGCGAAATCCGTTTTCCGTTCCAACTGGTGTCCTGTGTATACCACAGATGACTGTGTGCGTCAATGATATTCATGGTAATTACGAGTTACGAATTCTTCCATCTGACGAACATCTGGTTGCCAATGATTTCCTGCACCTTTACCACCAGCTGCTCATCCATCGGTTCGTTGACATACGCAATGTTCTTCAGCACATTCTTAGGATTAGCACTACTAAAGAGCGTTGTGGCAATGCGAGGATTAAGACTTGTGGAGAACTGGATTGCCAGTTTGTCTATAGGATAGCCCTGCTCGCGGCAGTAAGCTGCTGCCTTGGCACAGGCATCACGCAAATCTTTCGGAGCTGGATGCCAGTCGGGAGCCCCACGGTCGGAAAGCAAGCCCATCGAGAACGGTGAAGCGTTGATGACACCTATACCATGCATCTCAAAGAAGCCAAGGTAATCGGCCAACATCGTATCGTTCAGACTATAGTGGCAGAAGTTCAGGATACTCTCCACCGTGCCCTCAGCAGAATGTTCAATGACCCACTTCAGATTCTCTGGCTGCAAGTCGGTAATACCTACATGCCCCACGACACCCTCCTCGCGGAGTTTCACCAATGCAGGCAGCGTCTCATCTACAATCTTCTGCAACCCACCAGGAAGGTCACCTTGGAACTCCACATCGTGGACATTAATAATATCTATGTAGTCCACGTTCAAACGTTCCATACTCTCATAGACACTTCGGGTAACTCGATCAGCAGAGTAGTCCCAGGTGTTGACACCATCCTTGCCATAGCGTCCCACCTTGGTGGAAAGCACATAACGGTCACGTTTGATATCCTTGAGTGCCTTACCCAGCACCATCTCTGCCTTCAGGTGACCATAATAAGGAGACACATCAATGAAATTAATTCCGTTGTCAACAGCCGTAAACACAGCCTCAACCCCTTCCTCTTCGCGGATGCCGTGGAATACGCCACCTAACGAAGAAGCGCCGAAGCCTAAGTTCGAGACTTTTAGTCCCGTCTTTCCTAATTCGTTATAAATCATAGTCAGTTTTAAGTTTTCAAAGTAAATGGGCGGGGTTCAAGGAAGAATCAAAAAACCTTAATGGTCCAGCTTCTCATACACAGAATTGTTGCTCTTGTATTCTGGTACAATTTCCTTCATCTTTTTCACCGTTGCCATATTGTCGTAATTTCGAGAAATCTTGATCAGCTCATCAACGTCGCGGCAAACCTGGTCATAATCATACTCACGAACCTCAGCGATGCGGATCTTCTCGTGGAACGTGGGCTTGGTTCCCTCGAGTTCATTGAGCACCTCTTCATAGAGTTTCTCACCCGGACGGAGGCCAGTATATTCAATTTTGATATTCTTGGCGCCACTCAGCTTGATCATTCTGTTGGCCAAATCAGAGATTTTCACAGGTTGCCCCATGTCAAAGACAAAGATTTCGCCGCCATTGCCTTTCGTGCCAGCTTCCAACACCAACTTGCAAGCCTCAGGAATCAACATAAAGAAACGTACAATGCGCTCATCAGTCACGGTAACAGGGCCACCCTTCCTGATCTGCTCTCTGAAAAGGGGTATCACGCTGCCATTTGAACCTAAGACATTACCAAAGCGAGTGGTCACAAACTGCGTGCGTGCTGACGGACTTCCAAGCTGAGAGACAGTAATAAAACTGTTCTTATTACCCAACGTCTGCAAATGGCTCACGATTCGCTGCTCCTTTATGGCCTGGTCAAGTGACTGCACATAAATTTCACAGATTCGCTTCGAACAACCCATCACATTAGTGGGGTTCACAGCCTTGTCGGTGCTCACCATGACAAACTTTTTTACCCCATATTTCACGCTCAGATCAGCAATGACCTTCGTGCCATAGACATTGTTCTGCACAGCCTCGCTGGGATTATCCTCCATCATCGGCACATGCTTGTAGGCTGCTGCATGGAATACATAGTCCGGTTTGAAACGCTTGAAGATTTCCTCCATGCGATCTTCCTTACAGATAGAAGTAACCACAGTCTCTGTCGGAACAGCAGGGAAATCCTTCTCCATCATCAGGCGGAGATCATGCTCAGGAGTCTCTGCCTGGTCAATCAGCATCATCGCTGCCGGCCTGAATTGCGCCACCTGACGCACCATCTCAGAGCCGATGGAGCCAGCACTACCCGTGATCATGACACGTTGGCCTGTCAACAGTTCTTCAACAGAATCCAAGTCCACGCGAATCTCGTCACGAGGCAGCAAGTCCTCTACGCCAACCTCTTTCAGCTGCACATGATCGTAGTCATTTTCTGACTGTGGCTGATTCTCATCCTCATCTAGGGCCTTAGCGCTTTGAGCCATGAAAATCTTTGCTCCAGCACCCAATATCGTATCCTGCAATTGCTGGTTATTACGGAACTCATTGGTACGGTAAGGAGACACCAGCACACCCTCGATATCATTCCTCTGTATGATGTCAGCCAAGTCTTCATCAACCGAATAGACCTTCTCTCCCATGATCTGCTGGTGCTTCGCTTTCTTGAAATGTGTAATAAAGCCTTTCACCACAAAGCGGCGTGGTCGCTGGCTTTGGACATTCTTTGCCAGTCCAACACCTCCCGTCATCGTGCCATAAATCAACACGCGGATAGCACGAGAATTGGAGAAGGCTACATCATACAGCGTCTTCACAAACACTCTCAGAGCCCACATTAACAATGTGGCGAGAAGATAAGTAAGGAAAATGCTGGTCGTATTATAGTGAACAAACAAATCACCAGGCAATTTTGCCATTCCCACCTGTGCCAGCAAGACCACAGCTAAGTTTACGCAGTTACCGTAAACCACACGCATCAAGTCCACAAAGCTGGCATAACGCATAAAACCCGAGTAGGTATGGAAAAGCCTGAAGCCCGGAATGCTTAACAAGACAAAACACAACAAGGTGTTAAAAATCTGAAGGGTGTGTTCATACATAACATCGGTTTTGTTGAACACCCAAAAGACCAAAGCTCCGCTGAACATTACAAAGGCGCAGTCTATCAGGAAAATGCACCAATAAGGCAGCGAGTTCTTACTAAAATACCAATTTAATATCTTGTCGAAAGGATTTTTCATACCAGTCATTTGGAATTCGACTGCAAAATTAGTATAATTTTGTCTATCCTCCAAATTTTCACTCAAAAATCTTTATGATTAAACACTAATACACGGTCATTACGTGGAAAAAAGAGAACCATCTAATACTTCTCGCCTATTCTTGTGTAAACAAAGCCGAAAGATTCGAGTTCCTGACGATCGTAAATATTACGTCCGTCAACGATGACATTCCCATTCATCACCTTTTGGATGACATTCCAACTGGGCATACGGAACTGTCGCCACTCAGTAAGCAAAGCAAACACATCAGCGCCGTCAGCAGCGTCATAAATATTCTTGCAGTACGTAACGCTGTCGCCAATACGACGGCGGCATTCATCCATAGCCACAGGGTCAAACACACGGACTGTGGCGCCCTCGCTAAGCAGGCGATCAATCACCACCAGAGCAGGAGCCTCACGCATATCGTCAGTCTCAGGTTTGAACGAAAGACCGATGATGGCTACAGTCTTTCCCTTAACATTACCTACAGCCTTGATAATCTTATCATAGACAATGGATTTCTGACGTTCGTTCACTCTTTCTACGGCCTCAATGACTTCCATGTGATAGCCATTGTCAATGCCTGTATGCATCAGCGCCTTCACGTCCTTGGGGAAACAAGAGCCTCCATAACCGCATCCTGCATAGAGGAACTTCGTGCCGATACGGGCATCAGTACCGATACCCTTGCGCACGCTGTCTACATTTGCACCGACACGCTCACAGAGGTTAGCGATGTCGTTCATGAAAGAAATACGGGTAGCCAACATGGCATTGGCAGCATACTTGGTCATCTCTGCGGAAGGGATGTCCATAAAGATGACACGAAAATTATTGATGAGGAAGGGCTTGTAGAGACGGGTCATCACCTCACGAGCTTTCTCCGACTCTGTGCCGACGACAACTCGGTCTGGTGACATAAAGTCCTTAATTGCCGCGCCCTCTTTCAAGAATTCCGGGTTACTGGCCACGTCAAATGGCACGCTGACACCACGTTTTTCCAACTCTTCCTGAATGGCAGCCTTCACTTTCTGGGCCGTACCCACAGGAACCGTCGACTTTGTGACAAGGATGGTATATTTCTTGATATGCTGGCCGAACTGTCGTGCTACGGCTAACACGTATTTCAGGTCTGCAGAGCCATCCTCGTCCGGCGGTGTTCCAACGGCAGAAAAGACAACCTCGACATCGTCAAACACCTCCGTCAGGTCAGTCGTGAACTTCAAACGTCCATAATCCACATTCCGCTTGACCAGTTCCTCCAATCCGGGCTCATAGATAGGCATTATGCCATTCTTGAGTTTCTCAATCTTTTGTGTATCAACGTCCACACACGTCACATTGGCACCCATCTCTGCAAAACATGTGCCACTTACAAGGCCAACATAGCCAGTTCCTACAATAGCAATATTCATAATCCTTTAATACTTAACCATTTACTTAATAATCTCCAGGCAGTCTGGGTCTACCTCCATGTAGGCACAGCCTAGATAATCGATGCGAATACCTACATATCGCCCTTTTCCACCCGGAATACGTACCACCTGACCTTCAAAGCCTTCCAATCCCCAGCCCGTTAGACGCACATGGTCACCAAGCGAGAAATCTGAGGCTGCGTACAGTACGGGACTCTCCGACTTACCAAGCATGAAACGTAGCTTGTCCATCTGTTTGTCTGGAATGACAGCCAAGGGACGTCCACCAAATTCATTAGGCTTCCCAGCCCTGTTCACAAGATAGTACTTAATGAAGGGGAAATTAACCAAGAAGCGTCGCTCCTGCTCCGTACAATGAACAAAGACAATATTGGTAATGACAACACGCTCCACCTTCTTGCGCTTTCCATTCTGCCAGCGGTGAACCTCCTCGCGAGATGCGACGAAAGCGTCATAGCCCAATTTCTTCAAACGGTCACGGCAATTTTTCTCGGTGTTATGCCCAACGAAAGCGACAAACCACTGCCGAATAGGCATGGTATCTTGAAGTGTTTCCTGAGGTTGGAGCTCGACTTCATCATGTGCTTCTGACGCAGTCGTCACATTCGGCAATTTCTCCATCGGTTCTGTCATGTTAAAAAAAAATTCGGCAGTGCCGAATTTCACATTCCTGCGGAGAGAATAGGATTCCCTCGGCTATTTTGCCTCGGAGCTTTGAATCCTTTTCACTTTCCTGCGGAGAGAACAGGATTCGAACCTGCGAACCAGTTTTGCCGGTTACACGCTTTCCAGGCGTGCCTCTTCAACCACTCGAGCA
>ONKY01000145.1 GCA_900318585.1 uncultured Prevotellaceae bacterium
ATCAAAAGTGGATGTTCATCCTATATGTCCTTTTCTAAATATTTCTATCTCAGCCCATAGGCATTCAGGGGTTTAAGGGTTCAACAATTATTAATTATTATTTCTCCCACTGTACCCAGTTGGTTTCAGCGAGATACTTGAGAATTTGTTTCTTTAACTCAATAATATCACCATGAATGACAGCCCAAACAGTATCGTTATCAACCTGGAAATATTCATGAACAAGGAAATTACGCATGTTGGAAATGGGACGCCACTCTACTTCCTTGTGTGCCTCTTTGAATTGCGAAGAGAGCATATAGGCTGCTTCTCCAATAATCTCGATATTCTTTACAATACCATAATATCTGAGTACATCAGCCTCCAATTCCTTTCTTGAGAGGCTGCCTGCATACTTCTCCAAACGATTGATGGCTTCAAGAATATGCTCTAAACGGGTTTTGTCCTTAAGCGGTTCTCTCATAGATTAATATTTTGTCACGGTCTACACTCTTACGGGCGAAAGGAAGGAGTCCCTTTTCTGTAACTAAATCAACATCCATGTGGAGCATATCTTGAAGGTCAAGATGCATGCCACTAAGTTTGAACAGTCCAACAGACTTTTCGGGCTGAATCAATATGTCTACGTCCGAATCCTCACGTTCCTCACCACGTGCATAGGAACCAAAGAGCCATGCTTTCAAGACGGGCTGCGTCTTGAAATAGTCGGCTATGATTTGTGTCATCGTCTGCTGACTCATTTCGTTTCTTCTTTTCCTTTATAATGCAACGTCGGTGCAAATATACAAAGAAATCCCGAAAGTTCCAAACTTTAGGACAACAAAATAAAAAAACAAGCTGTCGCAGAATACTTCATTTGGCTTTCTGTTCCTTTACTTTCTCGTAATACTTCAGCAATTCTTCCGCTTTCTCAATCATCTCTGAGAGTTGGGGGGTGGGATTCTCCTCCTTGCGGGCAAAGGCGAGGAACTGGCCATAGCAGTTCTTTGCCTGCTCATCATCCTGCTGGAGACATCTTACCAGCCACCGGGGCGCTGACCGCCGCCACCCATGCCACCGTTCATGCCGCCCATGCCGCCGCCCATGGAGCCGCTGACGGAGGTGGAGGCAGTGACGCTGGCCGACTGGGAGCCGCTGCCAATGGTACAGCCGGTGGTGAGGCCGTAGAAGGAGGTGCCGCCCGAGACTGCGACGCCAGTACGGAGGGTATAGGTGCTGCCGCTCTTCAGTGAAGGCGAGGAAATCATCAGAGATGTGCCCGTGGACGAGGAGGGCAACGTGTAGGCAAGGATGGCGGTGGAGCCGTCAAGCAGTCCTACGGTGGTGCCCTGCGTGACGCTGGCAGCAATGCTGGCCTGCTTAGACGAGGCGTCAATCTGCTGCATACCGCCTCCGATGGCAATGACTGTGCCGCCGTTGACGTAAGCCTTGTAGCCCTCGGCAGCGTCAATACCGCACTCCGGCTGCTGCCCGCCCTCGGCAATGATGACACCGCCGTTCAGGTAGAGGTTGCGGTTGGAGTCGATGCCGTCGTTGTTGGTGGCACGGGCGTAGACGTAGCCGCCGTCGACGTAGAGGTCACCCTTTGAGTTGATGGCGTCATCGTAGCAGTAACTCTCCACGGTGCCTGCCTCGATGTGGATCTCAGCCTTGCTCTCAATGCCCTCGGTACCGTCGCCGCTGCCTTCGCAGCGCACTTGCGTCTCTCCACCATTGAAGGTGATGTTACCATCGGCCTTGATGCCCTTGGGCGAGGTGCTACCCTTGGAATCCTTCTGCCGCTTGCCGGTGGTGATGACGCGGACGAGTCCGTTGTTGACCACAATCTCGCCGTCGCAGTTCATGCCCTTGCCGCCAGTGCCCGTACTCTTGAGGTTCAGCTCGCCGCCATTGATGGTGATGAGACTGTCAGCCTTTATGCCGGCACAGGCGGAGTAATCGTTGTCGTCAGAGTCCCACTCGTAGGTGCCGCTGGTCAGTACGGTGGTGCGTCCGCCGTCCACCTGGATATAGCCATCGGTGGAGATGCCCTTGTCGGCTGTGCCGGTAACGTTGACGTTGAGCACACCGCCGCTGATGATGACGGCGTCGTTGCCACGCAGACCGTTGCCCGAGGAGGCGTCGACGTAGATGTTCACGCCAGGCAGGGTGCGCACGTAGTCGTCGCTGCGGATGCCGGCCTTGCAGTTGGCATCGACGGTGAGGCTACCCGTGCCGCTGAAGATGAGTTGGCCCTCGCTGAAGAGGCAGGCCTTCATGTCCTCGTCACTCACGGCGTCAGTATACTTCGTGCCGTCGGTGAGGCTGTTCTCCGTACCGTCGGTAAGGATGATGAAGGTGCGCTTTTTGCTCTGGTTGTTGATGGCTGCACCGTCGGGGTTGGTGATGCTGACGCCATTGAGCTGTATGCCCTGCTTCTTGTCGCTGTAGAGTTTGAAGAAGCCGTCGGTAGTGGTTCCGCTGAGCACGTAGAGGATGTTTTCTGTCGTGGTGTTGCGCACGGTCACGTCATTGCCGCTGACGCTGACGGTCAGCCCGTCGGTGTCGCCCTTGACGGTGGCGCTGCCCGAGGTGCTATATGTAATAAGAACTGTACGCGTGAACGTGGTATTCTCCACGTAGTCATCGTCATCCTTGTCAACCGTCTGCGACTCCAAGAGGGCAGAGCGGTTCAAGGCGATGGCAAACGTGGTGACATCTCCCAAGGTGGAAGCCCCTTGGGCGGTATTGGATGCAGAGGAGGAAGTGGTGCTGTTGTCATCGCTACTGGTGGTGTTCCAGGTGGTCTGGTCCCAGTCGTCCGTAAGGCTGTCGGTAGAGCAGGCGAGTGCGGCGGCAGTCATAGCTGCCATCATGATGAGTTTGCTGATTGTCTGTTTCATTGTTTCTTTGCTTTTATTTGATTTTGGTGCAAAGATAGGGAAACGGGCGGACGCAGGGAAATTTATTCTGCGAACCGCCCGTTTTTTTCAACAAACAGTCGTGTTGTCAGGCTGGGTTAAGGTAAAAGTGAATAGTGAATAGTGAATAATTTCCTACTGGAATCCCGTTAGCTCGAGAGCCACGGGGCAGTGGTCGGAGCCGAGAATGTCTGTGTGGATCTTGGCATCAACGATGTGGGGACGCAGACGGTCGGAACAGACGAAATAGTCAATGCGCCAGCCGGCGTTTTTCTGCCGCGCCTGAAAGCGGTACGACCACCAGCTGTAGGTCACCTGTTCAGGATACTTCCATCGGAAGGTGTCGGTGAAACCGCTGTTGAGCAGAAGGGTGAACTGCTCACGCTCCTCGTCGGTGAAGCCGGCATTATGGCGGTTGGTCTTGGGATTCTTGATGTCAATCTCCTCGTGAGCCACGTTCAGGTCGCCGCACAGGATGACGGGCTTCACGGCGTCGAGCCGTTTCAGATACTGACGGAAGTCGGCTTCCCACGACATACGATAGTCCAGTCGTTTCAGACCGTCCTGCGAGTTGGGCGTATAACAGCAGACAAGGTAGAAATCGGCCATCTCCAGGGTGATGACACGGCCCTCGTGGTCGTGGATGTCCACGCCGATGCCGAGGCTGACGCTGAGCGGCTTGTGGCGAGTGAAGATGGCGGTGCCGGAGTAGCCTTTCTTGTCGGCATAGTTCCAATACGAGTCATAGCCCTCGAACGCGAGGTCGAGCTGTCCCTCCTGCATCTTGGTTTCCTGCAGGCAGAAGAAGTCGGCGTCGAGCTGACGGAAGATGTCACTGAATCCTTTTCCTTCGCAGGCGCGAAGTCCGTTTACATTCCAGCTGATGAGTTTCACGAGAATTACGAATTATGAATTATGGATTACGAATTATGAATGACGAATGACGAATGACGAGTTACGAATTATGAATGACGAATTATGAATGACGAATTACGAGTTACGAATTATGAATTACGAATTATGAATTACGAATTACGAATTGTGCATTGTGCATTGTGAATTGTGCATTATTGAATAGATGGCGTCGCGGCAGTTCTCCATGAGCCACTTGGGCGTGCTGGTGGCACCGCAGATGCCAATGGTGTCTATGCCACTAAGCCATTCGGGCAGGATTTCTTCCGGGCCTTCTATGAGGTGGGCATTGGCATTGACGCGCTGGCACTCCTCGAAGAGCACCTTGCCGTTACTGCTCTTGCGTCCGCAGACGAAGAGTATCAGGTCGTGGCGGGCGGCGAACTGCGAGATGTTCGGCATACGGTTGGCCACGGAGCGGCAGATGGTGTCGAAGCTGCGGAAATCCACGCCAGGCGACATGTGCGAGGAGATGTAGTCGATGATTTTGTGGAACTCGTCGAGCGACTTCGTGGTCTGAGAGTAAAGATAGACAGGACGCGTGAAGTCGAGTTTCTCCACCTCCTCGAACTTCTCGATGACGATGGCATTGCCCTGTGTCTGGCCTACCAGCCCCAGCACCTCAGCGTGACCTTTCTTTCCAAAGATAACGATTTGGGAATTACGAATGACAAATTCCGAATGATGAGTTTGCGACTCCTCGTCATCCGTCATTCGCAATTCGTAATTCTTCTTGATTTTCTTCTGAAGCTGTAGCACCACAGGGCAGGTGGCATCGATGATCTCGATGTTGTTACGGCGCGCCAGCTCGTAGGTCTCGGGCGGTTCGCCATGAGCACGCAATAGCACCTTCACATCGTGCAGGCGGGTCATCTCGTCGTAATCGATGGTGACAAGTCCCATCTGCCGGAGACGCTCACACTCCATACCATTATGGACGATATCGCCCAAGCAGTAGAGTGTATGTCCCTGCGCCAGTTCGTCTTCGGCTTTTTTGATGGCAGTGGTCACACCGAAGCAAAAGCCGCTGCCGTTGTCAATTTCTATCTTCACAAATTACGAATTACGAATTACGATGTGAGGTGAGGGAGCGGAAGTAGGAGTCGAGCAGGTCCTGCGCAGCGATGAAGCTTGTCTTGCGCCCTTCCAGCACGTCAGCCTCGGCCTCAGTGAGTTTCTGGCTGATGATGGGGTTATGATAGAACGAGTTCTTCAGCTGCTCGTTGATGCTTTCATACATCCAGTATTTGGACTGTTCCTGACGACGATAGCCGAAATAGCCGTTGGCCTTGACGAAATCTATATACTCATAGATCATATCCCACACCTCCTTGACGCCTGTACCGTAGAAACCGCTGTAGCAGAGCACCTTTGGCAGCCAGCCGCTGGCGGGCATGGGGAAGAAATGAAGGGCGTTGCGGAAGTTGGTGGCCGCCATCTGGCAGCGGTCAACGTTGTCGCCGTCGCACTTGTTGATAACGATGCCGTCGCTGATTTCCATGATGCCGCGCTTGATGCCCTGCAACTCGTCGCCCGTTCCGGCTACCTGGATGAGCAGGAAGAAGTCCACCATCGAGTGGCAGGCCGTCTCACTCTGTCCTACGCCTACTGTCTCCACAAAGATTTTGTCGAAGCCAGCTGCCTCGCAGAGGATGATGGTCTCACGCGTCTTGCGGGCAACGCCACCCAACGAACCTGCCGAGGGCGAAGGGCGGATGAACGAGTCGGGATGCTGCGAGAGCTTCTCCATGCGGGTCTTGTCGCCGAGGATGCTGCCCTTCGAGCGTTCGCTGGAGGGGTCGATGGCCAACACAGCCAACCGTCCGCCCTTCTCGCGCAGCAGGTGCATACCGAACTCGTCGATGCTCGTCGACTTGCCGGCACCAGGCACGCCGCTGATGCCCACACGGACGGAGTTGCCGCTATAGGGCAGGCACTTGTTGATAACCTCCTGCGCCTTGGCGTAGTGGTCGGGATTGACACTCTCAATGAGCGTTACGGCCTGCGACAGGACGGTCACGTCGCCCTTCAGAATGCCTTCCACCATGTCGCCAACGGAATACTCGCGACGGCGGAATCGGCCACGATTCATATACGGGTTGATGATGGCGGGCTGCTCAACGCCGCTGTTGACCTGCAAGCCTGCATATTCTGAGCTGTTTTCAGGATGCTCCATATATTTTGATGTTCAACGTACCTTAATATTGATGGTCACCTTCGCATGGTCAGGATCGTTCGTAATCATCAGGACACGGGGCGCCGAGCGCGCCTTCTTGAGCTGGTCGCGATAGGTTGTCACCTTCAGCTTTGTCGACTCACCGGGCTTCAACTCCCGCTTGCCCAAGGTGACTTTCAGCCCTGGAGTGAACATCTGCAACGAGGAGATGCGGAGCACTGTACGTCCACTGTTAAGTAGCGTAATCTCGCCGTGCTTCTTCGTCTTGCCTTCAAACGAGCCGAGATCCAATACGGGGGCTTTGATGTCGCCTGCTTCAGCCGACAGTTGCAGTTTGGGGGCAAACTGCTTCTGGCCGCCACTGAGGCTCTTCAAGTCGGGCAGCAGCACTACTGACACCGGCAGCTCGTTTTTGGGGCTTACCTTCTCGCCCAGCTGCTGGCCCAGATAGATGGAGGTCTGCGTGAGGCCCAGGCCGTGAACCTTGTCTGTATTCAGCGTCAGCGTCACCACACCGGCATGACCGGGTGACAACCTTCGTGGCGTCACCGTAGCCGACAGATAGGAAGGCAGGTGCATCACAGTAGGCTGCATCACGCTCGTGCCGTTGTTCATAATAAAAATCTCCTGCTGCGGCTGGTCGCCACGGTTCACGTCGTCAAACTCCACGTAGTTGTGGTCCAGCAGCAGGCTGCCCATGTTAAAGGGGTAGGAGCCGCTGTAGTCCTTCATATCGGCAAGGATAACACCCTTCATCGCGAGATAGAGCGGTTCTTCCATACCGTTGGCTACTACGGCGGCCTGCTTGTAATAATGGCCTAACTGCCGACCGTCGTAAGTAAGGAGCACCTTGAACGACTCGCCGACGGCTATCTCCTCCTTCGGGAATTGAACCTTCGTACAGCCGCAGTCGGGATGTACTTCCATAATTCTGATGGGCTGCTGCCCCTTGTTCCACAACTGGAACGTTGCCGTCACAGGCACTTCATAGCCCGTTGTACCACAGTCGAGCACCGGCTCGGTGGCCGTGAGCGTCTGCGCCGACAGTGCCCCCCAGGGCGAAGAGCCGACAATCAGTGCCACAAGCAGTCTGATAACGGTTTTCTTTCCTATATGATAATTCATGGTTTTCTTCTTAGATAAATCAATACGGATGCAAAGGTACGAAAATTTCGGTTAAGCGAGAACAGAAAAAGCTTGTTTTTTCTGTCGAGCGTGAGAAATTTATGCAATAAGCGAGCAAATAACAACTATCGCGTATCAACCCCCCACATCATTTTCTCTCTCAGCGTAGAGAAATAGCGATGGTCGGCACGCTTCACCACCTTTACCGTGTAGGGAGCGCGCCGCAGAGTAATGCGTGTGCCCTCCTTGCACTTCTCCGACCGGCCGTCGATGGCTACCAGGAAGTTATGGCTACGGCTCTCCACATCCAGCTCTATCACTGACGAGTCAGGCAGCACAATGGGACGTACATTCAGGGAGTGGGGAGCTACGGCTGTCATGGAGAACACGTTGGTTCCAGGCACAATGATGGGGCCACCGTTACTCAGCGAGTAGGCCGTAGAGCCGGTGGGCGTGGAGACCACCAGTCCGTCAGCCTGATAGGTGTTCAGATACTGGCCGTTAATATTGGCGCGGATACTGATCATCGAGGCCGTGTCGCGCTTCAGCAGAGCCACGTCGTTCAGCGCACAGTTGTTCTCTCCAAGCGGCTGTCCGTCGGCCTCCACCAGCATCAGTGCACGGCTCTCTATGGCAAAGTCATCATGGTGAAGGGCCTCCATACAATGCTCTATGTCGTCAGGGCTCACATCGGCCAGGAACCCAAGGCGCCCCATATTCACGCCCAGAATGGGAATTTCCTTGCGCCCTACCCTGCTGGCTGCTTTGAGGAACGTGCCGTCGCCGCCCATTGAGATGACGAAGTCGGCCTCGAAGTCGTTGCCCGTGAACGTCTGCTTCGCATTCACGTTCAGACGTTGGTTGTCCTTCAAGAAATAATAATACTCCATGTCCACATACAACTCACCACCGAAGTTGTCTATGCACGACAGCACTTTCTGTATGCTGGCCGACTTCTTGACCTGATAAATATTGCCGAAAAGAGCGAACCGTAGTTTCCTGTGTTCCATATTCACTGGTTTATTATGTAAGGTGCAAAGGTAGTGGAAATCGAGCGAAATACAAAATTTATACTGATTTATTTTGCATTTCGCTCGATTTCCACTACCTTTGCAGCCGAAACCATAAGCAGAAGCTGAAAAAATGAAAAGAAGGATAGTCATCAAGATAGGCTCGAACGTGCTAACCCGAAAGGACGGCAAGCTCGACGTGACACGGATGTCGGCGTTGGTAGACCAGGTGGCTTGGCTCCGCAAGAAGGACATTGAGGTGATACTCGTATCATCGGGTGCAGTGGCCTGCGGACGGCGGGAACTGACGATAGACCATAGCCTCGACTCGGTGGAGCAGCGCCAGCTGTTCTCGGCCGTAGGCCAGGTGAAACTCGTGGGGCTCTACTACGACCTGTTCCGCGAGTTCGGCATTCACGTCGGCCAGGTGCTCACCATGAAAGAGAACTTCCAGCCCGGCGAGCAATACCGCAACCAGCGTGCCTGTATGACAGTGATGCTGGAGAACAACGTGCTGCCCATCGTCAACGAGAATGATACCGTCAGTGTCACCGAGCTGATGTTCACGGATAACGACGAGCTGTCGGGGCTCATCGCCCAGATGATGGAGGCCGACACGCTCATCCTGCTCTCGAACATCGACGGCATTTTTACCACCCACCCCGACGACCCTAACGCCGAGCTGATACGTGAGGTGGCACCCGGTCGCGACCTCAGCGACTATATCCAGCCCGAGAAGAGTGCCTTCGGACGCGGCGGTATGCACTCGAAATACACCACCGCCTCGAAAGTGTCGCAGGAAGGCATCCGCGTCATCATCGCCAACGGCGAGCGAGAGAACATCCTTACAGACCTCATAGAACATAAAGACGAAACACCGCATACAGAATTTATACCATGCAACTGAAAGAGACTTTTGAGAGAGTAAAGCGGGCCAGCAAGAGTCTGGCACTGCTGAGTGACGCACAGCGCAACGAGGTACTTTTGGCAGTAGCCGACGCCATTGTAAGTCAGCAGGAAAGAATCCTCAAGGCCAACGCCGAGGACCTGGCAAAGATGGAGAAGAGCAACCCGCTCTACGACCGTCTGCAACTGACGGAGAACCGACTGGAGGGAATAGCCGCCGACATGCGCAACGTAGCTACCCTACCCTCACCCCTCGGCCACATCACCAAGCAGAAGACACTGCCCAACGGCCTGCGACTCTGTCGCGTCAGTGTGCCCTTCGGAGTCATCGGCATGATATACGAAGCACGTCCGAACGTCACGTTCGACGTCTTTTCTCTCTGCTTCAAGAGCGGCAATGCCTGCGTGCTGAAAGGCGGCAAGGATGCCGACTGCTCCAACCGCGAGGAGGTGGCGCTGATTCACGAGGTACTAGAACGTTTCAGCATCTGCCCCGACGTGGTCAACCTGCTGCCTGCCACCCATGAGGCTACTGGCGAAATGCTCAATGCTGTGGGCTATGTGGACCTCTGCATCCCCCGTGGTGGACGGAAACTCATCGACTTTGTGCGTGACACTACCCGCATCCCCGTTATCGAGACGGGCGCCGGCGTGGTGAACACTTACTTCGACAAGGATGGCGACATAGAGATGGGACGCGCCATCATCAACAACGCCAAGACCCGCCGCGTCAGTGTATGCAACGCACTCGACTGCCTCCTCGTTCACGAGAGCCGCCTCGGCGACCTGCCGGAACTCGTCGCCCCGCTTGCCGGTTCAGCTTGTTGCACAAACAGCACAGCGAAGACGCCCGTCACCATCTATGCCGACGCCGCAGCCTTCACAGCACTCGACGGCAAGTACCCGCTTCTCGAGCACGCCACAGCCGACAGTTTCGGCACGGAGTTCATGGACTACAAACTGGCCATCAAGACCGTTGCCTCGCTTGACGAGGCACTTGCCCACATCGACGAGAACGGTTCCGGCCACAGCGAGGCTATCATCACCCAGGATGAAGCCGCCGCCCGCAGGTTCCAGGCTCACGTCGATGCCGCCTGCGTCTATTGGAATGCGCCGACCTCGTTCACCGACGGAGCACAGTTCGGCCTCGGCGCAGAGATTGGCATCTCCACGCAGAAGCTTGGTCCCCGCGGTCCTATGGCGCTCGAGGAAATCTGTACCTACAAGTGGCTCATTGAGGGCGAAGGCCAGACAAGGCCTTAGCAGAAGAATAATCCCGAAAGCCTCGCACTTTCGGGATTTATTATTTATAAGTTTTCGCTGAATGGCTGAGCGGTAATGCACTTCAGGTTCTTGGCGAGCTGCTCCGTAGAACTGGCGCCGACAAGGACAGAGGTGACACCGCGTTGGTTGAGAATCCAGGCGAGAGCCATTTCGGCCAGTGTCTCGCTGCGGCTTTCTGCAAAAGCATTGTATCGTTGCAGCTTTTCCAGCAGTTCAGGTGTGAGCATGTCCTTCTTCAGGAACTTTCCCTTAGACATACGGGAATCGTCAGGTATGCCGTGAAGATAACGGTCGGTGAGCAGCCCCTGCGCCAAGGGCGAGAAAGAGATGAAGCCAACGCCGTTGTCGGCACAGAAGTCCATGATGCCCTCCTCCTGAGGTTCGCGGTCGAGCATATTGAGGCGTCCCTGATAGATGAGCAGGGGTACGTCGCGCTCTTTTAAATATATGTACGCGAAGCGGGTTGCTTCGAGCGGCCAGCGGGAAATGCCTACGTAGAGAGCCTTGCCCTGTCGCACAACGTCGACCAAAGCCTGCAGCGTCTCTTCAAGCGGTGTGTCCGGGTCGTAGCGGTGGCTATAGAACAGATCTACATAATCGAGCTTCATGCGGCGCAGGCTCTGGTCGAGCGAGGCCATGATATACTTGCGCGCCCCCCAGTTGCCGTAAGGACCAGGCCACATGTCGTAGCCCGCCTTGGTGGAGATGAACAGCTCGTCGCGGAAGGGACGGAAGTCTTCGTCCATGAGCCGCCCCATCGTATCCTCGGCAGAGCCGTAGGGAGGGCCGTAGTTGTTGGCCAGGTCAAAGTGGGTGATGCCGTGGTCGAAGGCATAACGGGTGATGGCGCGACTACGCTCGAAGGGGTCAAAGCCGCCAAAGTTGTGCCAGAAGCCTAAGCTTACCTTAGGTAGCAGGACGCCGGAATTGCCACAGCGAGCATATTGCATACTGCTGTCGTCGTAACGATTGGGGGAAGGAGAGTACATGATCTTTAAAGTTAATAGTGTAGTGTTTATAGTATAGAGTGTAGGGGAAAAGCTGGTTTAGCGGCCGAGCCACTTTTCGGGATTGAGCTTAGCCGTCTCGCGGCGGAGCTGGAACTGGAGGATGTTGTCGCCGGTCAATGCTCCAAGCACCTGGCGGGTGCTGACCTTCTGGCCACGTGTCACACTCACAGAGGCAAGGTTGCAATAGACGGAGATGTAGCTGCCGTGGCGCACCATCACCACCTTCGTGCTGCCAAAGCCGAAGACAGCACTGACTTCACCGTCGAAGATACTGCGAGCCTTGGCACCGGCCTGGCCTTTGAGGTTGATACCCTTGTTGTCGAGGGTGACGCCTTTGAGTCCCTCCACGTTATACTGCCCGAAGTGGCTAACAATGCGGTACGGTCCGGTAATGGGCATAGGCAGACGTCCGCGGTTGCTTTCAAAGTTTCCGCTGAGGCGCCGGTCTTCAGAAGATACAGTGAACACTTCGGTCGACGATCGCTTTACCTCGGCAATCTCTTTCTCGCGTGCCTTGGCTTCCTGCTCAGCACGTCGCTCCGCATCGCGGCGAGCATTCTCGGCGTCGCGTGCCGCCCGTTCGGCGCGGGCTTTCTCAGCGGCACTCTTGCGGGCAGCCGCCTTGGCCTCTTCCTTCAGCTTAGCCTCGCGAGCCTTCGCCTCGGCAATGCGGCGTTCATTCTCGCGACGGGCAGCCTCGGCGGCAGCTTTCTTTCGAGCCAGTTCCTCGGCGCGTTTCTTGGCCTCCTCTTCAGCGGCCTTACGTTTGGCCTCCGCCTCGGCACGCGCACGTGCCTTGGCTATCTCTTCGGCTATCAGGCGGTCAATCTGCGCATTAAGTGCAGCATCCTTCTTACGCTGTTCTGCTATCAGCGCCTGAATGGTCCTCTGTTCTTTCTGTAGGGTGTTGACCACCTGCTGCTGCTCGCTCTGCTTGCCTTCCAACAGTCGGTGCTCCTGTACGCCCTTGTATAGGAGGTCATCTTTCTGGCGCTTGGCTTTCTTGAGCTCTTCGGTCTTCTGTGTCACCTCCTCCTGTTTCACCTTGACAGCCTCGCCCTGTGCGCGCTGGTAGGCGGCATATTCTCTTACGAAGCGTTGTCGGCGGTACATCTGCGTGAAGTTCTTGGCACTGAAGATAAACATGAGCTTGCTCTCCGCACTGCGGTTGCGTCGCATATAGCTCATGGACTTCTTATAACTCTGCTTGCGCTCATCTAACTGCTGTTGCAGTGTGTCCAGTTCTGCGTTCAGGCGTGTGATGCTGCCGTCAAGCACGCCGATGTCCTGACGGATGGTGTCGATGGTTTTCTGCTTGTCGGCTATCTCATTGTTCAGCATCATCAGGTTGTGGAGGCGTTGCTTCACGTTGCGCTCGTTCTCACGCAGTCTGTTCTCCTGCTCACGCAACTTCTTCTGCACCTGCTGGCGCTCGTTTTGCAACTTCTTTACCGTCGGTGCCTGTGCAGCCTGACTCTTCTCCTTGTCAGAAGGTTTCTTGGCTGTCGCCGTTTTCGATTTGGAAGTTTGCGTTTTCCTTTTGGTCGTCTGTGCTTTCTTTGCCGGCTGGGATTTCTTGGCCGGCTGGGATTTCTTGACAGCCGACTGCTTCTTCTGGGTGGTTTGTGGCTTCTTTTTTGCTTGCTGTGCAAAAACAGCTGGAGCCAGCGTTCCAGAGAACGTGGCTACAGCTATCATTATCAAGAGTAAAAGTTTCTTCACCTCTTACCTCTCTCCACTCACCTCTCTACGCTTACAGAGCCATGAAGCGCTTGAGCATCTCGTCAATGCTGACCTCACGATACTTGCTCGACACCTGCGTATGCTCTTCCCAGCCCGTTTCTTCGCCAACGTAGCTCAGCTTCATGCGCAGTTTTACCTCCTTGTTCTTGGGAGTGTTCAACGAGATGTTCATCAGTGTCGGGAACACCTTATTGTTGACGTCCTCATCCAACAGCTGGAAGTCTTGATAGTCCCAATTCAGCTGTGAGTTTCCGTTGAGACGATCCTTGTAGAGGATGTTGGCCATGTTGATGCGAGCCAAGCGCTCATCAGCCAGCCAGCTGTAGGTCATCTTGTCGTCCTCATAAAGGATGATGCCGTCGCCGCTGTCTAAATGTGTGGTGAACTTCTGCAGGTCTTCCGTAGTGACACTGGGACGATTGGGGATGAACAGCTCGTTCCAGAAGAGGGCCTGCAACGTGTAGAAGTTAATGCCGCTGTTGCGCAGGAAGTCCACCTGCACATAGGGCTGCATGATGTATTGCTTGTTGATGCGGTCCATGATGAGGACATAGTCCTTCGTGAACTCTAAGCGCGCTGCCTCAACGAATCCAAAGGCCATGAGCTGCATACGAATGACGTCGTCGCGTTTCATCCTCAGGTTTCCGGTAAGTGTGATGTTCTGATCGCCCACTTCCACAGTGAATTTAACCTTCGAGGTGAAGAATCTGCTCGACTGGACGTTTTCGTTTACGTTCTTGAGGAACTCCATAGATGCTCCCGTAGTGGTTACGGTCTTGACGGTCTTCTCAGCAGCTTGCTGCTCAACAACTTTCTTCTTTGATCCGCAGGATGCAAGGATCAACGGCATTGCCAGTACGGCAATCCTCAAAATGCTTGATGTCTTCATTCTTTGATATATTTTTTAAGTTTGATTTTCCTGATGAGTATCTTTTCCTCAGGCCTGTTCTGCAATGCTTCCTGCCAGAGCTGTACAGCCTGAGCTGTCTCTCCCGACTGCGCGTAGATGTCGCCGGCATGTTCCAGTATGACGGAGTTATCCATAGAGTCCACCTTGTTCTGCAGGGCCTGGTCAATATAGATTTTTGCCTCGGCATAGCGCTTCTGCATAAACAGAATCCACGCATAGGTATCAAGGTAGGTAGAGTTCTTCGGCTCGGCCTTGATGGTCTTCTGGCTCATCTCCTCCGCCTTGGTGAGTTTCTCGCCCAGTTCGCTAAGGTAGTAGGCGTAGTTGTTCAGGCACATAATGTTGTCTTCCTTCCACACCAGACAGGAGTCGTAGGCTGCGAAGGCCTCCCGGGCCAGTCCCTTCTGGTGGAGCAGGTCGCCCATGACCGAGTAGAAGTCACTGACAATCTCCGGGTTACTGTTCTCGTTGATGACGCCGATGCCGTTCTGGAATGCGCTGAGGGCCTCGTCCTTCTCGTCCTTCTGGTAGTAGGCCATGCCCTGATAATAGTAAAACGCCATCTCGTCAGGGTTGTACTGCCGTGCCTGCTTGCAGAGAGTGATGATGCGGTCCATGTCTTTCTCCGTCCAAGCGTAACTGACCAGCTGCAGGCGCGCCGACGCATTGTCGGGCTGTACGTCGAGTATCCGCCTGAGCACGGGCTTGATGCTGTCGCGCGGCATCTGCTTCAGGTCCATGTAGGCCACGCAGAGCGAGGCGATGTCAACGTCGAGCGGCTTGGGCGTCATCAGCTTGCGAAGCATGGCGAGCACCTGCGTGCTGTCACCGCCCTGGTCCTCGTTCTCGGAAATCATCTGGCGCAGCAGATAGGTCTTCTGCGCGGCTGTCGTATTCTTGTTCAGGAGGATTCGCTCAGTCATCTGCTCCACCGCCGCCGTATCCTGCTGTACGCGGTAGTAGGTCAGCATGGATGCTTGTGCGCGGACGTTGTTTGGTTCCTCTTTCAGGATGCGGTCGTAGATTTCCACGGCGCGTTTCTCCTGGTCGTTCATCAGCAGCATATCGGCGTAGCGACCCAGGTAGTTCAGGTCGTTGGGATACTGCTTGGCCAGCGCTTCCATCTCACCGATGGCCGCCTTGCTATTGCCCATGGCCGTATAAATCTCACTCTTTGCGTACGACAGTCGTTCGCTCTTGCCACCGATACTCTCCATCAGGTCGAGTGTGCGGATGGCCTCGTCGTACCGTTTCTGCTCCTGGTAGAGTCGGAAGAGCATATCCAAGAGGTCGTCGCGATCCTTATGATGCGCGTAGAGTTCCTCGATGGCGTCCGTAGCCTTCTCGTACTGCCGGCTACCGATGTAGAGTTGTGCCAGCGTCTCAAGGAATGTCGGTTCGTCAGGGCTGAGCTCTGCAGCACGCTTCACGTACTGCAGCGTGCGCTCCTGGTCCTTCATAGCCGAATAGTACTGTGCCAGATAGTAATAGGTCTCAGGCGCGTCGGGCTTCAGCTGCAGGCAGTGGCGCAACAGATCAAAGGCTGAGTCGTCGTTGCCTTTCTGCCGCTGCACCATCGCTTCGAGGAAGAAATAGTCGTAGCTGTTTTCAGAGGTGAGAGCTGAGGGGGGAGAAGTATGCGGACTATCCGGACCGGCCTGAGCCAAACAGGTCAGGCCTATCATCCAAATGATTGCAGATATCCAAGTCCGTTTCATACGTAAAACAATTCTCTTACCTCACACTACTAAACCCTCACTTCACGCCTGTGTGCCCATAGCCACCAGCGCCCCGTTCAGTCTCGTCGAGCACTTCCACTTCGATGAAATCGCCTTGCTCGTGGCGTGCAATGATCATCTGGGCGATACGCTCGCCGTCATTGACGACGAAGGGCTCCTGTGACAGGTTAATGAGCAAAACGCCAATCTCGCCACGATAGTCGGCATCGATCGTTCCGGGCGAGTTGAGCACAGTGATGCCCTTCTTCAGTGCCAGTCCGCTACGTGGACGCACCTGAGCCTCGTAGCCGGGTGGCAGCGCCATGTATAGCCCCGTGGGGATGAGCCTGCGTTCCATGGGCTGAAGCGTGATAGGTTCATCCAAGTTGGCACGCAAGTCCATGCCCGCACTCTGCACTGTGGCATAGCGGGGCAGGGGCTGATGGCCCCTGTTAATTACATTAATTTTTAGCATAATTGATCAATTATGAGTGCAAAGTTACTCAATTCTGCTGAATTATCCATAATTTTCGGCGGAAAAAGTTGCAAATTCAAGTATTTTCACTACTTTTGCACTCAATTATGATGAATTGGCAGCAATTGATTTCCAATAAACGGCTCGGACAGGAGCATCGTCACCCCGGCCGTCATGATGACCGCACGGAGTTCAAACGCGACTATGACCGGCTGATTTTCTCGGCCCCTTTCCGCCGTCTTCAGAACAAGACGCAGGTGTTTCCCCTGCCCGGCAGCGTCTTTGTCCACAACCGCCTGACCCACTCCTTAGAGGTGGCCAGCGTGGGCATGTCGTTAGGCAACGACGTGGCACGACAGCTGACTGCAAAACACCCGGAACTGCAGGAGACGCTCTTTCCGGAAATCGGACAGATTGTTGCCGCCGCCTGTCTGGCACACGATATGGGCAATCCGCCCTTCGGTCATTCCGGAGAGAAGGCCATCCAGACTTTCTTCACCGAGGGGCCGGGCGGCGACCTCCAACGCCAGGTGAGCCACCAGTTCTGGGACGACATCACTCACTTCGAGGGCAATGCCAACGCCTTTCGCCTGCTGACACACCAGTTCGAGGGACGTCGCCAGGGCGGTTTCGTGATGACCTACTCCATGCTGGCCAGCATCGTAAAATACCCGTTCTCCTCGTCGGCGGCAACGAAGAAGGGGAAGTTCGGCTTCTTCACCTCAGAGAAGGACTACTTCCGAAGGATAGCCGACGAGCTGGGCATCATCTGCACCTCTGAGCCGGGCGAACCGCTACGATACGTTCGACACCCGCTGGTCTACCTCGTGGAAGCTGCCGACGACATCTGCTACGAAATCATGGACTTAGAGGATGCCCACAAGCTGAAGATTCTCTCCTTTGAGGATACCTCTCGGCTCCTGCTTGGATTTTTCGACGAGGACGACCGCCAGCAGATTCTCCGCCGTATCGAGGAAGAGGGGCTGACCGACGACAACGAAAAGGTTGTCTATATGCGGGCACGTGTCATTGGCAAACTGGAAAACGAGTGTGTGCGGGTGTTCGTGGAGAACGAGGAAACGATTCTCGCCGGGCAGTTCCAGGGAGCCCTCGTCGACCATATCAGCGACCAGCCCCAAGAGGCTTACCGCCAGTGCGTCGACCTGTCGCGCCGCATGATCTACCGCAGCAAGCCCGTCCTCGACGTGGAGTTGTCGGGTTACAAGATCATGGAAACGCTGATGCAGCAGATGGTTGGCGCCATCATGCACCCGGAGCGCTACTACTCGCAACAGCTCATCTGCCGTGTCAGCAGCCAGTACGCCATCCAGTCGTCCGACCTGGAGGAGCGACTCATGGCGGTCATTGACTATATCTCAGGTATGACCGACGTCTACGCCCTGGACGAATACCAGAAAATCTGCGGCCTCTCGTTGCCCATTGTATAAGAAAAAAGAAGTATTATGAAACGTCTACTGTCTGTTCTCTCGCTGTTGCTCAGCCTGTCGACTGTCTGTACCGCCCAGCTCTTCGTTGGTGGCGACATCTCCATGTTGCCGAAATACGAAGAGGCAGGAGTGGCGTATAAGAATCAGGACGGCGCCACCGTGCAGGACGTCATTGCGTTCTTCAAGCAGGAAGGTATGAATGCCATGCGTGTACGCCTCTTCGTAGACCCCTCCAAGGACAAGGACAAGGCCGTGTGCCAAGACCTGGACTACGTAAAGAAACTCGGCAAGCGTATCAAGGATGCAGGACTGCAGTTGATGCTCGACTTCCACTACAGCGACACATGGGCAGACCCTGGCAAACAATGGACACCGGACGCATGGAAGACGCTAAACGACGAGCAGCTGAACGAGAAAATCTATGAATACACGAAGGACTGCCTGCAGCAGATGACAGCAGCAGGCGCCAAGCCGGATTTCATCCAGACGGGTAACGAGATTTCCTACGGAATGCTCTGGGGTACAGAGGCTAACGTCAAGAGCAACTCTACCAACCGCTGTTACACCACTTCGTCGGCAGCCAACTGGTCGCGCTTCATCACCCTGCTCAAGCAGGCAGGCAAAGCCTGTCGGGAGACGTGCCCAGAGGCACAGATTATCCTGCACAGCGAGCGTGCGGCAAAGCCCAGCGTACTGACCGACTTTCTGGATCGCATGCATAAGGGCGGAGTAGACTACGATATCATCGGACTGAGCTACTATCCTGAGCACCACGGCAACATTGCCACCTTGGAGTCTGCCCTCAACACGGTGAAAGGAAAGCAATACGGGAAGAAAATCATGATAGTCGAGACGGGCTACAGCTATGCCTGGTCCATCGGCGGCTCCTACAACTACACCGCCACCTACCCCTACAGCGAGGAGGGACAGCGCAAGTTCACCGCCGACCTGATTGAGATGCTAAGTAGTCACGACGAGGTAAACGGCCTGTTCTGGTGGTGGCCGGAGGACAACGGCAACAAAGGCGTGACCAGCAGCTGGTGGAACGCCGCCCTCTATGATCACAACACGGGCAAGCCATACGCCGCCCTCTATGAGCTGAAGCGTTTCCTGCAATGCGGCACCAATGCTGTCAGGGAGGTGGAAGCACACAATACCCTACCCTCCGCCGTCTATAACCTCCAGGGACAGCGCATCAGCGGAAAGCCCCAACGCCCAGGGCTCTACATCATGAACGGCCGGAAGTACTTGAAGCGCCGCTAACTCCTGTTCCGATACTCACCGCGTACAAATCCTAAAGCACCGAGTATCATTTCTAAAGTACCGAGTATTTTTCCTAAACCAGTGCTTTACGATTCTAAAGCACTGGTTTGCGACACTAAAGCAGTTTACGCCGCCTAAGCACTGGCTTACCCTCCCCCTACTCTCCAGCCCCGTCCACCCGCCACTGTTTGATAATTTTGCAAAAAATTGGCTAAAAACTTGGTAGTTTGGCAAATAAGTTGTACCTTTGCACCCGCTTTTGTGGCAACTGGCCAAAAAGCATAAGTTTAACAATTAAAAATATTAAAAACAAAACAAAATGATTATTGTACCAGTAAAGGAAGGCGAGAACATCGAAAGAGCCCTCAAGAAGTTCAAGAGAAAGTTTGAGAAAACAGGCGTGGTGAAGGAACTCCGTCGCCGCCAGCAGTTTGACAAGCCCTCTGTACTGAAGCGCCTGAAGATGGAACACGCCATTTACGTACAGAAGCTCCGTACGGAAGAGGAATTATAAAAAAGTTCCTTAAAAAATTTGGTAGTTTCGAATAATTTCCGTAAATTCGTCGCCAGAAACGAGTAAACGGGAAAAGACCATGATAGAACAGTTCCTGAACTACCTGCGATACGAGCGGAATGCGAGTAACCGCACCATAGATACCTACGGACGGAGTCTACGTGACTTCGAGACATATCTGGAGGAACTGGAAGGCCAGACACTTCGGTCGGCAGACGCCGATGTAATACGTGACTGGATGGAGAGCATGATGGACAGAGGAGTGAAAGCCACCACGGTAAACACTTGTCTGTCATCGTTGCGCTCATTCTATCGTTTCGCACTTTCCCGCAAACTGGTGGAAAAGGATCCCGCCCACCTTATCACAGGCCCCAAAAAGGCAAAGCCCCTGCCGCAATTCCTTAGGGAGAACGAAATGGACAGGCTGCTCGACACAATGCCTGCAGAAGCCGAGGCCGAGGGGGATACTTTTATTAATGTACGCACGCGCGCAATCCTTATGTTATTTTATGAGACGGGCATTCGCCTGGCAGAACTGATAGGGATGAACGACGGCGACCTGGACTTCGCACAACACAGCCTTAAGGTTACCGGCAAGCGCAACAAGCAGAGGGTCATACCGTTCGGAAACGAACTGGAGGAACAGCTTAAGACGTACATACAGGTGAGAGACGAGCAGGTGGACAGACTCTCCGACGCACTGTTCATTACCAAGAAGGGCAAGCGCATCGGACGCAAGCAGGTGTACGAGACAGTACACACCAACCTGTCGACGGTCACCTCCATCAAGAAACGCTCACCCCACGTGCTGAGACACACCTTCGCCACGGCGATGCTCAACAACGGTGCCAGCTTGGAGGAAGTCAAGACGCTGCTCGGACACGAGAGCGTCAGCACGACGCAAATCTACACGCACACCACGTTCGAGCAACTGAAACGAGTTTACAAAGACGCCCACCCAAGGGCATAACCTTATATTATTAACTATTAAAAAAAATAGGAGGTAACTATGGAAATTAAGATTCAGTCGATTCACTTCGACGCTACCGAGAAGTTACAGGCGTTCATCGAGAAGAAGGTCGCCAAGTTAGAGAAATCATTTGAAGACATACAGAAAGTAGAGGTGCAATTGAAAGTTGTGAAGCCCGCCACCGCCCAGAATAAGGAAGTAAGCCTCTCTGTGGCCGTGCCTGGAAGTACACTGTTCGTAGAGAAGACATGTGATACATTTGAAGAAGGAACCGACCTTTGCGTCGATTCGATGCGCGCACAACTGCAGAAATTCAAGGAAAAATTGAGAAATTACTAAAAAAAACTGCGAAAAGTTTTGGTAATTCAAAAATAATGCTTACCTTTGCAGCCGTTTTCCAACAGGTCGTAAATCTGAAAAGAGGACGGCTGCTTCGAAAAGCCTCTTTAGCTCAGTTGGCCAGAGCACGTGATTTGTAATCTCGGGGTCGTTGGTTCGAATCCGACAAGAGG